>NZ_CP040005.1:2748744-3097489 GCF_005696555.1 Actinomyces sp. oral taxon 171 str. F0337 | reverse complement strand
GACGGACTCCTGATCGGAATGGTTGATGAACCCGGTGAATGCAGCCCGACCGACGCCGGCCGGGTCCTGTGTCGATGATGACAGGGTTGTGTGGAACTGGCGAACCGGAAGGTCTGACCGGGCGTCCCATCATGCTGGTTCTCCACAGCCTTGTCCACACCTGGGGACACAGAGAGCGATGACTCACAGACAACGTTCAGAATAAACTCTGAAAAAAGTAGGTGCGAGTGGCTCCGATCATGTGTTGCGAGCCCACGGAATGACAGATGTGTCGTCATTGACGGGGCTTCTGAGAAGATACACACAGATCAGTGAGTTATCCACATATCCGCAAGGTTGTGGACGGAGTTCTTCCCACAGCGGTGGATATGGGCCGACCCTGGTTGTGGATGACGTGTGAAGAGGTTGTGGATGACGCCATCGGTCACAGTGGTCACAGTCGGCCACATTCGTTTGACCGGCAAGAGGGCCAAACGTAGGCTGTTGCAGACGTTCGCGCGGAGTCAGGTCCCGATCCATGGGGCAGCCGCACGAGCGACAGTGCCGCGAACCTCGCGATGCACTGTTCCGATCACCTCAAGCAGGAGTTAAGCCCGTGAGCAAGCGGACCTACCAGCCGAACAACCGTCGTCGTGCCAAGGTGCACGGCTTCCGCAAGCGCATGTCCACCCGCGCAGGCCGTGCCGTTCTCGCTTCGCGGCGCCGCAAGGGCCGCGTTCGCCTCGCCGCCTGAGGTGCTCGGCGCGGCGCACCGACTAGCGCGGGGTGAGGACTTCACTACCGCGATTCGTCGGGGTACGCGTTGCGGGAATCGCAGGCTGGTCGTGCACTACCACGCCGGCGGGAGAGGGGATGACTCCCCGGCTCTCGTCGGCGTCGTCGTGCCCAAGAAGCAGATACCGCTGGCGACCCGCCGCAATCGCGTCAAGCGCCGGGTCAGAGCCCTCATGGCGCAGCGGGTCGGCTCCCTCGAGCCGGGAACCCGTGTCGTCGTGCGCGGACTCGCAGGTGCCGACGGCGCCGACAGCACCACCCTGGGACGGGACCTGGATCGGCTTCTGAGCCGGTGCCGGGAGCGCCAGGTCGAAGGGCACCGGCGATGAGCCGGTCGGTCGCGGGTGAGCGATGAGCGAGTGGTTGACGCGAGCCCTCCTGGCTCCAGTGCGTTTCTACCAGCGCTTCATCTCTCCGGCCCTGCCGGCCTCCTGCCGTTACCACCCCACGTGCTCGGCCTATGCCGTCACCGCGCTGGAGGTGCATGGTCCGATCAAGGGCACGCTGCTGGCCCTGTGGCGTCTGCTGCGATGCAACCCGTTGACCCGTGGTGGAGTCGACCATGTCCCGGACAAGGGGCAGTGGCGATACCACCATCCCCGTGACGTTCCGAGGTTCACGGTCGAGGACCCCTGACTGAACCTGGTGAACCGATGGATACGATGCCGGCTCAGACCCTGAGCTCACACTGATACCGCTCTCGCACGAGAACCCTCATACAAGGAGTACGGATGGACACGTTGCTGTGGCCGCTCAAGGTGGCCGTGGCCTGGGTCATGGTCACGATCCACAAGGCCCTGGTCCTCATCGGGTTCCCCGATGGGCCGGGTATCGCCTGGGTGCTGTCCATCATCGGTCTGACGATCGTGGTGCGGCTGCTCATCATGCCGCTGTTCGTCAAGCAGATCCGAGCCTCCCGTGGGATGCAGCTCCTCCAGCCGGAGCTGCAGGCGCTTCAGGCCAAGTACAAGGGCAAGAAGGACCCCGAGTCGCGCCAGCGCATGAACGAAGAGATGATGGCGCTCTATCGCAAGCACGGGACCAACCCCATGGCCTCCTGCCTGCCGATCCTGGTGCAGATGCCCATCTTCTTCGCCCTCTTCCGCGTGCTGGCCTCCTTGGGTGCGGTTGCCACCGGCAAGTACGGCCGTCCCTCGATCGGTCCGCTCACGCAGCAGCTGGCCGAGCAGGTCCAGGCCTCCAGCGTCTTCGGCGCCAGCCTGTCCTCCTCCTTCCTGAGCAGCTCCGACACACAGGTCAAGATCGTTACGGTCGCCATGATCATCATCATGTCGGTGACGCAGTGGTACACCATGGCGCAGCTGTCGATGAAGAACATGTCGACGGAGTCCCTCAACTCCGACAACCCCATGATCCGTTCCCAGCGGATGATGCTGTACGTGATGCCGGTGATCTTCGCCGTCTCCGGCGTCAACTTCCAGATCGGTGTGCTCGTCTACTGGGTCGTCTCCAACTTGTGGACCATGGGTCAGCAGTTCTTCACCATCCGCAACATGCCCGCACCCGGCAGTGAGGCCGAGAAGAAGTACCGCGCCCGCATCAATGCCAAGCGGGCGCGCAAGGGACTGCCCTCCCTGGAGGAGGAGGAAAGGGCTGAGGCGGTCGCCAAGGCCGAGGCCGAGGGCCGTACCGGAGGCCAGCGGGTGCAGCCGGTGCGCAAGAACCGGCAGAAGAAGGCCGGCGGTTACGGCGAGTCCCGCAGCGATGCCTCTGCCGACCTCGCTGACGACTCCGATGTCGAGCAGATCGAGGACGAGGACGAGGCGAAGGAGTCGACGTCGTCCAAGAGTGGTGGCCTCAGCGATGAGGAGATCGCTCGACGTCGATATGAGCGCCGAGCCCGCCAGCGTCGCGAGGCGGCGGCCCGACGCAAGGTCCAGGCCAAGAAGAAGCGCAACCGCTGAGGCTCGCTCAGCGGCGACGAACCCGGTTCCCATCACAGATACGGATGACATTATGAGTGAGCAGCACAGTAACGACTCCTCCCAGCAGTCAGCGGAGGAGGCCGTGAGCCGCCCCGTGAGCAACACCGTCTCGCGCCTCGAGGAGGAGGGCGAGATCGGCGCCGACTACCTGGAGGAGCTCCTCGATATCGCCGACCTGGGCGGCGATATCGATATCGACATCGATCACGGGCGCGCCTCCATTGCCGTGGTCGCCTCCGAGGAGGGCGATGAGCGCGAGCTCGCCGACCTCGTCGGACGCGACGGAGAGGTGCTGGAATCCGTTCAGGAGCTGACCCGCCTCGCGGTTCAGGCCCGCACCGGCAACCGTTCCCGCCTCATGCTCGACATCAACGGCTACCGCGCTGACCGTCGTGTCGAGCTCACCAAGGTCGCCCAGGAGGCGGTCACCAAGGTGCTCACTTCGGGAGAGGCCGTCAGCCTGGAGCCGATGAACCCCTTCGAGCGCAAGGTGTGTCACGACGTCGTTGCCGCCGCCGGACTGGTCTCCGAGTCCGAGGGCGCCGAGCCGCACCGATACGTCGTGGTCCTGCCCGCCGATGAGAATGATGAACAGGCTGTCGACAAGGCCGACGTCAACGATGCGGCTGACGACTCCGCTTCGGAGCAGGCCTGAGCATGAGTGAGGAGCAGCGGGCCCAGGTGGAGGAGCCGACGGCGGAGATGCGGGAGATCTTCGGGGTCTCCTTCTCCGCGGCGGAGCACTTCGCGCAGATGCTCGCTGAGGAGGGCGAGCTGCGCGGTCTGGTCGGGCCGCGTGAGCTTCCCCGCCTGTGGAGCCGGCACATCGTTAACTCGGCTGCCGTCGTCCCCTTCCTGCCGGCTCGGGGAAGCGTGGCCGATGTGGGCTCCGGGGCAGGCTTTCCCGGCATTGTCGTCGCGCTGCTGCGACCCGACCTCGACGTGACGCTCATTGAGACGATGGAGCGACGCACTCAGTGGCTCTCCGACGTCGTCGAGGAGCTGGACCTGGACAATGTGACCGTTCGGCGGGCCCGGGCCGAGGAGATCAAGGACCGCTATGACGTGGTGACGGCTCGCGCGGTGGCGAACCTGTCCAAGTTGGTGCGGTTGACGGCGCCGTTGCTCCGGCCGGGGGGCGCCCTGCTCGCCCTCAAGGGTATGCGGGCGCAGGACGAGGTCGATGACGCTAAGTACGTCATTAAAAAGGCAAAATTATCAGTCGCCGTTATTCATGAGGTTGTTACAGCCGGCGACGAAACAACGGCTGTCGTTGAGATTCGCCGCACGAAGAACCGTTGAGATACGGCGCGCGTTCGGTGTAACGCGTAAGGATCGACCTGCTCGCGTAGACTCGTAACTGCCCGACTGGCTCGGGCTGTTGGGTCACCGTCCGAGGAGAAGCAGGTTTGTCCGGATCGTCTATCTTCGATCAGCTCCAGGCCGAGCACCTCGCGTTAGACGAGGTAGCGGGTGGAGAGTTCCCACATCCCGAGCGGACTCGTGTTATCGCAGTCGCCAACCAAAAAGGTGGCGTCGGAAAGACATCGACCGCAGTGAATCTTGCAGCCGCTTTAGCTGAAGGCGGGTTGCACGTCCTGCTCATTGACGCGGACTCACAAGGAAATGCCTCAACAGCACTGGGGGTGGAGCACGATGAAGACAGTGCCTCCATCTATGACGTCCTCGTCGACACCATGCTCATCAAGGACGTTGTCACCAAGACGCGATTCTGCGAGTCGCTGTGGTGCGTACCTGCGACCATTGACGTAGCTGCTGTCGAGATAGAGCTCATCTCCACCGCTGAGCGGGAGTCACGTCTGCGGCGTGCACTGGTGGACTACCTGGTTTCACGTGAAACCGAGGGTCTGGAGCCCCTTGACTACGTCATCATTGATTGCCCACCGAGCCTCGGCATAATGACGATCAATGCCTTCGTCGCTGCCGATGAGGTTCTTATTCCGATGCAGGCTGAGTACTACGCCCTTGAAGGACTCGCTCTGTTGACGCGCTCCATTGACAGGATCGCGCGCATTCACAATCCGGGACTGGGAGTCTCCATGATTGTGCTCACCATGTTTGACGGACGCACCACGCTGGCGCGTGAGGTGGAGTCCGAAGTCCGTTCCTATTTCCCTGATGCCACGCTGGACACTAAGGTGCCACGTTCCATCCGTGTTGCCGAGGCTCCCTCCTTCGGCGCTCCTGTGGTGTTCTGGGATCCCCGGTCCACCGGCGCGATTGCGTACAAGAAAATGGCTCGTGAGGTTGCTCTGCGGGGCGCTCCCCGAATTGAAGGCGAGGAAGCCTGATGGCTCAGAAACGGCGCGGACTCGGACGGGGTCTGCAGGCGCTGATCCCGGAGGCGCAAAAGGAGAAAGTCCCTGCTGCGTCTCGTCCTTCCGATGTGTTCTTCCCTGACTCGCGGAAGGACGAATCGCTTGACGACGATGCGGCTGCTCATGCCGAGTACGTCGCTTCAGAGCCTGAGCCGGCTTCGGAGGCGCGGAGTACTCGCGATCTGACTTCTGCTCTCCTGGCTCCTTCTCAGCGGAAGCGTGGATCCAAGAGCCGCTCGGCCCGGTCAACGACCTCATCCAAGACGGCTGCTCAGAGCAAGCAGACGACGCCGGTTTCACGTGAAACCACAACGAACTCGAAGGCTGAGGCTCAGGCCGAAGAGAAGAAGGCCGCGAAGGCATCGTCGTCGGCGACCTCCACCAAGCGGACCCGTTCAGCCGCTCAAGCCGCTTCAAAGCGTGCGACCAAGAAGGCCACGGAGGAAGTGTCCGCTCCGGTGGAGGAACCCTCGCGTGAGTCTACTGTCGTCGAGGACGAGGTGACTGCGGTATCGGCTCCGGAATCGACCTCAGTGCCAGCCACTCCTGATGTTTCACGTGAAACGGCGGAGGAGAAGTCGGCGGTCAGCAATAGTGAGTCCTTCGCCTCTGAGAATGAGCAGACCGAGGAGGACCCGTCATCGGGCACCTCTGTGACTCATGTCGACGTTTCTGAGGACACCGATGGCCAGCAGGACTCTGCGGACACCGACGGTCTTGTCCCGGTGCCAGGCGCCCGCTTCGCTGAGATTCCGGTGGAACTGATCCACCCGAATCCCCGCCAGCCCCGTCAGGTTTTCGATGAAGAGGACATCTCAGAACTGGCGGCCTCGATTGCGGAAGTGGGTCTGCTGCAGCCAATCGTGGTCCGGCAAGTGCCGACTGCTTCGGGAGAGGAACAGCGGTATGAGCTCATTATGGGTGAGCGTCGTCTTCGGGCTTCCAAGGAAGCCGGCTTGGAGACGATTCCAGCAGTTGTTCGGGACACGGATGATGTTGATCTGTTGCGTGACGCGCTACTGGAGAACCTGCACCGCGTCCAGCTCAATCCCTTGGAAGAGGCCGCGGCCTACCAGCAGCTTCTGGAGGACTTCCAGTGCACCCACGCTGAGCTCTCCGAGCGGATCGCTCGGTCGCGTTCGCAGATCTCCAACACTTTGCGTCTCATGAAGTTGCCACCGCTGGTGCAGCGCAGGCTTGCCGCGAATGTCATTTCAGCGGGACATGCTCGTGCGCTTCTGGGCCTCCCCAATGCGGCCGAGATGGAGCGGCTCGCACAGCGTGTGGTGGCCGAGGGCCTTTCAGTGCGTGCCACGGAAGAACTCGTCGCGCTTCATGAGGAACCCGAGCCGGAATCGGGTCAGCCGAAGGTACTGCGTGCTCGGAGCACCCCTCTCCCAGCGCTCTCGACCCGTCTGTCCGATGCCTTCGACACTCGCGTGAAGGTGACGCGGGGAGCGAAGAAGGGGCGTATCACCATTGAGTTCGCCGGAGAAGAGGATCTTGCCCGCCTTGTCGATGCGCTGGCGCCTGGGACATCCCTTGATGAGGAGTAGCCTGCGCTGATAGTGCGAGCCACGGTGGGGCCGAGACAATGAATGTCTCGGCCCCACCGTTGTTCTCGATGACGACAGCAAGTGCGTGTGTGATTCTGGCAAGTACACCGTGTTTCACGTGAAACCAGCATGCACCTGGCTGTTCTTGGGTGATGTCAGGAAGAGCGGGAAGCGCAGCGAGTGCCAACTAACGTTGGTCATCGGCGGTCGCAGGCTTCACGTGAAACACGCGAGCGTGCATCCCTTGCTTGTTATGAGGGCAGACGGGTAGAGCAGAACAGCGTGCCGCTTCAAAGTCAGTTCGTCAGAACTTTCGATGTTTCACGTGAAACAAAGGGATCGGTTACGACCAGGAACGTGTCCCGGGGTGTGCTGAGGTTGGAGCAGCTCGTTGACTGAGAAGCACCTATTGGACGAGCGAAGCATCATGAGGTGCCACGCTAGGTGTTGTAACCAGATTCCGGAAAGGGTCGCGTAAGGCCGCTCCTCTGGGGTACCCAGCAGGAGTGGACTCAAGTCCGGGAGATTCATGTTCTCGTTCGGACACTCCTGCGAGTGCGTCGTGGGCGCCTAAGAAGGAACGCAGGACGGATAGCCACGAACCTGAGCGGCTCTCAAGCGTGTTGGCCCCGTTATCAGGAATGGATCTAGGAGTGTGTTGTTACCGGGACGATCTGTGATTCGCTTGGTTTCACGTGAAACTGAAGGCGAGCCGCTATCCCGTTCGTTCAGGATAGGGCTGGGCGTTCCCCATGCGTGTGACCGTTCGTGCGCGGATGGACAGCATGGTGCGGCCGGGCTGACTTCTTGCCTCGGTCCATGACCGATGTCGATGCTGCATGATGATGCGCATCGCAAAAACTGCGGATCAGAGGCAGCAAGACCATGAGGACCTCGTGAGACTGGCGGTTTCACGTGAAACTAAAGGAGAGGTGACAGCCGGGCTTGCTTCTTCAGATGTGGCTGATGGAACTCATGAGAATACGGACATGAGGTCTCAATGAAGGGCGGGATTGAGTGATCGACCCCTCCCCAGAAGGAGATATCGGTCCGCGTCTTTGCTATGAAAAGGGAACCGGATCTGACGTCGATCTACGTACAGACAAGGTCAGCGACCGGACGACGACGTACTCGATCAGATGGAGGGCCTGTTGTTGAACTGGATCGACAAGACAGACCTTGACTCTGTTGCCCTCGAAACACGTGCTATGCATCGATATGGAGCAGACGAGTCGAGCGCACCGACGTGCATTGACGGGCTGTCCTGGGTCTGTGTCGATGATGCATTGGCGCCTCAGGACATGTTTCACGTGAAACAGCGGAGAACCGTAGGTTGTCGGGCCGTTGACGCGGGCTCTGTGGGTCGACAGCGTGCGGCGGGTACCGGAGGAGGGGTGGTCAGCAATTGCTGTCATGGAATGCTTGAACAGCGCTCTGTCGATGAGGGTGAGGTGGATACTGTGAGAAGCGGACGTAGCTGCTTCCGTTGAGAGCGTCCATCATTCGTAGCGCTCAGGTCCAGAAGTCACTCTGTCGTGTCACGTGGGTTCTCCCAGTTCGTGGGGTTACGGCACCGCTTGCTCCCGGTGAAGGGCTCGACGTCCTTCCATGACAGAGGGAGCAGATATCAGCTGGCCACGTCCCGACGTTGGGAACAATGAGCGCGAATCCTCCGCTGTATTCCACATAGAACTGCGGGCCACAGCAGGGTGCTGGTTCTGGTTCGGGATGGGGGTGGTGTTAACCGCAGCCGCAGTTCTGGAATGTGGTCTATTCTTACGAGAGAGTACGTGCACAGCGCTCCTAGGGGCCAGCACGATCCAGTAGGTATGAACTGAAGGGGTTGCCACTCCCCGGTGCACCGTGAGTTCCTCTCCCGGATTCTGGCGCCGGCACCGACAACCACCTTGGAACTAGGAGTCGGAGATACCTCAGACGGGCCGGGTTTCACGTGAAACACGGAAAGCTGTACCGACTGCTTGCGCTGGGCGCTGATGCGTACTCTGGCCTCTTCTATCGGAGGTCACGCGGTCGCCTCGGTCCGTATCGGTGGGGCGTGGGTGTCCAGGCAATGTCGGCCCGAACTCCTCTACTTTTCTTCACTTCCTACGGCGCCGGACGTACCTCGAATGGGAACACAGATACTCTCCGAACGCGAGACAGCTGTTTCAGTTCTCCAAGAGGAGTCTCAATGACGCATGAAGTGTCATGCACTCAAGGAGCAGGCACAGGGCTGTCGACGCACATGAGAAGTTCTCGGGCCATACAGATCGACTCCTGGTCCTGGTTTCACGTGAAACAGGGACGATTCTGGGCATTCGCATGCCCGTCGTCCTGCCGGTATGCGATGTCGTTCATGGTCTTGAGACATTGAGGCAGGTCTAGTTGTTGTGGGCTTTGAGGTTGCAGTCACGGGGTGCCTGGGGGCAGCGGGACCCCGGGCTGTCAGGATGAGTGGTGTCGAATCATCCTTCCGACAGGAGAAAAGTCCCGCTGTTATGACCTACCGTAACGCTGTGTTGACGCCTTAGGGCTGCTACCGGCTCGTGATGCGTGTCCAGGCAGGTCGTCCTATCGCCTGTGTGGCCGCCGAGGCGATACCCGGTTCTACTGGGCAGACCAACGATGCCGGCAAACCGATCCTGGCCCGCTCGTCGAGCTATATGATCCACCTGGACGTCAAGAAGGTTGGACGCATCCCACCTAAGGGAGGCTGGCGGGCTCATGGGCGCGGTACCCCCGAGGCGAAGGCCTCCAAGCGGGGCAAGAGCACCAGGATTGGCTACACCTACCTGCACACCGCCATCGACGGCTTTTCCCGCCTGGCCTACACCGAGGCCCTCGACGACGAGAAGGCCTCCACCACGATCGGCTTCTTCTGCCGTGCCCGGACCTTCTTCGCCGCCCACGGCATCACCAGGCTCGTGCGGGTCGTCACCGACAACGGGGCGAGCTGCCGCGCCCAGACCTTCACCACGAATCACCTTTTTGGCCTCACG
The DNA here is from genome assembly GCF_005696555.1 of Actinomyces sp. oral taxon 171 str. F0337. Lineage (NCBI taxonomy): Bacteria > Bacillati > Actinomycetota > Actinomycetes > Actinomycetales > Actinomycetaceae > Actinomyces > Actinomyces sp. oral taxon 171. The sequence goes on along the minus strand of NZ_CP040005.1, from coordinate 3,087,875 downwards.
CCACCAGAGGATCCGTCCCTACACCCCACGTCACAACGGCAAGGTCGAGCGATACAACCGCATCCTGGCCGAGGAGTGCCTCTACGCACGCCCCTACTCCTCACAGCAGCAGCGCCGCGATGCCGTCGCGGTGTGGAGCCACCACGACAACGACCATCGACCCCACACCACCTGCGGCAACCAGGCTCCTGCCACCTGCGTCCCAGCACACGTTACCAACGTCATGACCTCATACACCTGGGTGAGGGTCAGCCCCTACCCCGTTGGAGTCTTGGCGTGCTTCAACGATTGGGAAGGTGTTGACTGGGGGGAACGACGACTGACGCAAACTAACTCCTGGTTTCACGTGAAACCAGAGGCGTGCTGCTGTTGCTGAAGCATCGTTGAGGGAAGAGACGGGATCTTTCATGTCGACAGAACATCGCCGTAGGGTGGTGGCCGAATACAACGGTGGCTCCACTCGTATCGAGTGGAGCCACCGTTTCACGTGAAACCGAGTCGGAACTACGGATGAACGAGTGGGTTCCTGACCAACGCGTCATACAGTTCCTCCAACGACCCCTCTGCCTCGGCAGCAATGGGCAGTAGGGATGTCTCCGTCATTCCCGGAATGACATTGACATCAATGAACCACGGTGTCCCCTCATCATCGAGGATAAGGTCGGTTCGTGAGAGATTACCCAGTCCGAGCGTGGTGTGAACCGTGACAGCAGTGGCTTTCACCGTCTCGATCACCGCGTCATCCAGCCGTGCTGGAACGAAGTACTCTGAGCGGCCCGGGTTGTACCGTGCATCAAAGTCGTACTGCCCATCGGTGACGACCTCAACGGGCGGAAGCGCATGCGGCCCCTCTCCTGTGTCGACAACGGAGACCGCAAGCTCAGTCCCGGGGACGTAACGCTCAATGAGGGCGCGCTCGTCGTAGGCGAAGCAGGCCACCATCGCCGATCGCAGCTCATCCGCTGTCGATGCGTAAGAGACACCAAGGCCAGAGCCCCCCTGATGGGGCTTCACCACCACGGGAAGACCCAGATGACCTGCGACGACGGTAAGAACCTCCTGCGCTCCCATTTGACTGAAATAGGATTGTGGAAGTGTTAACGAGTCAGGAGTAATCACTCCGCCGGTGCGAACGCTCGCCTTCGCGGTTGGTTTGAAGGAGGCCCGCTGGCAGCCGTCTGAGTGCGTGCCGACATACGGCAGTCCCAGCGCGATGAGCACATTCTGCAGACCCCCATCCTCCCCGGGGCCGCCGTGAACCAAGGGCCAGACGACGTCGGGTCCGAAGGTCCTGAGTGATCCAATGGTGCGTGCGTCAATGTCCAGGACGAGCACGGTATGCCCGAGGTGCTTGAGCACCTGGGCGACACGATGCCCTGAGCGCAGGGAGATGTCGCGCTCGTGGCTCAATCCGCCGGCGAGGACAGCGATACGGAGTGGAGACTGGTTCATCGTCAACCTCAGATCTGGTCGGGTGCGGGCGCGTGGACGCCTTCGGACTGATGGGGGCTGTGGGTAGGGCCGAACAGGTTCAGCAGTTCAAGATCGCGGCTCACGACGCCGGACAGCCGTCGCACCCCTTCGCGGATCTCGGTCGGCTCGGGATAGCAGAAGGACAGTCGCAGATGGTCCTGCCCTGCCCGACCTCCGGCGTAGAAGGCTGTACCGGAGACGTAAGCGACCAGGCTGGTGACTGCGCGTGGCAGCATGTCCTTGGCGTCGAGTCCCTCTGGAAGCCGGACCCACACGTAGAAGCCGCCGTCGGGGACGTTCCATTGACACATGGGTAGGAACTCTTCCAGCGCCGATACCATGGCGTCGCGCCGCTCCTGGTACATGGATCGGAAGTCCACGATCTGCCGCTTCCAGTCGAACTGCTCCAGGTACATGGAGATCGAGAACTGGCCCACCGACGACGGGCACAGGATCGCCGCCTCCGAGGCCAGCTTCATCTTCTCCCGCACGGCCGGCGGAGCCACGGCCCAGCCCACGCGGTATCCCGGGGCGAAGATCTTGGAGAAGGAGCCCAGGTAGACGACGTCGTCGGGTGCGAGGGTCTTGAGCGCGGTGTAGGTCTGCCCCTTGAAGCCCAGGAGACCGTAGGGATTGTCCTCCACGATCAGGATGTGGTGCCGCCGGCAGATCTCGATGACCCGCGGACGACGCTCCTCGGTGAGCGTCACTCCGGCGGGGTTGTGAAAGTTGGGGAGGCAGTAGAAGAACTTGATGCGGCGTCCCTCCCGCTCGAGGCGGACGATCACCTCCTCCAGGGCCTCAGGAATGATGCCTCCGGCATCAATGGGTACCTGCTGCACGTCGGCCTGGTAGGTCGCAAAGATGGACAGCGAGCCGACATAGGTGGGTGCTTCGGTCAGGACGACGTCGCCCGGATCGACGAAGAGCTCGGTGACGATGTCGACGGCCTGCTGAGAGCCGGTGGTGACGATGACGTCCTCGGGGTCGGCTCTGATGCCCTCCAGAGCCATGACCTCGGTGATCTGCTCACGCAACTGTGGCATGCCCTGCCCGTTTCCGTACTGCAGCGCCCGGCCGCCGTCCTCGCGGATCATCCGCGAGGTGGCCTCAGCCAGACGCTCCAGCGGGAGGTCCTTGAGGTTGGGCATTCCGCCGGCCAGTGACACGACCTCGGGACGTGAGGCGACGGCGAACAATGACCGCGTCTCGGAGGCACGCAGGCCGTGGGCTCGTGCCGCATAGCTGTCCAGCCACGGATCGAGTCGGTTGCCCTTCACCTGGTTACTGCTCTCACTCACCTGAGGTCCTTCCCTGGTCGCCACTGCTGCGTCCGTGCACCCAAGTCTGCCACGGACGCAGCAGTGGTCAGGAGCCGGCGGGCCAAGAGTATTCCGCGGTGTTTCACGTGAAACAAGCGAATCACCCCGCCCGGGCCAGAACGACGAAACGGACCGGGCAAGGACGCGCCGCGCATCGTGGGCACAATGCGCGGCGCGGTGAGGTGCCAGCACCCTTGCGGGTGGCGTCGTCGATCAGCGGCTCAGAGCGCGCTCCTCAATGAGAGTACGCAAGGGAGCCTCCTCGTTGTCGATCGTTTCCACTTTCTGGGGCCGGGCGAGCAGATCGGCGACGACGTCAGGAGTCTCCGGCTCGCTCCCGAGTGCCTCGGCCACAGTCTGTGGGAACTTCGCGGCCTTGGCGGTCTCCATGACGAGTGTGGGGAAACCGGGTTCCATGACGCGCAGAGCGACCGTGACGCCGTCGGCCGTGTGCGGGTCAATGAGGCTCCCAGAGCGCTTCTTGACGCTGCGGATGGTCTCCAGCCGGTCGGCGTGCGAGGACGTCCCGGCTACGAAGCCGAACTCCTCACGCAGACGCGGAAGCTGATCGCGCAGGTCGAGCGTGCCGGTGGTCTCCAGCTCCGCCCAGCGCTGCATGAAGACCTCCGGCCCCAGCAGTGCCCAGATGAAGCGCTCCAGGTTGGAGGCCTTCGAGATGTCCATCGACGGGCTGGAGGTGGCCAGGGTGTCCTCCGCCGAGCGGGGCCGGTAGATGCCGGTGGTGAAGAACTCCTCGAGCACGTTGTTCTCATTGGTGGCCAGAATGAGACGGCGAATCGGCACCCCCATGGACCGAGCCAGGAAGCCGGCATAGATGTTGCCGAAATTGCCCGAGGGCACGCATACGTCGATGCGGGTGTCGGCGCGGCGCCCCTCCTCCACCGCATCGGTGACCCGCAGCCAGGACCACACGTAGTAGACGGCCTGCGCGGCGATCCGACCGATATTGATGGAGTTGACGGCACCCAGGTGATGGGCGGCCTTGAAGCTCGCGTCGTTGCTCAGCGCCTTGACCAGTGCCTGGCAGTCGTCGAAGACGCCGCGCACCGCGATGTTGTGGATATTGGCGTCCTGGAGGGTGTACATCTGGGCGCGCTGCACCGGGCTCATGCGGCCGGCCGGCGAGAGCATGAAGACACTGACACCCTCCTGCCCCCGGAAAGCGTGCTCGGCTGCCGAGCCGGTGTCACCGGAGGTGGCGCCCAGGATGTTGAGAACCTGGCCGTGCTTGGCCAGAACATAGGGAATCGCCTGCCCCAGGAACTGCATGGCCAGGTCCTTGAAGGCCATCGTCGGCCCCTCGGACAGGCCCACGAGGGCAAGGCCGTCGGCGACGTCGTCGATCTCGGTGACAGGGACGACCGGCTGTGGGAACCGCTCCTGGCCGTAGGCGGCTCGAGTCAGTGCGGCGAGGTCCTCCCGGGGAATGTCGGTGGCGAACAGGCCGATGACCTCCGTGGCCAGGTCGGCGTAGCCCAAGGGCCGCCAGGCCTCGAGCTGCTCGGGGCTCAGAGCGGGAAGCCGGCTTGGTACCGCCAGGCCGCCGTCGGGCGCCAGGCCCGCCAGAAGAACGTCCGTGAACCCCGCTGGTGCCATCTGGCCACGGGTGGAGATGTACTGGGTGTGCTGCATGTGCCGCTTTCTTGCCGTGTCGCATGCCCTGGTTGCCGCGTGCGATTCCGGTGCGATTCTACGGGGCCGTGACGGTGGGTGACAGATGCGGTGACGACCGCCCGGCGGCGAGACCAGACATCAGACAATCGGCGGGACAATACATCGGCCCCGCCGAGAGACACCCGTGAGGGGGCGGCTCAGCGAGGCCGATGTGTGAGAATGAGAAGAGGGGCGAAGCCCAAGCCTCAGGCCAGGACCTTCTCCACCTCGGCCTTGAAGGAGGCCTTCGGGCGCGAGCCGCTGAACTGGTGGAAGATCTCGCCGTCGCGCACCACGGCGAAGGTCGGGATGGAACGCACGCCGTAGGAGCGGGCCGTGGCCGGGTTGGCGTCCACATCGACCTTGACGAACTTGACCTTGTCACCGAAGTCGGTGGCGACCTCGTCCACAATCGGCGCCATCTGGCGGCAGGGGCCGCACCACTCGGCCCAGAAGTCGATGACGACGGGCACCTCGGACTTGAGGACCTCCTCCTCGAAGGTGGCGTCGGTGACGGCGAGAGCCTCAGACATGATTGTTCTCCTCGAACGTTGTGAATGGGTGAGTCGGGATGGGGCGTGCCGGTTCTCCGACGTCGGCGGAGCCTGCCCGCCCCGTGCTGGGTGGAGAGAGGCGCCGGGTCAGGCCTGCAGAGTGGTCAGGTAGTGCTCGGCGTCGAGTGCGGCGCGGCAGCCGGATCCGGCCGCCGTGATCGCCTGCTGGTACGTGGGGTCGGCGACGTCACCGCAGGCGAAGACCCCGGGAATGCGGGTGCGCTGCGAGGGAACCTCGACCTTGATGTAGCCGGCCTCGTCGAGCTCGAGGACGTCGGCGACGAGCTCGCTGCGCGGCACCTGACCGATGGCGACGAACAGGCCCGTGGCCTCGATCTGGCGGCGCTCCCCGGTGACAGTGTCCTCCAGGGTGACACCGGTCAGCGAGTCCTCGCCGTGAAGCTCGACGACTCGCGAGTTCCAGGCGAAGGAGATCTTCGGGTCCTCCTGGGCGCGCTTGGCCATGACCGCCGAGGCGCGCAGCTCATCACGGCGGTGGACCACCGTCACGGAGCGGGCGAAGCGGGTCAGGAAAGTGGCCTCCTCCATGGCCGAGTCCCCGCCACCGACGACGACGATGTCCTGGTCCTTGAAGAAGAACCCGTCGCAGGTGGCGCAGTAGGACACACCGTGGCCCGAGAGGCGCTCCTCCCCGTCGATCCCCAGGTGCCGGTACTCAGAGCCGGTGGAGATGATGACCGTGCGGGCCTCGTAGACGCCGTCGGAGGTGGTGATGCGCTTGACGTCGCCCTCCAGCTCGAGGGCGGTGACGTCCTCGTAGCGGATGTCGGTACCGAAGCGCTCGGCCTGCTCCTGCATCTGGTTCATGAGCTCGGGACCCATGATCCCCTCGATGAAGCCGGGGTAGTTCTCCACCTCGGTCGTGTTCATCAGGGCGCCGCCCGCAGTCACCGAGCCGGCCAGGACGACCGGGTTGAGCTGGGCACGGGCCGCGTAGATGGCGGCTGTGTAGCCGGCGGGGCCGGAGCCGACGATAACGACGTCGTGAATCATGACTCTCCTGACGAGCGGATGGGGCCGCAGTGTGCGGTCACTTGGGGTAACTGGTAATCAATACGGCCTGTTCCCGGAGAAGATCTTATTTGAGTGTGATCTCCGTCATTGTGGCCTTGTAGTTGTCCGTCCTCTTCAAATTTTGGGGAAGCTGGGTGATCCGAATGACGATGGTGTTGACCTCTTCAGGCTTGTCGATCTTCAACGTGGTGTTACCTGCAGTGAAGGAGTTCGTAGCGAGTATCGTGCCGTTGGCGTCCGATGCGTGGACCTCGACCTGACCTCCCTCGCTGGTGGTGCCCTGAAGATCGATCTCCGAGACCTTGGCGGGGTTCTTGAGCGTGATCTGGATGTCGACCGGATCCGTCTCAGGAGTCGCCGAGTAATGAGAGGACCACTCATTACTCGTGTCCCCATCAGTGAGGAATCCAGCTTGCGAGGAAGCGAATTTACTGGAGTCGTCCACAACGCTGACGCCGGCGATCTCGGGTGGGGCCGCAGTCTCCTGGGGCGCGGGCTGCTGGCCGCCCCCCTCATCGGCCTTCTGAGCACTGGCCGAGGGGACGGTGTCGGCGGCCGCGCGGTCCTTGTCCGCGAAGGGGATGCCGATCGTCTGGTACACGATGTAGCTGGCCACCACCAGTAGGACGACGACCATCAGGACGAAGGTGACCAGGATGGAGCTGGTCGTGCGCTGCTCCCGGCGAGCGGTCTCGGGGTCGACCTCCTCGTCCTCGTCGTCCTCGAAGGCCGGGAAGCTGCCGGTGAAGGGCTCGGCCGGAACCGGTGCCGGCCCGGGGACTGTCTCGGAGGCGGTCGACAGGACATTCGGAATCGGGTTCGTCGGCCCGGTGACCTGGACATAGACGTCGTCGGCGGACCGCTCCTGCGCAGCCGCCGGCTCGGGCTGCTGAGGTTCAGGGACCGGCGTGGTCGGTGCTGCGGCAACGGAGGCCGCCTCGATGACGGAGGTCCGCTCCGCAGGTGCGTCGGTAGCGGCAGGCACGGACGGTGCCGGCTCCGGCTGAACCGGCGCGGGTGCCCCCTGTCCTGCCGGGGCGCTGACCGTGGTGCTCCTGCCGGCACCACTGCGCCGCAGCCTGTCGAGGACTCCGCGAGCCGCGCTGGCGACGCCGGCTCCCGCGGCACTGACGGCGGCTGTCGCACCTGCGGTGGCGTTGGTGCCGGAGCCACTCCCACCGGTGACACCGCCGCCCGACGAGGGACGCTGGGGCGAGGGGGCATGCGTCGTGCCGGACTCGTGGTAACCGGTCACCTGATCCCAGGTGCCCAGTGAGCGCGCCACCTCCGCCGAGGAGATGGGGGGCTGGCTGCTCCACGTCCGTTCGCACAGCTCATCCAGGACCGGGTCGATTCCCGGCACGAGAGTGGAGGGCTTGACCGGGACGCCGCCCAGTCGTGGCGCGGAGGGAATGCCGGGGCGCTTGCCCGGCCACCGGCCGGTCAGACCGTAGTAGAGGATCTCCACCAGGGAACGGGCGTCGGCGCGGTCGGCGGCCGACGGGTCATGGCCGGCGACCCGGCTCTCCAGATCGAGGGCGGCGGCCTCGATCCCCAGGCCGCTGACCTTCACCGTCCCATCGGGAAGAATACGGATGGACTCGGGAGACAGGTTGAGGTGGTGCAGGCCCTTGCGTGCACCGGCGTCGAGCGCCTGCGCGGTCTCACCGATGATGGCGCGCGCCTGCGCCGGGGACATACCCCGGGAGACCAGGGAGGAGAAGGTGCGTCCGGTCAGCGGCTCGGTGACGATGACGGATGGCTCGGCGCGCTCGACGTCATAGACCTGCTGAAGACGCTGGTCCTCGACCAGTACCGCCCTGCTGGCCGACTCCAGGACGTTGTCGCGATGAAGCGTCGCATCGGTGAGAACCAGGATCGTGACGTCTCGATCCAGGATCGTGTCGACGCCACGGTGCCTGACAATGCGCGGCAGCGTGGTGGACAGCGTTCCCAGGAGCCCGTAGCGACCACTGCCGATCGGCGTCGCCTCCGACATGCGTCTCCTTCCTTGAGATGGTTGTCCATCTGAACCAGTTGTCCCCATCGTAACTGTCTGAGGGCGCCGGATAGGGGTGATGTGGCCCGTGTGGGCGGAGGCATGTGACTGGTGGAGGGCGGACTGCCCTGTGGCCACCCGGGAAGGGGGAATGCTGGCTGGCAGCGACGGCGGGATACTCCCGGGTGCGTTGGCCGGGACGTGCCCCGGGGTCTGCCAGTGGTGGGAGGAGCCTGCCGCGGCATCGGCACTGGGGGGCGGTGGCGGCGCCACTGCCTGCGAGGGCGCCGGTGGTGGCGGTGCGAGCGGGTGGACGGGCCGTCCGTCCTGGGGGTGGCCCGCCATGGCCTGAGACGGGTGGCCGCCCGGGTGCTGCGGACCCATTTGACCCGGCTGTCCCCAGGAGTGGGTCCGCGCCTGAGCCGGTGGTGGCGGTGCGGGCGCGACCGCCTGGGTGCCGCCGGAGGTGTAGCCAACAGCACCATGCCCCGTCGGGTCCGTCGAAACACCCGAGGGACCTGAAACCGTGTGAGCCGCTGGGGGTGGCGGCGGTGGTGCCGGTGTCTGGACGGCGGGCATCTGAGCAGTCGCCTGAGCCGGTGGCTCCTGCGGTGACAACCAGGCCGCCGCCGCCAGGACCACTCGCCCGGGTGTCCCGGGCAGACGACGACCGACCGTGGACAGGATCCGTGAGAAGGGCCGGAAGGCGACCGTGATCTCCTCGATCCCGACGACACGCCCCATCAGCAGGTAGATGAGTGACATGACGGTGGCGACGACGGCGATGTGCCCGAGTGCTGCCGACATGTTGGCCAGGGAGGAGTCGGCGTCGACATTGCCCAGCATCATGTTGAGCAGGATCCCGACGATGATCGCGGGCGCCACCGCCATGATGAGACGCAGGTGGGTGGTGACGATCTTTCGGCCGTCGAGGCTGGGCAGGTGGGAGCGCATCATGGGCATGACCACCACGCAGCCCCCGATCTGGCTGATCGTGTTGGCCGCGCCCGCCCAGGTCATCCAGTGGTTGGCCGGAGCGACGAAGTAGGCCATGACGCACAGGATCACCGGGATGACACCGACGACGACGTCGGCGAGCAGCAGCCGCTTGGTGTCGGAGTAGGCCAGCATCACCCGCTGAGTCCCGAACCAGATCCCCTGCGGGACGATGCCCAGCGCCAGCGCGATGAGCATGGGGGCGCTGGCCTGGGCCTCGGGCAGGGAGATCGAGGGGGTGAAGAGCTGAAGGGCCGGGACGGCCAGGACACAGATGCCCGCGGTGGCCAGCACCGTGAAGACACCCGCCGAGCGCAGCCCCAGGGAGAGGTCCTCGCGCACGCCGGCGGCGTCCCCGGCCGCGGCCTTCTCACTCATCCGGGTGAACAGGGCGGTGATGATGGAGGTGACCACGAGGGACTGGGGCAGCATGTACACCAGGTAGGCGTTGAGCCACATGGTCGTCGAGGGCACGATGACGTCCGCGTACTCGGGCTGCTCGGAGGCCGTGACCGCGTAGGAGCCCAGGTTGGAGGTGATCCAGTTGCTCAGGCTGGCCACGCCCACTCCGGCCAGCGCCCACAGGGCCACCTTGACGGTCTTGCCCAGCCCCAGGCCCCGCACCCCGAAGATGATGCGTGGCCGGAAGCCGGAGCGCACCAGGGGGATGTAGAGGATCAGTGCCTGGACCGCGATGCCCAGGGTCGTCGTCGCTCCAATGAGAGTGATCCGGGTCCAGTCCCAGACCTCTGCGCTCTGACCCGCGCTGTAGCGGCCATAGAGGTGGAGGTAGAACAGGATCGAGGCGATCGAGATGATGTTGTTGAGCACCGGGGACCACATGTAGGGCCCGAAGCTCGAGCGGGCGTTGAGCACCTGCCCCCACAGGGCGTACAGGCCGTAGAAGAAGACCTGGGGCATGAACCAGAACGCGAAGGCGAAGGACAGCGCGCGCCACTGCCCCTGAGCCAAGGAGTTGGCGTTGAGGGTGAAGATGAGGGGCGCGGCCGCGGTCGCGATGCACGTGACCGCCAGCATGAGCGTGGCCGCGGCGGTCAAGAGGCGATTGACGACCTCCTCGCCGTTGCGGCGTCGGAGTGCCTGGACGATCTGTGGCACCAGGATCGCGTTGAGGATCCCGCCGATCATCATGTTGTACAGGTAGGTGGGCAGGTTGTTGGCCGTGTTGAAGGCGTCGGCTGCCCCCGACCCGGTGGCGCCGAGCGCCATGACGATCAGGGCGTTGCGCACCATGCCCAGGATGCGGGAGACCAGGGTCCCCGAGGCCATGATGGCCGAGGACCGCGCCAGGGACGCCTGGCTGCGCCCCGGGGAGGGGGAACGCCCGATCCGTACACGCTTGATGATGCTCATGCCGTCTCCTGTGCAGCCGGGGCCACCGCGGTGCGGCGGCCTCGTCGTACTGTCCTCACCGTACCGATCACCACGATGGAGACCAGGACCCCGACGACGATGCCGGTGCCCCGGCCCTCCCAGTCGGCGCGTACTCGCATGTGGACGGTGGTGGGTGTGCCCACGGTCGTGCCGTCGGCGGCAAGCACCTGCACCCTCAGACCGACGTCGCCCGAGCCGACGGCCTGGATCGGCACCGTGACCTTGGCCTGCTGGTGGGCCGGCACCCTCACGGTGGTGGTGCGTGGGACCTGAAGGCGCTTGTTGTTCGAGACCAGGTAGACCTGGACGGTGACGTCCTGGCTCAGGGAGGAGGTGATGCGCACCGGCAGCTGCGCCTCGGAGCTGATGACGTTGATGGTCGACGACGGCACCGCGGCCAGCGAGGAGGTGACGTTGGTGCCGGAGGCCTCCGCGGCCGGAACCTGGGCGTTGCGGGTCCTGGGATCGGCTCGCCAGGACGCTGATGAGACGACTGCCTGCAGGTCGGTGTAGTCGCCCAGCACCGCGGCCGGCTCGGAGAGTACGGAGGAGATCGACTGCAGGGTTCCGGCCGTACGGCCGGCGGCGACGAGGGTGTCGGTGGACAGCTCGTTGTCGTCGATCACCGTCTCCGGCAGCTCGGAGCGCTCGATCCGCGAGGTGCCCTCGTTGACGGCTGCGACCTCCTCCTGGGCGCGCTCCTGAAGGGCGTCCAGGGGCTGGGACCGGGCCCAGGAGACCGAGCGCAGGGTGGCCACCCGCTCCCGCACGACGGACGGTTGCACGGCGGAGGCGGCCTGGCGGGGCATCGCCACGACGACGTCTCTCTCCAGCGCCGGGGCCTGGCGGGCCAGGATGGCGCTGTTGCTGCGCAGCAGCTGGCGGGTGTCGAGCTCGGCCGCCTGGGCGCTCTCGACACTCTGGGTGCTCTGATCGGAGCCAGTGGGCCTGGCGTTCTCACCGGTGAGTGCCCCCGACAGGGACTGCTCCGGAATCAGGACCGCATGGCCCCCGGACGCACCCAGACCCGAAGGGGTGTAGGTCAGCTCGTCGGCCGGTGGCAAGGACTCCGGTGAGGCGATGATGGTTGACGCCGGTTGCGGCAGCGCATTGACCGTGGTTGCGTCCGCGGCGCTGGAGGCCAACCAGGTCAAGGACGTCGGGGCCCCCGCCTTGACGATGGCCGACTCCTGGGTGCGCCGTGCGGCCGTCTCAATGAGGCCCGTCTGCTGCAGATGCGCCAGCGCCGCGGTATCGGAGTCGCCCCACGGCAGGGCCACCAGGCTGTCGGTGTGGATGGCCCGCGCGAGAGCGGCGGAGAGCTGGATGACCTCGTTGGAGGCCTGAGACGCCTTCTTGTCCGACGGTGACGCCGTGGCGGTGCCCCCCGACTGCGGGGACGGGGCGGGGCTCGCCGAGGGCCCCGTCGTCGACGGGGCCGATGACGCGGAGGGGTCAGCGCTCTGGGATGATTGAGGGGCGCCATCAGGGGTGGCGGGTTGGGAACCGCTGTTGCGCGCGGCCTGCTCCAGGCTGGCCGTGGTGACGCCGAGGGCCTCGACCAGCGCCGGGTCGACGGCGACGACGACGCCGTCGCCGGCCATGCTCACCAGGCCGAGGACCCGGCTGTGGATGCGACTGAGGGCCTCCGAGCGCTCCTGAGTGCGCGGACCGGACAGCACCGCCATCTCCTGCGCGGAGGCGGTGACCGGCAGGAAGACGGTCATGCGCACCGGTGCGACGGAGGCGCCGCTGTCCCACACGAGGATGCTGCGGTCCTGGGCCAGGGAGATGTCCTGGGCCACCAGAGCGACGGAGACGCCACGCGGCCCCCACTGGTCGGCGCTGGTCAGCGGCAGCTCGCCGGCGGGGATGGTGATGGAGAACTGGGAGACTCCCCCGGGCTGGAGATCGTGACCCAGTGGGACCGCGACCGGGTCCGACAGCCCCGACTCGTCGGTTCCGGTCAGCCACCTGCCCAGGCCCCGACTCGTGGACTCCGTGGATCGCTGCACCCTGGTCACCAGGTCCGCCCCGGTGATGGCCTGACTGGTTCCGTTGGTGATGGTGCCGGTCAGGATGAGGTCCTGGTCTGTGTGCAGCACCTCGGGGGCCAGGGCATCGATGCTCAGGGTCACCTGGTTGGTGGTCGTCTCGGCGCGCTGGCCCGAGGAGCCGGTCTTCTCGCTCGCCGCCGGAGGTGAGGAGGCCGTCGTCGCGGACGGCGTCGCCGGAGCGAGCGGTGCGACGTCAGCAGAGAGTCCACCGGGCTGCGCGACCAGGATCGCTCCGGAGCCCTGGTCCGCCTCGGCGGCGGGCAGAGCGATCACCGGCCACATCGCCAGGCCCGCCACCCCCAGTAGGGCGGCAATGGTCACCATCGCCCTGCTCCGCAGCCGGGAGCCCAGCGTGGTGACCACCTTCGCGCACAGATAGGTGGTGCCCGTCATCCATCCCCCACCAGGATGTCCCAGGCCGCGGCCACGATACGGCGCTCGTTGGGGTAGGCCAGCCGGTGGGAGACGTCGTCGAGGGCGACCCACTCGACGTCCTCGGCCTCATGGTCCGGGTCGTTCTCCGTGGTCAGCGTGCCGCTGACCGCCTCCAGCAGGAAATGGTGCACCACCTTGTGGACACGGTGCTCGTGGCCGGCGAACCAGTAGTCGATGGTCGCCAGGTGCCGAAGAACCCGACCGGTGATCCCGGTCTCCTCCATGATCTCGCGGACCGCGGCCTGCTCGGGGGTCTCAGTGCCCTCCAGGTGCCCCTTGGGCAGGCACCACTCCAGCCGCCCGCCCCGGTTGCGCCGAGCGATGACCGCGGTGAAGGCCTGCCCGTTCTGAACGTCGACGACCAGGCCGCCGGCACTGGTCTCGTTGATGATCGGCAGAGTGCGCGCACCCGCCCGGTGGGCCGGGTTTCCGGCGCGGGGCGTGCGAGTGCGTGGAGAGGGCATGGGGACACTCTAGGGCGTTCGAGCCGCCGGGCGCCTCTGGCCGAGTACGTCGTCGCACACAACTGCGCCGTGCGCGGACGGACTGCCGTGACGGTGCGTGCCCGCCTGCGCGAGATGGTCATCACCACGGGGATGCCGAGGCCGAGGACGACGGCGCGCCGGTGAGGGTTCATGGCAGGCTTGGGCCGATGACTGCGCACCCCACTCCCGCTGAATCCGCCGACTGCCCGGATGCCGTCGAGAACCGCGGCCTGACACCCAAGGCCCGTCAGGCGCTCGAGGGCCTGCCCCCCGCCCTGGCGGCCCTGGGGTACGCCTTCGTGCGCGCCGGGCACGAGATCGCCCTCGTTGGCGGGCCGGTGCGGGACGCCTTCCTCGGCGTCGCCCCCCACGACCTGGACCTGACCACCTCGGCCCGCCCCGAGCAGACCGAGAAGATCCTGGCCGCCTGGGGTGAGACCACCTGGGACGTGGGCCGGGCCTTCGGCACCATCGGCGCGCGCAAGGGCTCCACCATCGTGGAGGTCACCACCTACCGCACCGAGGCCTACGAGGTGGGCTCGCGCAAGCCCCAGGTCACCTACGGCGACACTCTCACCGGGGACCTCACCCGCCGCGACTTCACCGTCAACGCCATGGCGCTGCGCCTGCCCGACCTCGAGCTCGTCGACCCCTGCGGCGGCCTGGCCGACCTGGCCGCCGGCGTGCTGCGCACCCCCGTCAGCGCCGAGCAGTCCTTCGACGACGACCCCCTGCGCATCATGCGGGCCGCACGCTTCGCCGCCCAGCTCGGCTTCGACGTCGAGATGGACGTCATGACCGCCATGGAGGAGATGGCCTCCCGCCTGGAGATCGTCTCCGCCGAGCGCGTGCGCGCCGAGCTCGAGCGCCTGCTCATCAGCCCCTGGCCCCGGCGCGGACTGGAGCTGCTGGTCCACGCCGGCGTGGCCGACGTCGTCCTGCCCGAGCTGAGCGCCCTGCGCGAGACCGTCGACGAGCACAGGCGCCACAAGGACGTCTACGAGCACACCTTGACCGTCCTGGACCAGGCCATCGACCTGGAGACCGGCCCCGATGGACCCGTCCCCGGCCCCGACCTGGTGCTGCGCCTGGCCGCCATCCTCCACGACATCGGCAAGCCCGCCACCCGCCGCTTCCTGCCCGATGGCACCGTCACCTTCCACGGGCACGACCACGTCGGCGCCCGCATGACGGCCAAGCGCCTGCGGGCGCTGCGCTTCGACAAGCAGACCGTCAAGGACGTCTCCCGGCTGGTCGAGCTCCACCTGCGCTTCCACGGCTACGTCGACGCCGCCTGGTCGGACTCGGCCGTGCGCCGCTACGCCACCGACGCCGGTCCCCTGCTGGAGCGTCTCCACCGGCTCACCCGGGCCGACGTCACCACCCGCAACCGCCGCAAGGCCGCCATGCTGGACCGCGCCTACGACGACCTCGAGGGGCGCATCGAGTCTCTGCGCGCCGCCGAGGAGCTCGCCGCCATCCGCCCGGACCTCGACGGCGGCCAGATCATGGCCGAGCTCGGCGTGGCCCCCGGACCGGTCGTCGGCGAGGCCTACCGCTTCCTCATGGACCTGCGCATGGAGAAGGGATCGATCGGAGAGGACCTGGCCCGCCAGGCACTGCGCTCCTGGTGGGCGGCCCGGCAGAAGAGCTGAGGGCGAGAAATGCGTGAAACCTCAAAGGATCTGCAGGTCGGTGTCGTCGGCATCGGGGCCCGCTGCTACCTGGCCGCGCTCGCGGATACCTCACCGGTCCCGGCCCGGCTGGTCGCCGCGGCCGACATCGCTCCCGACGCCGCCGAGCGCGCCCAGCGGCTCCTGCCCGAGGGCGTGGCGGTCGTGGCCGACCACCGCGACCTGCTGGGTCACGGGATCGACGCGGTCGTCCTGACCACTCCCGACGACACGCACGAGGAGCTGGCCCGCTTCTTCCTCGAGGCCGGCATCCCGGTCTACCTGGAGAAGCCCCTGGCCATCACCATCGAGACCGCCGACCGCATCCTGGAGGTGGCCCGGCGCACCGGCACCCGCCTCTACGTGGGCCACAACATGCGCCACATGGAGGTGGTGCGGCTGCTGAAGTCGATCATCGACTCCGGGCGGATCGGCGAGCTCAAGGCCATCTGGTGCCGCCACTTCGTGGGCAACGGCGGCGACTACTACTTCCGCGACTGGCACGCCGAGCGCCGCCACGTCACCGGCCTGCTGCTGCAGAAGGCCGCCCACGACATCGACGTCATGAGCTGGCTGGCCGCCTCCGCGCCGGCCCGCGTCGTCGGCATGGGCGGGCTCATGGTCTACGGGGAGGCCGAGCGGCGCCCGGCCGGGACGAGCGCCGGCACCGTCATGCAGGACTGGTTCAGCCTCGAGCACTGGCCCGCCTACGAGGTGAGTGACCTCAACCCCGTCATCGACGTCGAGGACCACTCCATGCTCATGATGACCATGCGCAACGGGGTCATGACCTCCTACCAGCAGTGCCACTTCACCCCCGACTACTGGCGCAGCTACACGGTCATCGGCACCCGCGGCCGGGCCGAGAACCTCGGCGACGGGGCCGGTGACGTCGTCAAGGTGTGGACCGAGCGCACGGAGCACTACTCCGAGCGCGCCACCCAGGAGTACGTCATCGCCGAGGAGGGCACCGGGCACGACAGCGCCGACCAGCTCGCCATCGACGAGTTCCTGCGCTTCGTGCGCGACGGCGGGGCCACCGACGTCTCCCCGGTCAGTGCGCGCGACGCCGTCGCGGCGGGCGTGCTGGCCACCCGGTCCCTGCGCTCGGGGTCCGTGCCCTTCGACGTGCCCGAGCTCGACGCGGATCTGGCGGCCTACTTCCACCGCGGACAACAAAATCCTCACTCACCGGCGGAATCTTCATAAACGACGTGGCTCCGCGTCATCTTTGAGGAAAATGTCGGTCTGGACGGTCGGTACCACGTACAGTGCGAGCCGGGCGGTGCCGGTGCCTCAAGGGGGACCCGACCCGCGGGCAGGACAGGCCGGAGCCGAGGAGAGCGCATGATTCACCACATCACCCTGACCGGGCGCAGCATCGCCCTGGCCTGCGACGGCACGGTGACCACCCAGCACGGGGCCGGCGGCGCCACCGGCGCGGTCTACATCGAGGCCTCCCACCTGACCCTCCTGCACGACATGCGCGACGGCGAGTTCTACCGTACCGGCCAGAACTCCTGGTCGCCGTCGGGCTGGCGCCGCCTGAGCGAGGCGCCCATGCGCATCGCCAACGAGCAGCGCCGTCGGACCGCTGACGACGCCCCCTGGGACGACCCGGCCCGCCACCACTCGGCCTGGATGGCGGTCCTGGAGGACTCCGCCGGGGCGCTGCTCGTGGGCTGCCTGGACGGGCGCACGCCGCGCCTGCGCGCCGACACCGCGGTCCTGGAGGCCTTCACCGAGTCCGGTGACCCGGCGCGCTGGGTGATCCTGCCCGGCCCGGCCACCGCCGTCATGGCCCGCTACGCGCGCGAGCTCGGTGAGAGCCTGGGCGGCCGGGAGATCGAGCCGCAGAGCGTGTGGTGCTCCTGGTACTCCTACTACGAGGGCATCTCGCAGGACGCCCTCGAGCGCGAGATCCCGCAGGTCGCCGAGCTGGGCTTCAAGACCCTCCAGATCGACGACGGCTGGGAGGTCGCGGTCGGCGACTGGGAGGCCGGCGAGAGCTTCGGCGACGGCATGGAGGCCGCCGCGACCCGGATCCGGGAGGCCGGCATGCAGCCGGGCCTGTGGGTGGCGCCCTTCATCGCCCTGCCCGGCTCCCGGGCCGTGCGCGACTACCCGGAGATGTTCGTCCACAACGCCGACGGCGGCCTGGCCGTGGCCGGCTCCAACTGGGGCGGCGACTACTACGCGCTGGACACGACCCACCCCACCGCCCAGACCTACGTGCGCAAGCTCATCGCCAAGATCGTCCACCGGTGGGGCTTCAGCTACCTCAAGCTCGACTTCATCAACGCCGCCGCCATCCCCGGCTACCGGCACCGGCAGATCGATCGCGAGGAGGCCTACCGCACCGGGCTGCGCCTCGTGCGCGACACCGCCGGCGAGGAGACCTTCCTCCTGGGCTCCGGGGCGCTCATCATGCCCTCCATCGGGCTGCTCGACGCCGTGCGGGTGGGGCCGGACGTGGCCCCCATGTGGGAGAACTACGCCTCCGACGACCTGTCCGACGCCAAGGCCTACAACGCCCTGCACGCCGGCATCAACCGGCTCTGGCTGGGGCGGGTCATCGGGGTCGACCCCGACGTCGTCTTCTTCCGCCACCGCCGCAACCTCCTGGACGACACCCAGATGCAGTGGCTGCGCGACGTGGCCGAGGCCAGCCGCTACCGGTGCCTGTCGGACCAGATGACCTGGCTCGACGAGGAGGAGAAGGAGGCCGTGCGCGCCTACCTGGCCGCCGAGGACGAGCCCCTGGAGATCCTGGGCCGCTACCGCTTCAGCCTGGGTGAGCGCGAGATCGACCTCACCGAGGCCATCGAGGGCGAGGCCTCGGCCTACCCCCTGTGAGGCGGGGCTGGGGCGGCTGTCTGAAGTCGGTTGAAGCTAGGCGGATCGCTTCATCGACTGTTTGGTCGCCTCTTCGCAATCTATTTGGTCGCCTTTTCATGATCTGTTTGGTCGCCTCGGAGCCCGCGCATCGCTCTCTTGAGGCTCTGCAAGCCATCTCTGTGCCAGCACAGGAGATATCGGTTGGTGGCCTCTTTGCACTCGACCCAGTACCCGGGCTCGGTCAGCCAGCCCAGGACGACTACTGCACGAGGGTCGGGTGCTACTGGAGGAGGGTTGGGGCTACTCCATAGGGGTCGGGGGTTCGTGCAGTACGCACAACCCCTGGCCAGTAGATCCCCACCCTCGTGGAGTGGGCCGGCTCGAGGCCAGCGCCCAGCGCTGAGCCGATGTCGAACCGCCGCCGGGAGGCTGCGCGGGAACCAGAAGGGGCTGGGCGGGGGAAGGTGAGGCCGGCTCCGGGCCGGTCCTCCGCCAAGAATCCGTCAGGACTCCGCCGTCGGGCCCGGCCTACGTGGTGGGGGTGCGGCCCAGGGTGAGGTAGCCGGGGAGCGTCTGGTCCTGGCCGGCGCTGGAGAAGCGCAGCGGCTGGCCCGACTCCAGCGGGTTGACCACGCGCACCAGGATCGTGTTCTGCCCGGCCGGGTCCGCCGGGAGCTGCCCGGAGAAGGTCTGGGTCTTGCCGACCTCGATCTTGCGCAGGTCCCCGTTGAGCGTGGTGCGTCCGACCTCCGTGCCGTTGGAGGTGTTGATGGCCACCGCCTCCACGTTCCAGTTGTAGTAGAAGGGCGCCACCCCGTTGTTGGCGATCTGCACCTCGACCTTGCCGTTGCGCATCCGCCAGCGCGCCACAGCCAGGTCGTAGCCGGTCTCGGCGGAGGCCTGCACGGCCCGCTCCCGCTCGGTGCCGTTGAGCGTCGTCGTGAAGGCCCAGTTGTCCACCAGCCAGCTCGCGTGCGTGGCCTTGATGGAGGCGTTGATGTCCACTGTTCCTCCGTTGGAGCCCGAGGCCATGCAGCTGCCCGGGTTGCGCACGGAGCACTCCTGGATGCCCGGGTAGACCTCGCCGCCGATCGGGTGCTGCTGCCAGGCCTGGTCCGCCTTGGCCTGCTTCAGCTGCGGCAGGAAGTGCCAGTCGGCGGTGTCCATCGTCGCGTAGCCGAAGGAGTCGTCGTGGTAGCCGACCCCGCGCTTGACCGTCTCCGCGGACGGGTAGCGCGCCAGCGTCGGCGTCACCTGGAAGGCGCCGTCCCAGGTGTCGATGAGGGTGTTCTGGTTCGCCGATGACGGCATCCAGTTCTCGCCGGAGGGGTTGTCCCCGGAGACCTTGCCGTTCATCGGGAAGGTGTGGCCCTCGCCCCAGAAGCCCACCAGGCCGTGGGTGACGAAGGCCAGGCGTGGGTCGCCGTCGTACTGCTGGCCGAGGGCGGAGACGAAGCCGGTGAGCATCGACATCATCTCGGGGTCGTTGTAGTCCGGCGCCAGCGACTGGCCCGGCGCGTTGCCGTTGACCGTGTACTCGTGGGTCGCCACCGCGTGAGAGGTCAGCAGGTAGGACGGGATGCCGCTGGAGCGCCCGGGGTAGTCGACGTAGAAGCGCAGCACCGCCTGGTGCCCGCGCGAGGCGATGGCGTTGAGGTGCGCATCGAGCTTGTCCCACGAGTACGTGCCGGGCCCGGTGACGACGTCGCTGACCGGCAGCGTCAGCCACTCCATCGTGTACGGCGGGGCGTTGTCCTGCAGCCCCGGCGAGTGCGAGGCGTCCGCCGGCGCGAAGGGCATCATGCCCTTGAGCGGGTTGGCCTCCGGCGTGGCCGCCGCGGAGACCTCGGTCCAGGCGCGGTTGCAGTTGCAGGCCCGGAACCCGGTGGCCAGGGACACCACGGCGATGAGCGCCACAACGAGCGCGCCGAATCGCGGCCTGCGTCCCCTGCGGAGCCGGTCGAGCATCTGACGGCCCATCGGGCGCCGACGTGCTCCTGCGCCGGATGCGCCGGCAGCGTCGTCGGCGCCGGCGTGAGACTCTTGCACGGCTCGGACGATGGGGGCCGCAGAGCCTGCTGAGGGGTTGTTGTCGTTCTGTGAGGCGATCATGAGAACTTGTCGGTAGGGACTTGAGCGTGAAGGCAACCCTAGCGGTCAGTTGAGCAGTCCACCTGTGCTATCGCTGACAACGTGCTTGGTTGACAGGGCGGAGGGGCTGTGTCACCCATACTTTGGGCGGACATGGGAATTCCGTGCCGCCTTACGCCCTGTTCCAGTGGCGGACCGACGTCGGTGGGCGTCACCAGTCGGGACGAGATTGCCGACGCGCGTATAAGCGGCAATGATGACTCCGTGCGCGTCTTCAATTTCTCCGCCGGTCCCGCCCAGCTCCCCCTGCCCGTCCTCGAGCAGGCCGCCTCCGAGCTCACCAGCTGGCGAGGATCGGGAATGTCCGTCCTGGAGGTCTCTCACCGCGGGGCCGACTTCGTGGCCTGCGCGGCCGACGCCGAGGCCACCCTGCGCCGACTCCTGGCCGTCCCCGACAGCTACCGCGTGCTCTTCCTTCAGGGCGGGGCCAGCGCCCAGTTCGCCGGTATCCCCCTCAACCTGACCGCCCCCGGTGACACGGTCGCCTACCTCAACACCGGCCAGTGGTCCGCCAAGGCCATCAAGCAGGCCGGCGCCTACGAGCTCGACGTCGTCGTGCCCGCCGACGAGGCCGCCTCCTCCTACACGACCACCCCCGAACCCGGATCCTTCACGGTTCCAGAAGCCGCCCGCTACCTGCACTACACGCCCAACGAGACCATCGGCGGCGTCGAGTTCGACTACGTGCCTGAGGCCGGCGACGTCCCGCTCGTGGCCGACTTCTCCTCCACGATCCTCTCGCGGCCCATCGACGTCTCCCGCTACGGCCTCATCTACGCAGGCGCCCAGAAGAACATGGGTCCCTCGGGCCTGGCCGTCGTCATCGTGCGCGAGGACCTGCTGGGGCGGGCCCGTGCGGTGACCCCCACCATCCTGGACTACCAGAAGATGGCCGACGCCGACTCCATGCTCAACACGCCCCCCACCTTCGCCATCTACCTGCTGGGGCTCATCGGCCACTGGATCGAGGACGGCGGCGGCCTGGAGGCGATGGCCGAGCGCAACCGCGCCAAGGCCGAGCTCCTCTACGGCTTCATCGACTCCTCCGACTTCTACGCCAACCCGGTTCAGGAGCGCTCGCGGTCCTGGATGAACGTGCCCTTCACCCTGGCCGACCCCGCCCGTGACGCCGACTTCCTGGCCGGCGCCCAGGCCACCGGGCTCACCAACCTCAAGGGGCACCGCTCCGTGGGCGGCATGCGCGCCTCCATCTACAACGCCATGCCGATCGAGGGCGTGCGCGCCCTCATCGACTACATGACCGACTTCGCCGCCCGGGCCTGAGCGCCCGCCGTCCCGCCCGGCCTGCGGGCCCGGCCGCCCGTCACAACCCTCCTCCACCCGGACCGTCCTGCAGAAAGTATCTCCGTGACCACCAGCCGCGTTGACCACAAGTTCCGCATCCGCACCCTCAACGCCATCTCCGGGGCCGGCCTGTCCCGTCTGCCCGACGAGCTCTACGAGGTCGGTGGCTCCGTGGAGGAGCCCGACGCCCTCCTGGTGCGCTCGGCCAAGCTCCACGACACCCCCATCGAGGACTCGGTCCTGGCCGTGGCCCGCGCCGGCGCCGGCACCAACAACATTCCGGTCGAGGCGCTCACCGAGCGCGGCGTGCCCGTCTTCAACACCCCCGGCGCCAACGCCAACGCCGTCAAGGAGCTGGTCCTGGCGGGCCTGTTCATCGCCTCGCGCAACCTCATCCCGGCGGCTCGCTTCGCCCACACCCTCGATGGCGACGACGCCGAGATCGCCAAGGCCGTGGAGGCCGGCAAGAAGCAGTTCGTCGGATTCGAGCTTCCCGGCCGCACGCTCGGCGTCATCGGGCTGGGGGCCATCGGTGTGCAGGTGGCCAATGCCGCCCTGGGGCTGGGGCTCAACGTCGTCGGCTTCGACCCGGGCATCTCCGTGGAGCACGCTTGGCACCTGAGCGCCGAGGTCGAGCGGGCCGGCTCCATGGAGGAGGTCTTCCGCCGTGCCGACATCCTCACCGTCCACGTGCCCCTCATCCCCGCCACCCGTGGGCTGGTGAGTACCCAGCGTCTGGCCCTCATGGAGGAGACCGCGGTGCTGCTCAACTTCGCGCGGGCCGAGATCGTCGACACCGACGCCGTCGTGGCGGCCCTGGACGAGGGCACGCTGGGTGGCTACGTGTGCGACTTCCCCTCCACGCAGGTCCACAAGCACCCCAAGTGCATCTCCCTGCCCCACCTGGGCGCCTCCACCAAGGAGGCCGAGCGCAACTGCGCCATGATGGCGGTGGACTCCCTGCGCGGCTTCCTCGAGGACGGGCAGGTCCACAACTCGGTGAACTTCCCCGAGGCCGTCATGGCCCGGCAGGAGGGCACGCACCGGCTCGTCATCGTCAACCGCAACGTGCCCAACATGGTCGGCCAGGTCTCCACGATCGTGGCCCAGCACGGGCAGAACATCGCCAACCTGCTCAACAAGTCGCGCGGCGAGCTGGCGGTGACGCTGGTGGACGTCGAGGGCGAGATCGAGCCCAAGGTCCTTAAGGAGCTGCGCGCCATCGACGGCGTCCTGTCCGCCCGCGGCATCTGAGCCGAGCCGGGGTCCCGCGCGGCCGGGGACATGTGACGCGTGCGGGGACATATCTGTACGGCCAGGGGCACTCGACGCCGTCGGGGACAGGAATGTGGTCCCCGAACGCGCAGGGTGGCCCCGGCTGGAAGGACACGCACCCGGTCGCGTGGAATGTCGCCTTCGGTGATGAGGGTCTGCCGGAGGCGCGTGCCCCGGGGGGGCGAGGTCGTACCTAAGGCTCACGGTCTGCACCCGTGGGGGCAGTACTCGCAGCCTCAGGTGCGTCCTGGACGAGGCGCGGGGTCAGTTGTGCGCGCACAAGGCGTGACAGGACGACGTCAGGTCCGGTCCCGATCCACGGGGCCGGCCACCTGAGTGAAGGGCTCAGCCCAAGCGCTGCGCCATGGCCACTCAGGCGCTCAGCCGCCGTTGTTGTTCCCCCCACCGCCAGGATTGGGGTCACCGGGCTGCTGGTTGTTGTCGGCACCGTCTTTACCGGTGGAGACCGTGAGGTTGACGGTGGATCCGGCGCGCACCTGAGAGCCGGCCTTCGGGTTCGTGCCAATGACCTTACCGGCGTCCACCTTGTCCGAGGACTTGGGGTCCATGGTGACGGTGAGCCCGAGATTCTGCAGATCGGCAGCCGCTTCGTCAGCGGTCTTGCCGTTGAGGTTGTTGGGAATCGTCACGGTGCCGTTCGGCGTCGGCGTGGCCGCGGCACCGCTGGAGAAGTGCACGGTGATCGTGTCTCCCGCTGAGGCGCTGGAGCCTGCGGCCGGGTCGGAGGAGACGGCCTTGCCGCGCTCAACATCGGCGGAGGCGACGTCATCGCCCTTCTTGAACTTCAGGCCGGCGTCCTCAATGGCCTTCTTCGCTGTGGCCTCGTCCTGGCCGGCGACGTCGGGGACGGAGGTATTGCCGGTGGAGAGCACCAGGTCCACCGTGGTACCACGCGCAACGGAGCTCCCCGTCGTCGGGTTGGTGTAGATGACCCGGTCCTTCGCGACCGTGGCGGAGTCCTCCTGGGAGGTGTTGCCTCCCTCGAGCCCGGCGTCCTTGAGGGCCTTGCGGGCGTCCTCCTGGGTCTTGCCGGCCAGGTCGGGAACCTTGACCATGGCCGATCCGGTGGAGAAGTGGACGGTGACGGTGGAGCCCGACTCGACCTTCGTGCCCTTGCCCGGGTCGGAGGAGACGGCCAGGCCCGCGCTGACCTCCTCGTTGGCGACCTCGTCCTTGGCGAACTTCAGGCCGGCGTCCTCAATGGTCTTCTTGGCCGACTCCTCGTCCTGACCGGAGGTGTCGGGGACCTCCACCTTGCTGACGGTTGGGCTCTGTGTCGGAGTGGGCCGGCTGTCGAAGGCCCCGGAGGCCCACCGTCCGGCGACGACGGCCAGGGCCACGAACAGCAGGAACACGAGGATCCAGATCCAGGCGTGGCTCCTGGACCTCTTCTCCGGCTCCTCGCCCTCCTTGACCGTGGACGCCGGAGAGGGCTCGGAGGCCACCTGGGCGAAGGCGGAGGTGGGCTGAACCGCTGCGGTGGCCGGTGAGGCCATGACCGAGGTGGCCGGGGACCAGGAGTCGGCGGCCGGCGCGGCCACGGACATCCCCCGGGCGGCCGCCTGCAGGTCGGCGCGCATGTGGGCGGCATCCTGATAACGGTCCTCGCGGCTCTTGGCCAGCGACTTGAGGATCACTCGGTCCAGGGACTCGGGGACATCGGCCGCCAGCGACGAGGGACGCTTGGGGATCTCCCTCACGTGCTGGTAGGCGATGGCCACGGCGGAGTCACCCTGGAAGGGCGGCTGGCCGGTGAGTAGCTCGTAGAGGAGGCAACCGGTGGAGTACAGGTCCGAGCGGGCGTCCACGGACTCACCGCGCGCCTGCTCCGGGGAGAGGTACTGGGCAGTGCCCACCACCGTGTGGGTCTGGGTCACCGTGGAGGCGGAGTCCTCAATGGCCCGAGCGATGCCGAAGTCCATGACCTTCACCGCGCCGGTGGAGGTCAGCATGATGTTTCCGGGCTTGATGTCGCGGTGGACGATCCCCACCCGGTGGGAGTACTCCAGGGCGTCCAGGACACCGGAGACGATCTCCACCGCCTCCGTGATCGGGACGGCCTCGCCCTCGCTGAGGAGCTCGCGCACCGTGTGCCCCTCGATGTACTCCATGACGATGTAGGGGACGGTGCGGCTGGCGCCGCCGGGCTGAAGGAGCTCCTCCTCACCGGAGTCGTAGACGGCCACGACGGCGGGGTGGTTGAGCGCCGCCGCGGACTGGGCCTCACGGCGGAAGCGGGCCTGGAAGGTGGGGTCGCCGGCGATGTCCGAACGCAGCAGCTTGATGGCCACGACCCGTGACAGGCGAGTGTCGTAGCCGAGGTGCACCTCTGCCATACCACCACGTCCGATGAGGTCGCGGATCTCGTAACGGCCCGCGAGGACCTGGGGGAACTGACTGGTCACAGTACCTCCTTGACAGGGATGCTCAGCATCAAGGCTGGCACGACCTGATGCGCATGGGCAAGCGTACCCGTGCTGTGCAGGGTGATGAGCGAGAGGGCCGGGATGAGGACCCTCAGGGTCAGCAGGTTGAGACCGAGAAAGGACCGACCCGAGGCGTGCCGGGCGGTGCGAGACGGCGTCGGCTCCTGAGCCGCGTGACGGCCGGGACGTACGGTGGCGGGCTGGGGCAGCTCGCGGGTCTGCGGGCCACGGCGGCCGGTGGACTCCCAGCTGAGCGCCTCACGGGGGTCCCACGCATCCGTGGGCAGGTTCACCACCGCCCGGTCCAGGGCGCGGGCCACCTCACGAGCGGAGTGCGGCCGGTCGGAGGGCTTCTTGGCCAGCAGCTTGAGGATGATGGCCTGGACCTGAGGCGGGACGGCGTCGGGAAGGGCGGGCACCTCCTCGTTGACGTGCGCGAAGGCGATGTCCACCTGGGTGGCTCCGCTGAAGGGGCGCCGCCCCACCAGGGCCTCGTAGGCGATGATGCCCAGCCCGTAGAGGTCACCGGCCGGGGTGGCCATATTGCCCATGGCCTGCTCGGGGGCGAGGTACTGGGCCGTGCCCATCACCATGCCGGAGGCCGTCAGCGGGCGCTGGTTGATGCCGGTGGAGATGCCGAAGTCGGTGAGCTTGGCCAGGCCCTCGCGGTTGATGAGGATGTTGGAGGGCTTGACGTCCCGGTGGACGACGCCGGAGTCGTGGACGACCTGGAGGGCGCGGGCGACCTGAGCCAGGACCGGCAGGATCTCGGCGGGTGACAGGGTCCCCTTCTCGGCGATGATGTCGGACAGGGCGCGCCCCTGGACGAGCTCCATGATGAGCCAGCCGGTCCCGTCCTTCTCCCCGGAGTCCAGGACGACGGCGAGGTTCGGGTGGCGCAGACCCCGAGAGTTCTTGGCCTCCGCGCGCAGGCGGGACAGGAAGATCTCGTCGCCGGTCAGCTCGGGGCGCAGGATCTTGGCGGCCACCGCCCGGCCCGAACGCAGGTCGGTGGCGCGCCACACCTGGCCCATACCGCCCAGGGCGATCTGCTCCACCAGCTCGTAGCGGCCCTGGAGCTGGAGCCCCGCAACAGGTTTCACTGGTTCACCGCCGCATCGATGACCTTGGCGGCGACGGGACCGGCCACCTTGCCACCAGTGGCGCCGTCCTCGGTCTCGGTCTTACCGTCGAGCACGACGGCCAGCGCGATCTGAGGCTTGCTGATGTCGGTGCCGGCGAAGCCCACGAACCAGGTGGTCGGGCCACTGCCCGTGCCGGTCTCCGCGGTACCGGTCTTTCCTGCCACCTGGACCCCGGCGACCTGGGCGCTGGTGCCCGTGCCGTTGGCGACGGCCTCCTGCATGAGGGAGGTCAGGGACGAGGCGGTGGTGGAGTCGATCGGGGTGCGGGCCACCTTCGTGGAGGTGGCGCTGACCTCGTTGAGGTCGGGGTCCAGGGTGCGTGAGACCAGGTAGGGGGTCATCTGCTCGCCCTTGTTGGCCACGGTGGCGGCCACCATCGCCATCATGAGCGGAGTCGCCTGCACCGAGGCCTGACCGATGCCGGCCATTGCGGTCTGGGCCTGTGAGTCGTTGTCCGGGTATGTCGACGGCGTGACCTTCAGCGGGATGGACAGGTCGGAGTCGAAGCCCCAGTTCTTCGCCTCCTTGGAGAGCTCCTTCTCGCCGACGTTCATGGCCAGCTGGGCGAAGGGGGTGTTGCAGGACTCGGCGAAGGCGTAGGTGAAGGTGGTCCGACTGCCGCCGCAGGACTCTCCGCCGTAGTTCTCCAGCGCGTGGTTGGTGCCCGGCAGGGTGATGGTGTCGGGGGCGTCGACCTCGGCGTCCGTCGTGATCTTGCCGGTGCGCAGCGCCGCCGCTGTGGTGATGATCTTGAAGGTCGACCCCGGCGGGTAGCGGTTACCGGCGATGGCCCGGTTGTCCAGGGGACGGGAGGGGTCCTGGCTGAGGGTCGTGTTGGCCTCGTTGGCGGCGTTCCCGTCGCGGGTGGCGAAGGCCGAGGGGTCGTAGGAGGGCGAGGAGACCAGGGCGAGGATGGCTCCGGTGCTGGGGTCCAGGGCGACGACGGCGCCCTCGCGCCCGGCCAGGGCGTCGTAGGCGGCCTGCTGGATCTCGGGCTTGATGGTCAGCTCAACGGCCCCGCCCCTCTGGGAGTCACCGGTGATGAGGGTCTTGATCCGGGAGGAGAACAGCGAGGGGTCGTCCCCGTTGAGCACGGAGTTGCCCTCCTTCTCCATGCCGGTCATGGAGGCGAAGGCGGGCGAGAAGTAGCCGGTCACCGGGGCGTAGAGCGGTCCGTTGGCGTAGACGCGCTGGTAGTCCTCGGAGCCCTGACCGTCGTCGGACTTCTGGGTGCTGGCGATCGTGGTGCCGCCGGCCAGGAGGATCGGGCCGCGCTCGGTGTCGAAGTTGCGGTTGACGGCGCGGCGGTTGCGCGGGTCGGAGTTGAGGGCCCCGTTGGCCGACCACGGTTCCCACACGGAGGGGCGGGCCAGCCCCTGGACGCTGGTGACGGACAGGGCCAGCGCGGTGAACATGACCAGCACCAGGAAGGCGACCTGACGGATCTGTCGGTTCATGGCTGCTGCCTCCTGTCGCTGTCCTCAGTGAAGCCCGGGGCGCGCGATGAGCGCAGGGTCCCCCCGTCCGGTGCGGTGTGCGGCGGAGGCGGCGCCTCCGGACTGACGGCGACGACGGGGCGAGCATCGTCCAGTGGATCGCCGGGACCGGGTACGGCCGACGGGGACGTGTAGCCGCCGACGTCGGCCTGCTCGGCTCCGGTGGGTGCGTCGTCGACGTCCTCGGCGATCGCCTCCTCGGCCCCGGCGTCCTGGACCCGACGGCGCAGGGCGAGCGGCAGCTCGGCGGTGTCGATGATCCGTGGCGCGTGGGTGGCCGGACGCCGGGCGGCGTCGGACAGGCGCAGCAGCAGGGCCAGGATGATCCAGTTGGCGATGAGTGAGGAGCCGCCGTAGGCCAGGAAGGGCAGGGTCAGTCCCGTCAGTGGGATGAGCCGGGTGACGCCGCCGATGACCACGAAGATCTGCAGAGCGATGGCGAAGGACAGGCCCACGGCCAGGAGCTTGCCGAAGCCGTCGCGCAGCGAGACGGCGATGCGCAGCCCCCGCTGGATGAGAACGAGGTAGAGCATGAGGAGGACGAGCGTGCCGGTCAGGCCCAGCTCCTCACCCAGTGAGGCGAAGATGAAGTCGGAGTTGGCGAAGGTGACCAGGGTCGGTGAGCCCTTGCCCCAGCCGGCGCCCATGAGCCCGCCGGTGGACATCCCGAACATGCCCGTCAGCAGCTGCCAGGAGCCACCGACCTGGGCGTTGAACACCGCGCTGTCGGTGGCGTGGAGCCAGCCATCGATGCGCTGCTTGACATGCTCCAGGTGCGTGGCGGCGAACCACGCCGCCGGGAGGAACAGACCCGTACCGATGAGCAGCCAGGAGGGCCGGTCGGTGGCCACGTACAGGACGACGACGAACAGGCCGAACAGCAGGACCGAGGAGCCCAGGTCCTTCTGAAGGACCAGGACGCAGATGCTCGCGACCCACACGATGAGCAGAGGGCCCAGGTGTCGGGCGCGCGGCAGGCTCATCCACAGGATCTTGCGGCCCGCCAGGGCCAGGTTGTCCCGGTTGGCCACGAGGTAGGAGGCGAAGAAGACCGCCAGCAGCACCTTGGACAGCTCGGCCGGCTGGAAGCTCATGGGGCCGATCCGGATCCAGATCCGGGCTCCGTTGATGCTCTGGCCGATGCCCGGGACGAAGGGAAGGATGAGGAAGACCAGGCCGGACCACATGGCCCAACGGTCCCAGCGCCTCAGGCGCCGGTAGTCGCGCAGCAGGAGGAGCACGGCGCAGAAGAGGCCGACGCCCAGCAGCGTCCAGACCAGCTGCTTGGAGCCCACGTAGAACTGCCACTGCTCGTTGAGCTCATAGGCCAGGTCCAGGCGTCGGATCATGGCCAGGCCGATCCCGTTGAGCGCCACCGCCGTCGGCAGGAGGACCGGATCGGCCCACGGGGCGGCGTAGCGCACACACAGGTGCATGACCACGGTCAGGGCGAGGAAGGCGATCGCCACGACCACGGTCTGCGCCGGGGATGAACCGGTGCGGTTGAGAGCGGTGAGCACGAAGCCGCCCAGACCCAGGACCAGGGCGACGCCGAGCAGCGCCGCCTCCGCCCACCGTCCCGAGTATCGCGCGGCGCCGGCGGGCTGGATGGTCGCGACGCCCGCGGGGGCGCCCATGGGGCCGGGAGCAGCAGTCATCTCACCCCTCCTGCCCGGGCTTACCGGGCCGAGTCGGTGTGGTGGAGGCCGGCGACGGGGTGGAGGTGGGTGAGGACGAGGGCCTGGCCGTGGGACCCGAGGTGCTGTGCGGGGCGGCGGCCGGCTTGCGGTAGGAGCGGACCGTCTTGTCCACGTAGGTCTCCGCGTCGCTCATCGACGACTGGGTGACGGTGGCCTCCAGGCGCTCGCGGATGTTGTGATCGAGGCTATTCACCGGCAGGTCCTCGTAGGTCTTGACCGAGTGGCTCAGCTTGAGGGGGCCGACGGACTGGGGGATCCCCTGGTAGATGGCGACCTTGCCCTCGTCGGTGGAGACGTAGTAGCGGGTCTGGGTCCAGCGGTAGAACAGGGCGCTGGCACCGACGAGCGTGACCAGCAGGATGAGGCCGCCCACGAGGACCCGACGACGATGACGGCGTCGGGCCTTCTGCTGGGTGGCGGCCTCGGCGGCAATGGCGTCGTTGACCTTGGAGGACTCCTTCGTGGAGGAGGGGCCGGCCTGCTCCTCCAGGGTGGCCAGGAGGGCTGCGGCCTTGGCGGCGGGGCTGGTGGCCTCGGTGTCCTTGGCCCCGGCGTCCCCTCCACCGGCGCGGTGGGCGGCGGCGGCACGCTCCTGGGCCAGGCGCTCGGTGGCGGCGCTGCCCACCACCTGCGGGACGGTCTGCGGCTCGGGATCGTCCTTGACGACGTCGAAGACGACGGCGGTGACGTTGTCCGGTCCGCCGGCGCGCAGTGCCAGGTCGATGAGCTGGTCGGCGGCCTGGCCGGGGTCGGCGACGCCGGCCAGGACCTCGCCGATGGTCTCGGCGGTCACCGGGCCGCTCAGGCCGTCGGAGCACAACAGCCAGCGGTCGCCGGGAACGGCCTCGCGGATCGACTCGTCGAGCTGGACCTCGCCCTCGGTGTCCCCCAGGACGCGCAGGAGCACCGAGCGCTGCGGGTGCTGGCGGGCCTGGTCCCGGGTGAGGCGCCCGGTCTCCACGAGGTACTCCACGAAGGTGTGGTCGGTGGTGACCTGGGTGAGTGTGCCGTCGCGCAGCATGTAGGCGCGTGAGTCGCCCACGTGGACCATGGCGAGCTTGTTGCCGCTGCGCATGACGCCGATGCAGGTGGTGCCCAGGCCGGCGAGGTCGGGGTCCTGCGAGGACAGGGTGACGAGCTCGGTGTGGGCGGCCTGGACGGCGTCGCGCATGAGGCCCAGCAGCTCGCCGGCCTGGTGGGAGTCGGCGTCCAGGGGCATGAGGTGCTCGACGGCGACCGCCGAGGCGATGTCTCCGCCCGCCGGTCCGCCCATCCCGTCGCACAGGACGCACAGATGGGGGCCTGCGTAGCCCGAGTCCTGGTTGGACTGGCGGACCAGACCGACGTCGGAGCGCGCGGCGAAGCGCAGGGAGATGGTCATGAGCGCAGCTCCAGCGTCGTTTGGCCGATTCTGACAGGTATGTTCATGGGGAGCTCCACGGCGCCGTGCACGGGGCGGCCGTCCATCATGGTTCCGTTGGTGGATCCGAGGTCCTCCAGCCACCAGGCGCCGTCCTTGGGGAAGACGCGGGCGTGACGCGATGAGGCGTAGGAGTCGTCGAGGACCAGGGTGCAGGAGGGCGAGCGGCCGATGATGATCGACGACGGGCTCAGGGGCACGGTCGAGCCGGCCAAGGGGCCCTCGGTGATGACCAGGCGGGTGGCGCTGCGGCGTCGGCCCCTGGGGGGAGGAGCTGAGGGCTGCTCGGAGCCACCCGTGGAGCGCCGACGTGCCGAGCCGGCGGCGGGGGAGTCGGCCATGTCGCGGCGCATGACGCGCACGATGAGGTACAGGAAGAACCACAGCAGGACCAGGTAGCCCAGCCGTAAGATCGTGAAGGCGAGTGCGCTCACCCGTTGACTCCGCTGTTCTGGGTGCCGTCCCAGAACAGGATCTGGGTGCGGCCGATGGTCAGTGTATTGCCGTCCACGAGCGTGACGGCGTCGACCCGCTGGCCCTCGACGAAGGTGCCGTTGGTGGAGCCCAGGTCGCTGGCGATGGCGTTGCCGTGTGTCAGGCGGATCTCCAGGTGACGGCGTGAGACGCCGGAGTCGTCGACGATGATGTCCGCCTCAGAGCCGCGCCCGATGACGGTGACAGGCCCGGTGAGCAGGTAGCGCTGGCCGTTGATGTCGACGATCGGGTGCGTCGGGGTGGCGGTGGCGGAGGCGGCCGGGGCGGCGGCGCCGCGCCGCGTGGAGGACTCGATCTCGATGGCCGGGGCGTTGGGGTTGTTGTTGACGAGGAAGGAGACCTCGACCGGGCCGACGAAGGAGTAGCCCTGGTCCGCGGCGTGCGAGGTGGCGACCTCCTCCATCTGACGCACCATCTCGTCCTGGCCCCAGGCGGTGATGCGCTCGATGCTCGGTGGGGTGAGGTGGATGCGGAAGATATTGGGAACCACTGAACGGTCGCGGGCGAAGGACGCCGCGCGCTTGTCCATGGTCTCGCGGAGCTTCGAGGCGATCTCGATGGGCTCGATGTCGTCCGAGAAACGGGACATGGCGCGGTTCGTGACGTTCTCGACGCCCTTCTCGAACTTGTCCAGGAATCCCATGGACAGTACCTCCCCCAAATGTGGTGTGGCGGCCCCCGGGATGGAGCCGGGAGGCGGGACTGTCCCGCCTCGCTATGGGCCTGCACGGACCTGCGTGCAGGCCGATACCGTTCCCATCGTAACGGTAGCGAAGCCATTGCAGGGAAGACGGCCCCCCGCTGTGTGAGGTAATTGTGTCGTGAGCGGTCTCACGGCCGGATGTGGCGGTGAGGATTGGACGACGGCGGGGCCGGCAGGCTAGTCTCATGCTCGCTTCTCGCGCGAGTGGCGGAATTGGTAGACGCGCACGGTTCAGGTCCGTGTGATCTTACGATCATGGGGGTTCGAGTCCCCCCCCGCGCACAGAACGGAAAGGCCCGGGCCACATGGTCCGGGCCTTTCGCTGTCTCGGATGATGCCGGCCCCGTGGACACTGAGCCGCGGATCGGCCTACTCCACGGGGGTGGGGATCCACTGGCCGGGGTTGTGTCCACTGCACGAAGGCCCCACCTACCTGGAGTGCCCCCGACCCACCACCAGTAGCACCCCACGCTCGTGCAGCACACGCCCCGCACCACCCGAGGGATGAGCCTGCTTGCTCCCCCGGGACGACAGGCGTTCGTCGCGCCCTCATGGCTTCCTCAGTCCCCTCTGAGAGGACATCGGGCGCACATGGTGACGCAGTTCTCTTGGAGGGGGCGGTGTCGTTCCGGTGATGACGGGGGAGTCAGGCGGCGGTCCGGAGGTGCCAGCGGCGCAGCAGGTACCAGGCGGTCAGGGCCCCGGCCCAGGCGCCGACGGCGTTCTGGCCGACATTGGCCAGCGAGGGGCGCCGCTCCAGCATGGGCAGGAGGCTCTGGAGCACCTCGGCGCTCAGCCCGATGACGCAGCCCACCAGGGCCCACATCCACCAGGGGACGTCCCGCCAGCCCGCGACGGCGCAGAAGGTGGCCGGTGCCAGCATCACCAGGTTGAGGACGATGTCCTTGCCCTCGGAGCTGAGGAAACCCGGTCCCATGGTGTCCTTGAGGTCGGCGACCTCGTGTCCGGAGGGCCATGTGACCGCCACGCAGATGATGGACAGGAGGATGACCGTCGCGACGCGGGCGATCCGCTCGTAACGGGCGCGGCCCGGGAGGACGTCCTCGGGCTGGTTCGGGCCCGAGGCGCGGTTGGCGGATGGCGAACCGGCCGACACCGGTGATGTCTCTCGGGAGGTGTCGGGGGAGTCGGCGGACGTCAGTGCGTCGGGCGCGGGCTGCTGGGCGGGCACGCTCACGACGCTACCGCCCGCCCTCCGGGGACCCGGAAGGCGGGCGGTGACGATCCGAGCACAGGAGTGTGCTCCGGGGCTCAGCAGCAGCTGGCGTTGATCTCCGTCTCAGCCTGCTTGGCCCGGGCGCGCCAGAACTCGCGCTCGCTCATGGGGCCGTGCCCAGAGCCGTGCCCGGAGCCGTGGTCGCCCCCGTGACCGTGGAGGCACTGCGCGTGCTCGCGGGCGTAGCGCTCCAGGTAGCGGTCATAGGCGGACTCCCCAGTCATGTCCCGCCACAGGGCACGGGCCCGGGCCAGGGCCTGGTGCAGTCGACTGCGGGTGCTCGGCCGACCTGCCGGCCGCGGTGTCGGAGGGGTTGACGTCATGACTTCTCCGCGTGGGCCTTGTGGGGGATGAGGGCCGGGTCGCCCACCTGCTCGTACTCCCGGGAGACCTTCTTCATGAGCGAGGAGGCGATCATCGTCTCGGGCGCGTAGAAGTTGGACTCCTGGTAGGGGTCCTCCGACGTCGTCGTGTCCCGGTTGCGGATCGTCTGGACGATGCGGATGAGGGCGCAGACCATGACGAAGGCGACCATGACCAGGAAGACGATCGACAGCGTCCCCTGAATCATCGTGTTGCGCACGATCGCCTTGGTCTCCTCGATCTTGGCCGGGTCGGAGAGCGTGCTCAGTTTGGCGACCGCCTCGCGATGCTGCTGGAAGTAGCCCACGAGCGGGTCGGTGGAGAAGATCTTCTGCCACGAGGCCGTGAAGGTGACGGCCGTGTCGAAGACCAGCGGGATCGCGGGGATCCACACCCACTTCGTGTAGCCCTTGCGCACCACCATGACGGTGACCACCAGCAGTGCCACGGCCGCGATGAGCTGGTTGGCGATACCGAACAACGGGTAGAGCGTCTGGATGCCGCCGCGCGGGTCGGTGACGCCCATGAGGAGCAGAGCCCCCCAGGAGGCGACGACGACCGCCGTTGTCCCCCAGGCGCCCACGTGCCAGGACGGGTCCTTGAACCTGGGGAAGGCGTTGCCCAGGGCGTCAGAGAGCTGGAAGCGGGCCACGCGGGTGACGGCGTCGACGGCCGAGAGGATGAACAGGGCCTCGAACATGATGGCGAAGTGGTACCAGAAGCCCATCATGGTCCGGCCTCCGCCGATCTGGTGGAGGATGTGGGCGATGCCCACCGACAGGGTGGGGGCGCCGCCGGTGCGCGAGACGACGTTGGGCTCGCCGACGTCGCTGGCCAGGCGCTCCAGGGCCTCGGCGCCCGTGTAGGTCTTGGGGTTGCCGTTGTCGTCCCAGGAGTCCCACTCGGGGGTGAGCCTGCGGCCCTGGGCGTCGGTGACGCCGAGCTTGGCGACGGCGGACTCGGCGAGCTTCTCGCAGTGGTGATCGGGGTCGTCGGTGGTCTTGCAGGGGGCGGCGGCCACCGTCTCGGGGCCGGCGAGCTTGTTCATGGTCGCCGTCGAGGTGTTCATGGAGAAGTAGATGCCCGGGCTCAGTGAGACCGCGGCCGCCAGCGCCATGATGGCCACGAAGGACTCCATGAGCATGCCGCCGTAGCCGATCATGCGGACCTGGGTCTCCTTCTCCACCATCTTGGGGCTGGTGCCCGAGGAGACCATGGCGTGCATGCCGGACAGGGCGCCGCAGGCGATGGTGATGAACAGGAAGGGGAAGAGGGTGCCGGCGAAGACGGGGCCGGCGGTGTTGAAGGCGAACTCGGTGACGGCGGACATCTCCACCAGGGGGCGCACAATGATGATGCCCAGGGCCAGGATCGTGATGGTGCCGACCTTCATGAAGGTCGACAGGTAGTCGCGCGGGGTGAGCAGGACCCACACGGGCAGGACCGCGGCCAGGAAGCCGTAGATGATCATGGCCCACACCAACGTGGTGGGGGATAGGTGCAGGTAGTGCCCGAAGGAGGACTCGGCCACCCAGCGTCCGCCGATGATGACAGCGATGAGCAGGCCGAAGCCGATGAAGGAGACCTGGGTGATCTTGCCGGGCTGGACGAAGCGCAGCCACAGGCCCATCCCGATGGCGATCGGGATGGTCATGCCCACCGAGAAGACGCCCCAGGGGGAGGCGGCCAGGGCGTTGACGCAGACCATGGCCAGGACCGCCAGGACGATCATGAGCATGACGAAGACGACGATGGTCGCCACGATGCCGCCGATCTTGCCGATCTCATCCGTGGCCATCTGGCCCAGAGAGCGGCCGCCGCGGCGCATGGAGAAGAACAGGACGAGCATGTCCTGGACGGCGCCGGCCACGAGGACGCCAATGATGATCCACAGGGTGCCGGGCAGGTAGCCCATCTGGGCGGCCAGGACCGGGCCGACCAGCGGGCCGGCGCCGGCGATGGCTGCGAAGTGGTGGCCGTAGAGGACGACACGGTGGGTGGGGTCGAAGTCGCGCCCGTTGTTGATGCGCTCGGCCGGGGTGGCGTTGGTGTCGTCGGGGCGCATGATGCGCCGCTGGATGTAGAGGGCGTAGAAGCGGTACCCGATCGCGTAGGTGCACACGGCGGTGACTACGAACCAGATGGTGTTGACGTGCTCGCCGCGCACGACCGCCAGCATCCACCACCCCAGGACGCCCAGGGCGGTGATGGCCACCCATGTGGCGATCCGTACGGGTGTCCATCGATTGTCAGGACGTATGCCGACGGGGACGCCGTCGTCGTTGCGGATGATCCGTTTCTCCTCCTGCTCGGTGTATGTCGGCAGGGAGGCTTCTTTCTGGGGCATCGGGATTCCGTTCTCGTCGTCGAGAAAAGGTGTGACGTCATCGTCTCCGGTGACCATCCCAGGGTATTCCTCCTGGTGGCGGAAGGGAAGCGATGGCGGATCCGACGGCGGGGCGTACGGCTACCCTGGCGTCGTGTCCGTGCTTCATCCCGTCCTCGACGTCCTCGCGCAGGCGCCGATCCTCACCGTCTTCCTCGTCATCGGCCTGGGGACCGCCGTCGGGCAGATCCCGCTGGGACCGATCCGCTTCGGCGCGGCCGGGGCGCTCTTCGTCGGCCTCGCGGTCGGCGCCCTCGACCCCCGGCTCGGCGCTGATCTGACCCTGCTGCGAAGCCTCGGCCTGGCCCTGTTCTGCTACACCGTGGGCCTGGCCGCCGGCAACACCTTCTTCCGCGACCTGCGCAGGCAGCTGCCGCTCATGGCCGTGTGCGTCGTCGCGCTCGTGATCGCCGGTGCGGCGGGCGGCCTCTACTCCCACCTGGCCGGGGTAAGCCCCGCCATGGACTCCGGCGCCTACGCGGGCGCCCTCACCTCACCGGTGCTCGACGCCGCCATCGAGGCGGCCGGCACCCAGGAGCCCGCCGTCGGCTACGCCCTGGCCTACCCCGTGGGCGTTGCCGTCGCCATCCTCATCGTCTCCGGGGTCGTGGGGCGCTCCTGGCCCGGGGGGCGCGACCCGAGGCCCGCCAGCGCTGACGGCATCACCGCCACCAGCGTCTACCTCCTGCAGCGGGTGGCCCTCGGCGAGATGAAGGCCTTCAAGGAGGGCAGCATCCGCATCTCCTACCTGGAGCGCGACGGCGAGACCCGGGTCGTGGCCCCCGGTGAGGTGCTGCTGCCCGGGGACAAGGTCGTCATCGTCGGGGCGCCGTCCGCCGTCGAGTCCGCCGTGCACGACCTGGGCACCGGGTTTCACAACTGCCTGGCCAAGGACCGCACCGCCGTCGACTTCCGGCGCCTGACCGTCTCCTCGACACGGGTGGCCGGCCGCACCGTCGCCGAGGTGGACATGCCCGGGCGCTTCCAGGGCGTCATCACCCGCGTCAAGCGCGGTGACCTGGACCTGCTGGCCCGTGAGGACCTCGTCCTGGAGCTCGGTGACCGGGTGCTGGCGGTCGTCCCCAGCGACGAGCTGGAGAAGGCCGGCGACTGGTTCGGCGACTCCGAGCGCTCCATCGCCCAGATCGACGCCTTCTCCGTCGGGGCCGGCATGGCGCTCGGCGTGCTCCTGGGGCTGGTGGCGATCCCGCTGCCCGGCGGCATCACCCTGCGGCTCGGGGTGGCGGCCGGGCCGCTCGTCGTCGGCATGGTCCTGGGGTGGGTGGGGCGCACCGGGCCCTTCGTGTGGGGGCTGCCGCACGCCGCCAACTCCACCATCCGTCAGCTGGGGCTGCTGTTCTTCCTGGCCGCGATCGGGTTGGCCTCGGGGCCTGACTTCGCGGCCTCGGCCTTCTCGATGACGGGGCTCAAGGTGGGGGTGCTCGCCGCGCTCGTCGTGGCGGTCAGTGCGATCGTCATGCTGGCCGGGGCGCGGTGGGCCGGGGTCTCCGCGCAGCGCGCCTCCGGCGGCCTGGCCGGGCTCGTCGGGCAGCCCGCGATCCTGGCCTTCGCCCTGTCCAAGCGCGATGACGAGCGCATCGAGGCCGGCTACGCGACCCTGTTCGCTCTGGCCATCGTCGTCAAGATCGTCATGGTCCAGGTTCTCGTGGCGCTGTAAGGGGTGACTTGACAGCGGTGGGCGGGGGAGTGCCTCCGGGGCCGCCGGATCCGGGCCGAGTGAGCCCTGGGTGTCCAAATCGGTGACAAAGAAGCCTGCGGCCCGATGAGGCTGGCAATAGAAGCGCGGAATCATGCGGTTTCTTTGTGGCAGTGTGCACCCGGAGCCCGCCTTTGTCACCGATTTGGACACGCACGCCTCTTTCACGACCTGCTGAGGCCGCGCGATACGAGCCGATGCGGACGATCATTCGGCGGCGTCGCGTTCGGTGAACACCTCGCGGGCCACGAAGGTGGCGTTGAGCGCTCGCGGGAAGCCGGCGTAGACCGAGGCGTGCAGGATCGCCTCGATGATCTCCTCACGGGTCAGCCCCACGTTGAGGGCGGCCCCGATGTGGATCCTCAGCTGCGGCTCGCAGCCGCCCAGGGCCGTGAGCACGCCGATCGTGACGAGCTGGCGGCTGCGCGGGTCGAGCCCGGGGCGGGCGTAGACGTCCCCGAAGCCGAAGGCCGCGATGTGGTGGCCGAGTGCCGGGCTGATGTCGGCCAGGGAGTTGATGACGGCCTGGGCCGCCTCGCCGTCGACCGAGCGGGCGATCTCCAGGCCGCGCTCGCGCCGGGCCAGGTTCTCGGGGCTGTTGACGTCGTGCTGGGGGTGAGTGGTTTCAGTGGTCATGAGGGGTTCTCCTTGTCAGTCTCGGAAGTGTCGATGTCGTCCACGGTGGTTTGCCCCTCCAGCTCCCGCGTGTAGACGGTGATCTTGTACTCGGTGGCGGACAGTGCCAGCCGGAGCTCGTCGATCCGGGTGCGCAGGCCGTCGCGGTGCTCGGTGAGCAGGGACAGGCGCTCGGGCACCGTGTCCCGACCGGCCTTGACCAGCGCGACATAGCGCCGCAGATCGCGGATCGGCATGCCCGAGGTCCGCATCCGGGTGAGGAACACCAGACGCCGTACGCCGGCGGCGTCGTAACGACGGTGTCCCGAGGCGTCACGCTCCACCCGCACGAGCCCGATCCGCTCGTAGTAGCGCAGAGTGTGGGCGCTGACCCCCAGGCGATCGGCAGTGGTTGCAATGTCCCATCCGGCTGCACCAGGCCCGGTTGCCGGCCCGACGTTGTCACTGGGTGGGACGAAGTCGAGGCGGAGTGCCTCGCGGAGCCGGACGTCGTCGGGCTCGTTGTCTGGAGCAATCGCGCTGGTCATGGTGCAGACCGTAGGACTTCGAGCGCACTCGAAGGCAAGAACGATCGGCGGCGGCCCCGGATGGCGCCTCGGGGCTAGCCTGGCCGCATGCTTGTCGCCTTCTCCGTGTCCCCGACCACCACTGACGCGCCCGACGGGTCAGTCTCCGAGGCGGTGGCCCGAGCCGTGCGCGTAGTGCGCGACTCGGGACTGCCCCATGAGACGACGTCGATGTTCACCACGGTCGAGGGGGAGTGGGACGAGTGCATGGACGTGGTCAAGCGGGCCTGCGAGGCGGTCGCCGAGGTGAGCCCGCGCGTGGCGCTCGTCCTCAAGGCCGACATCCGCCCCGGCTGGACCGGCCAGATGGCCGCGAAGGTCGAGCGCGTCGAGGCCCGCCTGCGCCAGGCCGACTGAGTGGCGCCCGGCAGACACCCGCAGCCTGCCCGCTCTCTGCTGTCGCCGCGATGTCGCGCCCAGACGCCCACGCCGGCCGACAGACCGACGTTTTCTTCAGAATCGACGCGGCTCCGGGTCATCTATGAAGAAGAGGTTGGTCTGTGAAGAAAATGTCGGTGAGTGCGGCTACGAGACCGCCAGGTCCTCCAGCCACTGCTCGATCGGGCGCGGTCGTAGCCCCAGGAGCTCCTGGGCGCTGCCGTCCTCGGCGATGGTGTTGCCGTCCTGCGCGTTGAGGGCCCGGTAGAGCTCGACGACCGGCGCCGCGGCCGGCCCGAAGAGCGGCGTGATGAGCTCGCCGAAGGCCTCGGGCGTGATGCCCTCGAAATGGACCTCGCGGCCCAGATGGTTGGAGAAGGCCGCGGCCAGATCCGGTCCCGTCAGTCCGGGCAGGTGACCGACGCCGACCGTGCCCGTGGTGGGGGAGGCGTCCGTGAGCAGGCGGGCGACGACCTCGGCCACGTCCAGGTGCGAGCTCCAGGAGACCGGGAACGACGTCGGGAGCGGGTAGCGCAGCACGCCCTCCTCACGCGTGGGGGCCAGGACGACCGGCAAGAGCAGGTTCTCCAGGTAGAGGCGTGGGGCGACCACGGCCGTGGGGACGCCGCTGCCGGTCACGCCGTTGATGAGCGTCATGATGGGGCTGTCCGCGGGCGCCTGCAGCGGTGATCCCGGCTGGTCGACGATCTGCCCGCTGGTGGAGATGACGACGCGACCGGGGCGGGCCCGGGTGACGGCCTCGACGACGGCCCGGGCCTGGGCGGCCGCCGCCTCGGGTGCGCCCATGGGCAGGTGGACGAAGACGCCGTCGGCGCCCTCATAGGCGGCGGCGAGTGAGTCAGCCGAGGCGAGATCGACCTGCCGGGCGACGACGCCGGCGGGGACCGCCTCGGGATGGCGGACCGCTGCGACGGCGGTGCGCCCTGCGGAGGTCAGAGCGGATAGAACGGGGGAGCCTTGGGCGCCGGTGGCGCCGTGAATGATGTCAGCCATGACGCCATTAGTGCATACGGTGCATCAGTTACGTCAACTGCACTATTGGGGTAGGTTTCGATGTCATGAGTGAGGTCGATCTTCCCGAGTGCGGGGTGGCGAGGTTCCTGCTGCTGTTCGACGGGCCCTGGGCGACGCTCATCGTGCGCGAGCTCATGCACGGCCCGCAGCGCTTCGGGGAGCTGCGCGACGCCCTGCCGGGGATCAGCGCGCACACGCTGACCAACCGGTTGCGGATGTTCGAGTCGCGCGGGATCGTCAGCCGACACGCCTACCCGGAGGTACCGCCCCGCGTCGTCTACGAGCTCACCGACCTGGGCAGGAGCCTGCGGCCGGTGCTCGATGCGATGAACGAGTGGGGCGCCAGCTGCCCGACGTCGGCCTTCACGCCGCAGCACGACTCGCGCCGGTGAGGCTCGCTTGCGCCAGGCCGACTAAACCGACACATTCTTCAGAAACGACGCGGCTCCGGGTCGTTTGTGAAGAACAGGTCGATCTATGAAGAAAATGTCGGTGAGGCTCGGGGCCGTCAGTGGATCAGCTGAGCAGGGCCAGGACGACCGCGGCGCTGCGGGCGGCGGCCTCCTCGGCGGCGATGTGGAAGTCCTGGCCAGCCTCCGGGCCGCACAGGTCGGATACGCCGCGCACCGAGGCGAAGGGGATGCCGGCACTCGCCGCCACCTGCGCCAGAGCCGTCGACTCCATGTCGGTGCTCAGCGCTGCGGGGAAGACCTCACGAGTGTCGGCCACGTTCGCAGCCGTCACGAAGGAGTTGCCGGCCAGCATCTGACCGACGCGCAGCCGCGCCGAGCCCGACGACGCTGTGGCGCCGCGCAGGGCCTCCTGGCCCACCTGCTCCAGGCGCTCCAGCAGAGCCGGGTCCCCGCCGAAGGTCTCCGGCTGGCCCGGGGTCTGGCCGCGGGCGTAGCCGAAGGCGGTGGCGTCGGCGTCGGTGTAGGCCAGGGTCGTCGAGACGCAGACGTCGCCGACCTCGACCTGGCGGCCGAGCCCGCCGGTGGTCCCCGCCGAGACGACGGCGCCGGGGCGGACCTGAGCCAGGACCGTCGCCAGCGCGCTCGCGGCCGCCACGAGCCCGATACCACTGCGTACCAGGATGAGCTCGCGCTCGTCGCCGGGGAGCTGGAGGGACCAGGCGTGCGCGGAGCCCGGCAGGTTCGGCGCCTTGGCCGCCGCGCGCTCGGGCAGGGCGTCCATGAAGGGCTCGGCCTCCTCTGCCATGGCGCAGGAGACGATGACGGGCGCGGCACTGGTGCGACTCACACGCTGAGCCTACAGAGGGTGCCCGAGCCCTGAAAGTGTCCAGATGGGACGGCTTTGATGGCCGATCGCATCCACTATTAAATAGAAACAAAGTGATGACCTGGGCTTTTACAAACCGCGATGCGGGCGCTCCGATTCAATGTCGTCCTATACGGACAGAATCGCTGCATGGTGACTCTGTCGGTCTCTTTGCTCTGAAGACATGCTGTCGTCATACGTCCGCGGGTCAAGAGCTGGGACGTCTGGCTCCAGGGCGGGGCAGATGCGGCGGTCTGCGTCCGCCAATGATCCAGGTGACGGTTCCCCCGGTTCGTCTGCCGTGCCCGTCGTGCTCGGAACCTATGGGGTAAGGGTGCCTTCACCCCGCCTGGAGCGGATGATCGGGGTGATTCCCATACGCATGGCGATGGGGGTGACAATCTCGACCGTGCCGTGCTGGAGGACCTGTCGGCTAGTCAGACGCAATGGAACGTGACTCGCGGTGATCGCGGCCTGGTCGCGCAGGTGGTCGTGCTCCCAGTCGAGATGGGAGGAGTGAAAGGTGTAGCCGTCCGTTTCGATGAGAAGCGCTGGGTGACTGTCTGATCGAAGCGCCTTGGTGTCGGGGGTGAGGTCGTGTGGGTGAGCTGTCAGCACCAGATCCACCTCTCCAACGCCGGGGACGAACACTGCCGTCGCCGGCCGGTATCCGGCCTCTTCTAGCTCATAACGAGCGATCGTCTCCAGGAGAGAGCGGGCATCGGGGAGCGACCGTGACACAAGCGTGCGGGAGCGGTGGTTTCGCGGGCCCCGTAGGAGGCTCTCAAGCTGAGAGCGGGTCGTCAGACCAAGTCGAAGGGCCGCATCGAGTGCGATGAGTGCATCAAGCTCGTCCGCACAACGTAGGTAGCAGATAAGTGCCTGTTCCACGGAAGCCACCGGTGCCGCATCCGCGGCGGGGAGAATGAGATCGCCCAACCGGTGGGTGACGACACGCCCGATTGCGTCCGGTATGTGACCCCGGTTCCCGGGGATGGCGATATGCAACGTTGTGGGCGCTGATTGCAGTGGCAGGCCGTAGTGCTGCATCGCATGGGCACAGGTGATAACACCCCTGATGCGTCGGCAGAGGATGAAATGAGGGTCGGCACTCTTCAGCGCGACCACGCGGTTCGGGTGAAGAGTAATGAGCCCATCGGCGGCGGCTCGGGTGGCAAGACGCCGTTCGGTCCGCGTGCTGCACAGCGTGCTCAGGCGCGCTGCTCCCTGGTGAGCGGCGAGACGCGCCAGCAGCTCCTCGATTCTGGATGACTTATCCATACGTAAATGATGTCAAACATCATCAAAGTGTGTCTCGCTGGAGTGGGTGCTTGTGGATTGAGGTGTGTCCGTTGTGTCCAGATGGGACGGCTTTGACGGTTGATCGAATCCGGTATCTGTGAGTAACAGGGTGATGACCTGGGCCTTTGTAAACCGTGGTGCGGCTGCTGTGATTCAAAGTCGTCCCGTACGGACAGATTCGCCGCATGGTGGCTCTGTTGGGGCGCTGTAGAGAGCGTGCAGTGGGGGTCGGCGGGGCGCTGCGGCCTTCTGTCGCCGGCGTGGAATCCGTCGCTTCGACGGGAAGTAGGTCCTGATGCGGAGTTGCGTCAGGCGTCGCCAGCCTTCGTTGGCGCGCTCAGCCCGATGATGACCGCCTCGATGAGGTCGCGCAGCCTGCTGCCGTCGATGCTCTCGGTGATCGAGTCCATGAAGAGCAGGCTGACGAGGTCAGCCAGGCTCGCCGTGGGGACGGTGGGGCGGCGTCCCATGCGGATGAGCACCTTCTCGACCGTCCCGGACAGTCTGGCGGTGAAGTCGGCGCGAGCCGTCCCGGGGATCGTCGGGCTGTCGGGGTTGCGCAGCTGGAAGAGGGAGTACTCCGTGGTCAGTAGGTAGATGGTGCGGGCCTCGGGGCGGATGGCCTCGAGCAGCTCCATGAGCGAGTCCATTGTGGGAGCGCCCTCGAAGGAGTCGATGGCCTGCGTGACCCGTGACAGCAAGGTGTTGGAGCGCGTGACGATGGCCTCGGTCAGGATGTCCTGGAGCGAGGAGTAGTTGGAGTAGAAGGCGCCCCGGGTGAAGCCGGCCTGCTTGACGACGTCGTCAATACGAGTGCTGGCGATGCCCTTGGAGGCGATGATGTCCGCAGCCGCCTCGATGAGACGGGCGCGGGTGTTCTCCCGCTTGCGCAGTGTGCGCTCGGCGGCTGGCGGGTCGGTGCTCGGTGTCATGAGACCGCCCACCTTACCGGCGCTGTGGGGGTGCGAGGAGTCACAACGTCCTGGGTTTCAATACATACATATATCCAGTACGTTTGCGTATCGAATTCGATCATCTCCGTACCTTCTGAAAGGGCTGCCATGTCCAACTTCCTCCTATCCCTGGGGCGATGGTGCGCTCGTCACGCCACCCGGGTCCTCGCCGCCTGGGCGCTGCTCATCGCTGCCCTCGGTGGCGTCGTCGCCACCACCGGTATCCAGCTCGACGACACCTTCACCATCTCCGGTACCGAGTCGATGCGGGGCCTGGAGGTCCTCTCCGACCGGCTTCCCCAGGCGGCCGGCACGAGCGAGCAGGTCCTCATCACCAGTTCCAACGGCCGCATCGAGAACCACGCCCCGGCCGTCAACGCCTTCGCTCTTCGGGCCTCGCAGATCGACGGCGTCGCCACGGTCTCCCCGCCCTTCGGGGACAAGGCCACCGGGGTGGCGTCGACCGTCTCCGCCGACGGCACCCACGTGCTCGTCCAGGTGCAGGCGGACGCCTCGGTCGGCTCCATCACCACCGGAACCACGCCGAAGGCCAAGACCGTCGCCCAAGACCTCGATACCCTCGCCGAGCGCACCGAGGCCATGGACTCGTCTCTGACGGTCCAGCGCAGCGGCAACATCGACCAGGAGGTGGGGATCGGTATCTCCGCCGTTGAGCTCGTCGGCGTCGCCATCGCCGCG
The DNA here is from genome assembly GCF_005696555.1 of Actinomyces sp. oral taxon 171 str. F0337. Classification (NCBI taxonomy): domain Bacteria; kingdom Bacillati; phylum Actinomycetota; class Actinomycetes; order Actinomycetales; family Actinomycetaceae; genus Actinomyces; species Actinomyces sp. oral taxon 171. The sequence goes on along the minus strand of NZ_CP040005.1, from coordinate 3,043,252 downwards.
ATCGTCCTGCTCATCTCCTTCGGTTCCCTCGTGGCTGCGGGCACCCCGCTCATCGCCGCTGCCGTCGGTGTGGGAACCGGCATGCTCGGCATCCTCGCGGCGGCGAGCATCACCGACATCAACTCCACCACCCCGGTCCTGGCCGTCATGATCGGACTGGCGGTCGGCATCGACTACGCACTGTTCATCGTCTCGCGGGCGCGTGAGTACCTCGCCGACGGCGTCGAGCCGGCCGAGGCCGCAGGGCGGGCCACCGCCACCTCCGGAGGGGCCGTCGTCTTCGCCGGTACCACGGTCATCGTGGCCCTGTGCGGTTTGAGCGTGGCCGACATCAGGTTCCTGACCACGATGGGACTGGCCTCGGCGGCGGTCGTGGCGGTGGCCGTGCTCGTGGCCCTGACGGTCGTCCCGGCTCTCATCGGCATCCTCGGGAAGCGTCTGCTCCCGCGCCGCGGCAAGGTCGCTGCCAGCGGCGCGGACGCGGACCGGAGGCCGGCGTCCCGCTGGGTGCGCGCAGTGACCCGCCGTCCCTGGATGACCATCGGCGCCGTCGTCGTCCTCCTGGGACTGTGCGCCGTCCCCGCCAGCGGCCTGCGCCTGGCCCTGACCGACAACGGTTTCGCCGAGAAGGGGTCGCAGCAGCGCGAGACCTACGACGCTGTCGCCGCGGCCTACGGCGAGGGCTACAACTCCCCCATCGTCGTGATTGCCGACGTCTCTCAGCCCTCTGGTTCCGTCGCCGCGGTTCAGGGCCTGGCCCGTGACCTCTCCCAGCTCGACGGCGTTGAGGGAGTCTCCCTGGCCACCCCCAACGAGGACGGGACCCTCGCCTTCGTCCAGCTCCGTCCCGAGAAGTCGCAGGCCGACCCCGCCACGATGGAGCTCGTGCGTAACATCCGCTCCCACGCCGGCGACTATGAGAGCCGCTACGGGCTCGACAACGTCATGGTCACCGGCCAGACCGCCGTCGCGATCGACGTCGCCGAGGAGCTCAACGCCGCCCTCATCCCCTTCGGCATCGTGGTGGTGGGCCTCTCGCTCATCCTCCTCATGGTGGTCTTCCGCTCCGTCGCCGTTCCTGTGACCGCGACCCTCGGGTACCTGCTGTCGCTGGGGGCGGGCATGGGCGCGGTGGGCGCCGTCTTCGGTTGGGGGTGGGCGGCCGACCTCCTGGCCGTCTCCAAGGTCGGCGCCGTCATCTCCTTCCTGCCGGTCATCGTCATGGGAGTCCTGTTCGGGCTGGCCATGGACTACCAGGTCTTCCTCGTCTCGCGCATGCGCGAGGAGTGGAGCCGGCGGCGCGGTGACGCGACTTCCGCGACGCCTGCGGCTCGTCGTGGGGCGGCCGCGGCGGCGGTCGAGACCGGATTCCTGGGCAGTGCGAAAGTCGTGGTGGCGGCGGCCGTCATCATGGTCGGCGTCTTCATGGCCTTCGTTCACACCGACAACGTTTACGTCAAGCCCATCGCCCTCGGTCTGACCGTCGGGATCGCCGCCGATGCCTTCCTCGTGCGCATGACCCTCATTCCCGCGCTCATGGCGGCGCTGGGGGAGAAGGCTTGGTGGCTGCCGGCATGGCTGGACCGGCTGCTCCCTGTCGTCGACGTCGAAGGGGAGGGCCTGGAGCAGGCACTGGAGCAGAAGGAGGTCGACGCCGGCCAGTCGGCCCGACCGGAGACGGACAGCTCGGGCGATGAGGCCGAGGATGCTGAGGGCGCCGCGGACGCCGAGGACAGGCAGGCCGCTGTCGTGTCCTGAGCCCGCGCTCGCGGGGTCTGGCGAGGGCGGGTCAGGTGGATTGCCGCTGGCCCGCCCTTGCCGGGGACATTCCGCGCGGCCGGGTGCGTGTCGCTTCGGGTGGGGGCGTTCGACGCCGTCGGGGACAGGAATACGGTCCCCGCACGCGCAGGATGTCCCCGGCGGTGCGGAAAGGTCCCCGCACGCGCAGGATGTCCCCGTACGTATCGGGCCAGTCCGTCGCGGCCGCCGGCCTTTGCTTCACCTCACCGCCGTGCCGTGCCTTGCCGCGCCTCTTCGCTGGTCCTCAGGCCTCGGGCTCCACTGTGTTCCGGTGCCCCATGGTCTACGACGCCCTACTGACCCGCGCCCTCGTCGTCCCGGGAACCCGTGGCGGCGGTGACGGCCGCGGCCGGGTTGATGGGCAGTGCCCTGCGCGACTGGTCGCGGCGCAGCAGGAAGTTCCCCAGCCGGATCGGCCAGGCCACGTGGTTGATCCGCGGCCAGCGCAGCATGACGTAGTCGACGGCGTCGTCCACCTCCAGGCGCCGCGTCGAGTTGCCGACCCGTACCCACAGTGCCGCCCCGTCGCGTCCCTTGGCCGGCTTGAGGTAGACCGGCAGTGGGGACGGGGGCGCGGTCACCCGGCACACCTCCGCGGTCCCATCCGGGGTCGGCGCGAAGTCCACCTGCGGCAGCGCAGCCACGTTCGTGCCCATGCGTGTGCGCCACATGCCGCGCAGCCACAGCTCGAAGCGGTCGGCGTCGGGCTGTTTGAGGGTCGTGTAGTCGGGGCCGAGCCCGATGAGATTGCCGCCGTCATCGACACCGAGCAGGAGTGTGCCGCCCGCGGAGTTCATGAAGGCCGCCACCGTCTTGGCCACGACCTCCTCCATGGCCTCGTCGCGCTTGTCCGTGCGTAGGTTCCAACGCGCTGAGGACTTGAACTCCAGGCGGTCGGACTCGCCCATCTGGGCGACCTCCGCGATCGGCAGCAGCGTGCGACGGTGCTGGACGCGCGCCAGCACCGCGGAGGTCGCCACCAGCACCACGACCGCCACGCCGCAGGAGGTCGCCAGCATCTTGATCGAGAACAGGTCGCCCTCGTCGAAGATCCATCCCGCCAGCAGCAGCCCCAGCCACAGGCCGACGAGCGCGATGAGTGTGGCCGCCGCATCCGACACGGAGACCCTTCCGCGCAGCAGGAACCGCGTCAGCCGCCCTACGAGGAAGGACAGCAGGAGCAGCAGCGGCTGGGCGATGACCCACCAGATGAGGACGGGGTTGGCGGGATTGGTGATGGTGACGGTCTCGATGCTCTCCACGGGCGTCAGGTTCTCTTCGGGTCGGTGCCTCGCGGCGCGGGCACGGGGTGGGCGGGGGCGGGCTGAGTGCGGTTCAGGATGCGGTTGGCGCCGGTGCCGGACCGGGCTCGACGTCGGAGCCCGGTGACGGCGCACCGTCTCACCCCGTCACTCTGCCGGCCTCGGTGTTGCCAGGATGTGAGGACTGGCCTCTCCTCGGCTTCTGGTCTCGGTGGTTCCTGGTCTCGGTGGTTCCTGGTCTCGGTGGCGCTTGGTTGTGGCGGCTCCTCGTCTCGCCGGCGGGGACGTTTCGCGCGGTCGGGTGCGTGTCCTTCCGGGCGGGGGCACTCGACGCCGTCGGGGACCGCAATCCCGTCCCCGCACGCGCAGGATGTCCCCGGCCGTGGGGGGATGTCCCCGGCCGGGAGAGGCGGATGCGTCAGGCCATGACCTGCGTCCACTCCTCGCGGGCGGCGAGGAAGCCGCGCACCGCCTCCTGGGCGGCGGCCAGCGAGTGGTTGGCGCCCCAGCCGCACTGAACCACGTTGGCCGCCGGCACCTCCTCGGCGGTGAGGATGTCGCGGAAGGTCGCCTCCAGCAGCGGCAGGAACTCCTCAGTCCCCACCCCCAGCATGAGGGCGTAGAAGCCGGTCTGGCAGCCCATGGGGGAGAAGTCGATGAGCCGGTCGGTGTGGTTGCGCATGAGCTCGGCGCTCAGGTGCTCGATGGAGTGCACAGCCTCCATCTCCAGGTGCGCGCGGTTGGGCTGGCAGAAGCGCACGTCGTACTTGACGAGCACGTCCCCGCCGGGCAGTTCCTTGCGGTCGGCCACGCGCACGTAGGGCGCGGCCACCTTGGTGTGGTCCAGGTTGAAGGACTCGACGTTCATCCTCGGCGTGCTCTGCTCGCTCGTCTCGCTCATGGGCTCAGCCTACGGGGCGGTCACGAGGCAGGATGGGGGCATGACTTCACTGGCGCGCATCGTCACGGGGCCCGACGGCGCCCCCACCCTGGTCCTGCTCCACGGCATCACCGGCTCCGCGGTCTCTCTGGCCGAGGCCATCGACCACTGGGTCGGCCGCGGCTACCGGGTCCTGGCCGTCGACGCCCGCGGGCACGGCTTGTCCCCGCGGTGGACGCAGGCCCGGCTCGAGCGCGCCGGGGAGGTCCTCGTGGAGGACCTCGTCGCCGTCCTGGAGGACCTGGAGACCGCCTCGCGCGGCCGGGCCGCCCTGGGCCTGCCGACGCCGCCCGCCCCGGTCGTCATCGGCCACTCGATGGGCGCGGCCACCGCCATGGTCGCCGCCGGCCGCCGCCCCGACCTGGTCTGCGGCGTCGTCCTGGAGGACCCGGCCCGCTTCGGCACCCGCAGCCCGCGCGAGCTCCTGGCCCGCGGTGCCGCCCGGGAGCGGGCCCGCGCCGCCGAGGTCGCCGACCTGCCCGCCGCCGTCGGCCGCGCGCTGAAGACCATGCCCGACGCCGAGGCCCTCCCGGGCGTGTGGGCCTCCCAGCGCACCGACCCGGGCCTGCTGCTCACCGGCGTCGTCGCCCCCGAGGTCCCCTGGGACGAGGCCATGGCCGCGCTCGACGTCCCCGCCCTGCTGCTCACCGGTGACCGGCCCGGCAGCGCCCGCGTGGGACGCGAGGGCCTGGAGGCCGCCGCCCGCAATCCCCGCATCTCGCCGGTCCTCGTCCCCGGAGCCGGCCACCAGGTGCGCCGCAGCGACCCGCAGGCCTTCTACCGCGCCGTCGACACCTGGCTGGCCGAGGTCCTGCCGGTGGACTGAGACGGGGCCGCGGGCACGAAAGAGGAGAACTCCCACGGCGCGTACAGGCCGTAGCGCCGGGATGCGCCGTCGGTCCGTGGGAGGATGCGCCCATGGCAGCTGTGTCGGAAAAAGCTCGGAAGGCCTCCGTCCCCGTTCCCGGGGAGCGCACGCAGGGGGAGACCGTCGCCTACCTCCTGGCGGCACTTACTATTGGCGCGGTGGGGCTCTACCTCATCCAGGACCTCTTCGCCCCGGCCTTCTTCGCCCTCACCCTCGTGGTGACGGTCCGGCCGCTGGTGTCCTGGATGACGCGCCACCGAGTGCCGCGCGTGGTCGCGGCGACGGCGGCGATCCTGCTCATCTTCACCTTCGTCGTCCTGCTGTTCGCGGCCCTGGCCGTCGCGGTGGCCCAGCTCGTCGACACTCTTCCCCAGTACGCCCCCAAGTTCCAGGCGATCTGGCGCCAGACTGAGACCCAGCTCAACGGCATGGGGGTCGACCAGTCCACGGTGCTCAAGGAGGTCACCGACGTCCTGGACACCTCCCGACTCGTCATGGTGGCACAGACGGTCCTGGGGCAGCTGACCTCGGCCAGCGCGATGCTCGGCGTCATGGCGATGGTGGTCGTCTTCCTCATGTTCGACACCGCCAAGATCGAGATCCGCACCGCCGCCCTCGGCGTCCTCAAGCCGGGTATGGCCGCCGCCATGGTCTCCTTCTGCGAGGCGGTGCGCTCCTACTGGATGGTCTCGACGGTCTTCGGTCTCATCGTGGCCGTCATCAACGCGGTCACCCTGTGGTACCTGGACGTGCCGATGGCCATCACCTGGGGCGTGGTCTCCTTCATCACCAACTACATCCCGAATATCGGCTTCGTCCTGGGCGTGGTGCCGCCGGCGATCCTGGGGCTGGTGGACTCCGGCCCCTGGACGGCGCTGTGGGTGGTGCTGTCCTACGTGGCGGCCAACTTCGTCATCCAGTCCCTCATCCAGCCCAAGTTCACCGGGGACGCGGTGGGGCTCAACACGACGACGACCTTCCTGTGCCTGCTGTTCTGGTCCACCGTCATCGGGGCGATGGGGACGATCCTGGCGGTGCCGCTGACCCTGTTCGTCAAGGCCCTCCTCATCGACTCCGACCCGCGCTCGCGCTGGGTGGGGATCTTCCTGTCCGCCGGCGACTCGCCCGTGCGCGACCCCGATGAGCTGGACCAGGAAGTGCTCGACGAGCTCGACAAGCTCGACCTTGACGGTGACGGCGTCGGCGAGGGGGACCCCGACCACGGTCGGCCCGTCGTGGAGCGGGCCGCCGACAAGACTGAGCAGTCAGACAAGGCAGAGAGGACCCGGGATTCTGAGGAGACGGCCGACGACGTCGACGGCTCCGGGCCTTCCGGCAGGCACCAGCGCGCCCAGGCGGACTGACTGCCTCAGGACTCGTTCCAGGCGCGGAGAGCCTCGACGACTGGTGGCAGATTGACTAAGACTGTCTGTCGGACGATGGCGTCGTCGATGAAACCGTAGTCGTGAGCGATGCGGTTGCGCATCCCCCGCATTTTCGGCCATTGGTTGCCAAGGATGAGTGTGCGTGTGTCAGGATCCAGTGCTCCGAGTGCCTCCACGCCTGCTGAGAGTCTCATCGCGATCGCATCGATGACGACGAGGTCGGAAAGGTCCCGTTGCGAGTGGCTGATGGCGAGGTCAAAATGCTCCAGGGCTTCGGCGATGATCTCAGCTGCGGTTCTCCTGGTGGAACTCATAACGGTACCGCCTCGGAGATGATTCGCTCGCGCATAGTCGGGCGGATATTGGTGTCGGGCACCAGGTCGACGTCGGCGTGCAGGACCGTCCCCAGCTCCATCTCCAAGCCAGCCAGGTCCATGAGCCCGAGCGGTTGATCCATATGGAAGAGCAGGTCGATGTCGGAGCCTTCGTGCTCCCGGCCGGTGGCCACAGAGCCGAAGACGCGAACATTTGAGCCCCCGGCAGCCTCGACCATCTCGATGACCTGGCGGCGTGCAGCTCGCAGGCGCCGGGCCAGTGGCGTGGTGCCGTGAAAGTGCAGGAGCCGGGAGACTTCGGGTTGACTTCGACCGATCTGCCGGGCGATCTCCTGCTGGGACATGCCGTTCTTGGAGGCATTGCGCACGGCTGCGACCATCTGATTCCGCGCTTGACGGATGGCCTCATCCGTCTCCTGGGCGATGACGGCCAGGCTTGCGGTCGACTCGACAACAGACATGACTTCAGTATAGCAAGTGCTATACAAGTCATCGGTTCCGGAGCCTCGGGCTCAGGCCTCGGCGCGGCCCTGGCGCCAGTAGCCCATGAAGGCCACAGAGCGCCGGTCGATGCCGCGCTCGCTGACCAGGTGGCGGCGCATCGTCCGCACTGCAGCCGCCTCCCCGGCGAGCCACGCGTACAGGGTGGTGCGCTTGAGCGCGTCCCCGCCCTTGGCGTGGCGCGGCACGTCCCACAGCAGCTCACGGTCGACGTCGATCTCCTCGACCTCTTGCGGCACCCCTACCGGACACAGCTCCTCGGCGGCCCGGCGTACACCCTCGACGAGCAGCTCCCCGTGCGAGCGGCCGTTGCGTCCAGCCACCCGCACCTCGATCCCGGGGTGCGCAGGCAGGTAAGGGGCATCCGCGTCATCGGGCATCTCGACGACGGCGACTCCCCGCGCGCTCGCGGGCAGGTCCTCCAGGATCCGGGCGATCGCCGGTGCCGCCGTCTCGTCCCCGCCCAGCAGGTAGCGCTCGGTCACTTGCGGAGGTACGAAGTCCACGCCCCCGGCATCGCCGTCCCACTGCCGGTTCGGCCCCAGCAGGACCGCCTCGGTACCGACCTCAGCCTCAAGGATCCACCGAGAGGCCGGGCCGAGCGGATCGTGCACCACCATGTCGACGTCCACCTCCGCACGCGTTCCGTCCGGAACCTCCACCTCGTGGCGAACCGTGCGCGTCGTGTAGGTACGGATCGGGCACCGGTGCTCCTCGGGCAGCTTCATCAACCGGCCGTACCAGTCCTCGCCGTCGGGTAGCTGCTTGTAACCCGACGCCGGCGCCGGCAGCACCAGCTTGATCCGCTGGTCCCAGCCCGGGTCGGCGTAGTGGACCAGATCATCCCCGATGAAGGTGAAGCGCCGCATGGACGGCGTCACGTCGCGGACTGCCGCCACTGTGACATGGAAGAAGCGGAACGGGGACGTCGGTGAGGCGGACGGTCTGGCTGGGCTCATTGATGCTCCTTTGGGTCAGCTGCCGTGTGAGGCCTCGCGTACGTGGTGGCGGCCCTTGGGCAGGATGAGAGGGGTGCCGGAGACCGGGTCGGTGATGACGTCGGAGTCCAGGTCGAAGACTGTCGCCACCAGGTCCGCGTCGATCACCTCCTGCGGTGGTCCCGCGGCCACAACCTTGCCGGCGCGCATAGCGATGATGTGGTCGGCGTAGCGGGCCGACAGGTTGATGTCGTGCAGCACCATGACCACGGTGGTGCCGCGCTCGCGGTTGAGGTCGGTGAGCAGATCGAGGACCTCCACCTGGTGGGTGAGGTCCAGGAAGGTCGTGGGCTCGTCCAGCAGCAGCACCGGTGTGCGCTGGGCCAGTGCCATGGCGATCCACACGCGCTGGCGTTGACCGCCGGAGAGCTCGTCGATGGATCGGTCGGCCAGTTCGGCGGTGCGGGTCGCCAGCAACGACTCCTCTACGATCCGACGGTCCTCGGCGCCCGTGGAGCGGAACATGGACTGATGTGGGTGGCGCCCACGCCCCACGAGATCGGCCACAGCGATCCCCTCAGGTGCGATCGGCTGCTGGGGTAGCAGACCGAGTCGCGTTGCCAGCCTTCGGGTGGGGATCTGGTCGATGGGCTCGCCGTCGAGCAGGACCTGGCCCGACGTCGGCGCCAGGATCCGGGCCATGGTCTTGAGAAGCGTTGACTTCCCACAGGCGTTTGCCCCCACGATGACGGTGATTCTGCCGCTGGGGATCGTCGCGTCCACGCCGTCGACGACGATGTGCCGACCGTATCCGGAACGTAGGCCCTGTGTGGCGAGCTCGGGGACCAGGGAGGGGGTGGAGGTCGCAGAGGAGGTCATGCCGAGGCGCCCTGTCTGTTGATGCGGATGAGTTGGCTGATGAGGTAAGGGGCGCCCATGAGGCCGGTGACCACGCCCACGGGCAGTGCGGCGGACAGAAAGCACTGGGCTACCAGATCGCATCCCAGCACGATGACCGCGCCCATGAGTGCCGCTGGCACCAACAGGCTGTGGTCGGTCTGCCCGATGAGCCTGGCCGCCATTGGCCCGGCCAGGAAGGAGACGAAGGCGATGGGACCGGTGGCCGCCGTGGCGAAGGCCGACAGCGCCACCATCGTGATGACAAGCGCCAGGCGGGCCCGGTTCACGGGCACGCCCAGTCCGGTGGCGGTCTCCTCGCCCAGGGTCAGGGGCCCCAGGTCACGGCCGATGACGAGCAGCAGTGCCCCGCACACCGCCATCGCCGCAGCCAGCACCGGCACCTGGTTCCAGCTGACCGAGTCCAGTGAGCCGCTTAGCCAGCGCATCGCCTCGATGGCCTTGTATACGTTGCCCTGAAGCTGGAGATAGGAGATGAGGGAGGTGAACATCGCTGACACGCCGATGCCGATAAGAATGAGCCGCCCGCCCTGGGAGCGCCCCTGACCGGACAGTAGGAAGATGGTGAGCGCGGTGCCCAGACCGCAGGCGATGGCCAGGATGTTGACGCCGATGCCGGCGGGAGACCAGCCCAGCACCAGGATGGCGAAGACCGCCGAGGCCGAGGCGCCCGAGGTGATGCCGATGATGTCGGGGCTGGCCAGCTGGTTGCGAAGCATTGTTTGGGAGGTCGTTCCGGCCATTCCGAAGGCCATCCCGGCCAGCAGTCCGATGATCGCCCGGGGCAGTCGGATCTCTCCGACGTCGAAGGAGGCTCCCGGCACGATGTCGCCGGAGAGCACCGCAAGCACCTCATCCGGGCTGTACCAGGTCTCGCCGACCAGGATCATGGCCACCCACAGCGCTGCGGCTGTCAGAGCCAGGGCGATGGTGACGGCTGCAAAGCGGAGGGTGCGGCGTCGGCGACCGGCGATGGAGAAGCCCGGATGCAGAGACTGGATGTTGGGAGCGCTGGTGGTGGCCTCGGTGATGCTCGGGGTGCTCATAGCTCGCGCACCTTCGTTCCACGGACGATCATGATGAGGATGGGGGCGCCGATGAAGGCGGTCACCACCGCCACCGGCAACGCGGCCGAGGGGCGGGAGACGACCCGCCCGACGACATCGGACAGGGTCAGCAGGTCGGCTCCGCACAGGGCGGATAGCGGCAGCAGCCAGCGGTGATCGGGGCCGCAGAGCATGCGCACCGTGTGGGGGACCATGAGTCCGACGAACCCGATGGGGCCAATGACGGCGGTCACCGCCGAGCACAGGAGCACGCCGGCGCTCGCCGCCGCCAGGCGCGTACGGGTGACGTTGACGCCCAGCCCGATGGCCATCTCCTCGCCCAGCGCCAGTGAGTTGAGAGGGCCTGCGACCAGAAGCGCCAGGACGGTAGCCACGGCCAGGAAGGGGGCGATCGTCGTCAGGGAGTTCCAGTTGCCGCGCCCCAGGGAACCCATCTGCCAGAAGCGGTAGTCGTCGAGGCCCTGAGCGCGCGGAAGCATGACGGCGCTGATGGCGCAGGACAGGACGGCGCTCGTGGCCACACCTGCTAGGGCGAGCTTGACCGGCGTCGGACCGCCCGGACCCAGGGAGCCGATGGCGTAGACGAACACCGCCGTCAGGGTCGCCCCGATGAGGGCGAACCACAGGAACTGTGAGGCCCCCGAGATGTCGAGGAAGGCGACACCGATGAGAATCGCCAGCGAGGCACCGATGTTGACGCCGAGGATCCCGGGGTCGGCGATGGGGTTGCGGGTCACCGCCTGCATGAGGGCGCCGGAGACCCCGAGGGCTGCCCCGGCCACAAGGGCGACGGCGGTGCGCGGCAGGCGCTCGGCGACCACCAGCGCGCCGATGTCGGTGCGCGAGCCGGACAGGCCTCCGACGATCTCCCCAATCCCCACGACCCGAGTACCGAAGGCGATTGAGCACAGGGCGGCGGTGACGGCGAGCGCCGTCAGAAGGATCAGGGCGGCCAGGCACCGGCGCACCTGCCTGCTGACGCCAGTGCTTGGATCGGTTGTCGCTGTTGAGGTACTCACCGGGCCCTGGTACTCACTTCACCTTGCCCGCCGCGGTGGCGATGAGCCCCACGTACTTCTCGATGCCCCACGGGATCGACAGCGGGCCGGGGTTGGTGGAGGCAGCCATCGGATCGCTATTGCCCACGAAGGCGACTGCGCCGTTCTTGATGGCGCGCACCTGGCTCAGGAGGCTGTTGGCCTGCATGGCGGCCAGGTCGGACTCGGTGCCGTACATGACGATGAGGTCGAAGTCGTTGAGCGAGTCCGCGTTCTCGGTGGAGATGTCCACATTGAAGGCCGAGGCGTTCTCCTTGGAGGTCTTCTCCACGGAGGCCGGCACCTTCATCCCCAGGTCGGGCAGGAAGGCGGTACGAGGGTCGGCGGTGGTGTAGTAGCCGAACTTGGTCGCATCGCCTTCGGCGGTGTAGCAGAAGGCAGCGGCCTTGCCCTTGATCTGCGGGTGCTTGGCGACGGCATCGGCCACCTGCTTCTCCAGGTCAGCCACAAGCGTGTCGCCCTCGGTCTTTTTGCCGACGGCTGTGGCGTTGATCGCGATAGTCTCGCGCCAGGGTGTGCCCCAGGCGACCTTCGGGTAGGCCACGGTGGGGGCGATCTTGCTCAGCGTCTCGTACTCCTCCTTGGACATGCCGGAGTAGACGGCCAGGATGACCTCGGGCTTGGTGGCGTTAACGGCTTGGGGGTTGATCTTGACGCCACCGTCGTCGTCGAAGAGCTTGGGCTGGGCGGCACCGTTAGCGGTCAGCTCGTCGACCTTCTCCTTGGTCCAGGGCAGCATGCCGGAGCCGTCGGTCACTCCCCAGGTCTGCTTGGAGAAGCCCAGCGGCATGATGCCCAGCGCCAGGAGGACGTCCTGGTTGGCCCAGGCAACGGTGGCGACCTTGGTGGCGTCTGCGGGAACCTCGGTGGTGCCGTAGACGTGCTTGATCGAAATGGTCTTGCCGGAGGTGGTGGACGATGCGCTCTTGGAGCGGCCGCAGGCCGCCAGGAGAGTGGTAGTGGACAGGGACGCGGTGCCAAGGATGAATGACTTGCGTGAGACGGTCACGAGGCCTCTTCTCTGGTAGAGCCGATCAGGAGAGATCGGTCGAACAGGCTGACGCTAACCGAGGTAAGGCATACCTAACAATGGGAGGGTCGGTGCAATAGCGCACGCTGACGCCGCGTCATCTCGCGAGGTTCCCGTAAGAGCCTGGATGGCTGCTGGTTTCCAGGCCGACCCGAGGATGGTGCCCGGGTGGTTCAGGGCTGGCGGGCCAGATCCGCGGCGCCGACCAGTCCGGCCTCCTGGCCGCCCTCGGCCAGGACCACCGGGATGGTGGGGCGGTGGGTGCCGGCCGTGAGGTTCTCATCGAAGGTCTTGCGCGTGGGGGCGAGCAGGATGTCGCCGGCCTCGGCCAGGCCGCCGGCGATGACGACGACCTCGGGGTCCAGCAGCGCGCACATGTCCGCCAGCCCCACTCCCAGCCAGTGGGTGAGCTGCTCGTAGCACTCCAGGGCCGCCTGGTCCCCCTCACGAGCGGCCGCGGTGACGGCCTTGCCGGAGATGTGCTCCGGGTTGCCTCCGGAGAGCTCGATGATGCGGGCCGCGTAGCCGGGGCGGAACTGCGCCAGCTCCCAGGCGTTGACACCCAGGGCCGTGCCGGCGCTGTAGCGCTCCAGGCACCCGCGCAGGCCGCACCCGCAGGGGCGCCCGCCGGGGACGACGGTGAGGTGCCCGATCTCCCCGCCGAATCCGGCAGCCCCGCGCAGGAGGTGGCCGTCGACGATGATGGCCCCGCCGACGCCGGTGCCGATGGCCACGATGAGGGCGTTGCGCTTACCTCGGGCCGCCCCGAAGCGGGCCTCGGCCCAACCGAAGGCGTTGGCGTCGTTCTCGACGACGACGGGAAGGCCCACACCCTCGGAGATGACGTCGCCGATCCGCATGCCGGTCCAGTCCAGGTTGGTGCCGTGCGCCATCGTGTTGCGGTCGGCGGACACGAAGCCCGCCGCCCCGATGCCCACGGTGGCCACGTCGGGGAAGTCCTCCCGCAGCCGGTGCACCACCGTCGTGATCGTGTCGATGATCGCCTGGCGGCTGAAGGCGGGGGAGTCGCGCCGAATCGTCTGAAGAACCTTTCCGTCGTCGTCGACGACGCCGGCCGCGATCTTCGTTCCGCCGACATCCACTCCGATGCTCAGTGCCATGCTCGCGCTCCTTGGTGAGACGACCGTTGGTGACGTTGCGGTTCGCGTCATTGCCCGTCAGACGATCGATGGGACAGGTGGTGGAAGAATAGCCTCCCCCGGCCCGCCGTCGTGGCGAGTCGGGGCATGAGCCCTGGGGTGGGATGGGCGCGCGTGCGCCGCCCGCGCCCCCTCGTTGTTCTTCTCCGCGTCGTGGTCAGTTCGCCGACGCCGGTGCCGCGGGGCGCGTGGCTCCCTTGGTTCCCTTGGCCTCCTTGGCCTCCTTGGCCTCCTTGGCCTTGGCGGCCTGGCTCTTGACGACGGCCGTCATGTAGTCGGCGTCCTTGTAACCGCTGATGTAGGTCTCGCCCACGATCATGAACGGGGTTCCCTGAATGCCGATGGAGTGGACATGGTTGGTGGACTCGGAGACGGCCTTGACGGTCTCCGCGGCGGTCATATCGGCGCGGAACTTCTTCAGGTCCGGCACCCCGGCCTTCTTGGCGAAGGCGACCAGCGAGTCCTCGGTGTAGGTCGGGTGGCCCTGGGGGTCGGCGGCGGCGTAGACGGCGTCGTGGAACTCCCAGAACTTGCCCTGCTTGGCGGCGGCCCGCCCGGCCTGAGCGGCCAGGGGCGAGGTCTCGCTGATCTGAGCCAGGTCACGCCATTCAACGCGCAACGTGCCCTGTTTCACCAGCTTGTCCAGCTCGGGCTCGACCTTCTGGGCGAACTGGGTGCAGTAGGGACAGGCGAAGTCGGAGTAGATGACCATGACGACTGGTGCGTCGACCTTGCCCTTGGCCTGGCCGTCGGCCGGGTCGCGGTGGGTCTCGGAGTGGATGAGCTCCAGGGTCTGCTGGTCGACGACCGGAGGAGCCGGTACGGGCTCGGGGGCCGCGGTGGCGGAATCGGAGGCGGAGGCCTGGCTGGTGGCGGCGGCGCCATGGCGCCGGGAGGCGACGTTGTGCAACAGCGCCGCGGCGAGGACGCCCAGGATGACGGCGATGACCACGAGGGTGATGACCGTGGCGCGGTTGGTCCTCGACCGAGTCGGCGTCGAAGAAGACGGCTGAACACTCATGGCAGCGAGTCTGTCAGAGGAGGTACGCCCCGCAGTACGCCACATAAGGCTGGTGAGAGCACAGTTCGTCACAGGCGTCTCAGGTTGGTCTCGGACCGACGTCGTCGCGCACACGTCGACCGAATCTTCACAGGCGACACGTATACGCGTCGTTTTTGAAGATTCGGTCGACGTGAGTCGGGGTTCCCGGCCGGGAACCGCCCTAGCGCAGTGCTGCTCCGGCAGACAGTCCGAGTCCGACGGCACCCAGGGTCGCCGCCGTCATGAGGGCCGCGTGCACGAGGGCCGGCCCCCACCGCCCCGCCAGCAACAGACGCGCCCCCTCGACACAGGCCGTGGAGAAGGTCGAGTAGCCGCCCAGGAACCCGGTCCCCAGCACGGTCAGCGCGGCGGCGGCCCAGCTCCCGGAGCGCGGCGGGCCTCCCGCCCGGCCCACGAGCAGGCCCATGAGGAGGCAGGCCGTCACGTTGACGACGACCGTGCCCCACGGCATCCGCAGCATCCAGGGGGTCTGCGGTATCCGCGGCGCCCGCACCCCGGGACGACGCCGCTGCCAGGCGCCCGCTGCGGTGTCCTGGACGACTCGGTTGCTGAGGCGGCTGACGGAGGTGTCCACGCACCAGCGGCAGGCCGCCCCCACCCCGCCGGCCATCGCCAGGGGGAGCCAGTCGACGAGCCAGGTCCCCAGTCCTGTGGCAGCGGTCCCGCTCATGGCACCTCCGGGAGGATGCTGCCGTCCGGGCGGCCCGGGCGGTGCAGCTGACCGGCCAGCCACAGCCCGAGACCGGCCGTCCCCAGTCCAGCCGCCATCGACCCCACCAGGTAGACGGCGCCGAGGACCGGGTGACCGGCGTCCCCGCCGGAGGTCAGGAGCCGATGGCTCTCCAGGATGAAGGTCGAGTGCGTCGTCAGCCCTCCCAGCACCCCTGTGCCCAGGGCCAGTCGCAGGCGGGGGCGTCCCTCGCCGAGCGCCCCGAGCAGCAGCCCCAGGGCCAGGGCCCCGACCACGTTGAGGGCCAGCGTCGTCACCGGTAGGTGCCCGGGCGCTGCGGGCCAGGCCCGCTCCAGAGCCGCGCGCACCAGAGTGCCCGTGCAACCGCCGGCGGCGACCAGGGCCAGGGAGGCGGCCACGGACGGAGCCCGCCCGACCACCGGCGAGGAGCCCTCAGCGACCGTAGGTGAGGGCTCAGCTCCCGGATCCGTGTTGATGACAGCCCCCGGTGGGGGAACACATTCGGCCCCGGAGGCGTCGTGGGTCCCAGCATCGGCACCGGGACCGACCTCAGCCATTGCGCTTGGCGATCTGGTAGCCGTCCTTGTTGAAGATGAGGGAGTAGTCGGCCCCCTGCTTGGAGTGCTGCTCGCCCCAGGTGGCGGCGTTGGTGGTGCCCCACTGGCTGGAGCTGTTCCGGCTCATGACGATGTACTCCTTGTCGGGGCCGCTCGTGCCCACCCAGGAGACCTCGGCCCGGGGCACCAGGTAGGCCAGCAGCGACAGGTCGGTGACCACCGTGGCCCCCTCGGGGATGGTGGCGATGACCTCGCGGGCGACGGCCACCCGATGCGTCTCGGGTCTCTTCGCCTCGTCGGTCTCCTTGGCCTCGGCGCTGAGCGGGTCGAACTTCTGGTCGGTGGCCTTCCACAGCGGGAGGTAGGGACTGGTCAGGACCCCGGTGGCCACAACGATGAGGATGCTCGTCGCAACCACGAAGCGGTGCCGCAGCGGCACCGTGAGCCAGGTGGGGAAGGCTGCCGGGTGCCGGCGGGGACTGTCGACGTCGGACTCGTCGGCTCCGGCGCCCTCGCCTTCGGCGGCCTCGACTGAGGAGTCCATGACCGCCCGGCCGTCGACCCCCACCTCCCTGACGGGGCGGTCGGCCGCGTAGGAGCCGTGCATCCGGCGCCGGGCGACGACGTCGAGCAGCGCCCCCAGCGCGATGGGCATGAGGGTGGCGTTGTAGTGCCAGTTGTCCCACACCCAGTAGAACTCCACCGACCCCAGGAACCTCCACGCCAGCGTCGGCAGCACCACGAGCAGCCACGGTGAGGTGACCCCGATGATCCCGCTGGTGAGGATCAGCATGACGACCACCTTGACCTTCTGGGTCAGGGCGTCCGGCGACGTGGGCTTGTCCTGCGAGCTCAGCCCGTAGTCCCACACCCCGTTGATGTTGAAGGCCGGCAGGAACACCAGGATGGAGAAGAGGAAGGTCGCGATCCCGCCGACGATCATGCCCACGCCCAGGCGCAGTCCCCGACGCCGGTTGCGGGCGGCATCGGCCTCAGCGGCCTCAGCGGCCTCAGCGGCGTCGTCGGGGTCGTCGGCTCCGTGGACACCGGGCCGGATGACCGTGCACGTGCGGTACCAGGCCGGGACCAGCGAGGTGAGGATGACGGCCACCCCGATCATGAGCACCGTCAGCCCCATGTCCTCCTTGACCAGGACCAGGGGCGCCGACCAGGCCGTCACCGCCACCCAGCGCCGCTCCACGAAGGCCACCGAGGCGTAGGCCAGCATCGGCATCGCGAAGGCGATCTCATGGAACTGGGCCTCCACTGCCCCCTGCATTCCCCAGGACAGGACGTAGACGAGCCCCAGCGCGCCGGCCACCCACTGATTCGTCAGCCGGCTGGCCAGACGGGTCAGCGGCCAGGCCGAGACCGCCAGCAACAGGTCCTGGGTGATGAGCAGGCTCAGGGGCGTGGGGAAGAGCCGCCAGATCGGCCCGAGGAGAAGGAGGATCGGGTGGAAGTGGTCACCCAGGAGGTTGTACCCATCACCCTTGACCGGCACGATCGGGGCCTGGAAGTGGGCGTAGGCCTTGGCCAGCTCGGAGAAGATCGCCAGGTCCCAGCTGGGCACCGGTTTCATCGTCTCCCACTGGACGATCGAGTAGTAGATCATCACCCAGGCGCCGATGACGACGACGATCACGGCTGGAATCGAGTGGCGGATCTGCTCCTTGAGGTTCACGGCGCCGAGCCTACCCGTGTGAATCGGGGATGAACCTCGTACCGCTAGGCTCGTGGCGTCACCCACGATCAGGAGACGAGATGCCCCACACGCCGCCGCCCGCCGATTCCGCCTCGGCGGTCGAGCCCTCAGAGTCGCCTCAGCGGCCTGACCTCGACCAGATGGTGGACCACGACGCCGAACCCCGGCTCCAGCGCCACCTCACCAACCGCCACGTCCAGCTCATCGCCATCGGCGGGGCCATCGGAACCGGGTTGTTCATGGGGTCGGGAAAGACGATCTCCCTGGCCGGCCCCGGTGTGTTCCTCGTCTACGCGGTCATCGGCGCCATCCTCTTCCTGGTCATGCGGGCCCTGGGCGAGGTGCTGCTGTCCAACCTGTCCTACAAGTCCTTCGCCGACGTCGCCCACGACCTCATCGGGCCGTGGGCCGGCTTCTTCGTGGGCTGGACCTACTACGTGTGCTGGCTGGTGACGGCTGTGGCCGAGGTCATCGTCATCACCGGGTACGTGAGGTACTGGTGGCCGCACCTGCCGCTGTGGATCACGCCGGTGGTGACCGTGATCCTGCTGTTCGGCCTCAACCTCGCCACCGTCAAGGCCTTCGGGGAGATCGAGTTCTGGTTCTCCATTATCAAGATCGTGGCCATCATGGCGCTCGTCGTCGTCGGCGTCCTCATGGTGCTGCGCGGGTTCACGGCACCCAACGGCGCCCACGCCCAGATCTCCAACATCTGGAGCGGAGGGTTATTCCCCAACGGTGCGAGCGGGTTCTTCGGGGCCTTCCAGATCGCCATCTTCGCCTTCGTGGGCACCGAGCTCGTAGGGACCGCGGCCGCCGAGGCCAAGGACCCGGAGGTCACCCTCCCGCGGGCCATCAACGCCATCCCGGTGCGCATCGTCCTGTTCTACCTGGGGGCCCTCGCAGCCATCATGGCCGTCACACCGTGGCAGGAGATCAACCCCGAGGACAGTCCCTTTGTGGCCATGTTCGCCCTGGCGGGGCTCGGCGTGGCAGCCAGCGTCGTCAACTTCGTGGTGCTCACGGCCGCGGCTTCGTCGGCCAATTCCGGGGTCTACTCCACCTCCCGGATGCTCTTCGGCCTGTCCTGGGCGGACAACGCCCCCCACATCTTCCGCAGGCTGACGACACGTTCGGTGCCGGGAGTGTCCCTGGCCGTCACCTGCGCCAGTCTGCTCACCTCGATCCCGTTGCTCTACACCTCCAAGTCCATCATCGCGGCCTTCACGACGGTGACCACGGTGGCCAGCGTCTTGTTCATCCTCGTGTGGTGCATCATCGTTGTGAGCTACCTGCGGTTCCTCACCCTGCGGCCCGAGCTGCACCAGGCCAGCACCTTCCGCCTGCCCGGTGAGCGCGGGGCGGCCTGGCTGTGCCTGGGCTTCTTCGCCTTCGTCATCTGGACCCTCACCCAGGCCCACGACACCCGCATCGCGGTCTTCGCCTCGCCCTTATGGTTGGTGGTTCTGGGGGTGGCCTGGTTCGTCCACAGCCACCGACTCGCCAGGCAGCAGGAGCCCCAGTCGTGAGTGCCAGTGGCGGCGGGTCAGCGACCCCGAAGCCGTCAGAGGGGCCGACGACGTCGGCCTCCCTGGAGGAGCTGCTCGCCCGCGGGGTGGGTGCGGTCCGCCAGGCGGCCGCCTTCGCCCTGGATCCGGGTGAGGACCTGCGGGTCGAGGCCAAGGCGCACCGCAACGACCTGGTCACCCAGGTCGACCGCGGCGTCGAGGAGCGCATCGCCGGCCACCTGGAGGCCACCGGTGTCCCCATCCACGGCGAGGAGGCGCACCGCGTCCAGGACTTCGAGACCTACCGCGGGCCGGCCTGGGTGCTCGACCCCATCGACGGTACCCTCAACTATGTGGCCACCCACCGCGACTGGGCCATCTCCCTGGCCCTGGTCGACGACGGCGTACCCACGGTGGCGGTCCTCGCCGACCCCGTGGCCGACCGGCTCTACACGGCCATCCGCGGGCGGGGCGCATGGGTCCAGCCGCTCCGGGCGGAGGCGGCGGGTAACGATGGTGCGGCGCCGCGGGCTCTGGGGCGGGTGGAGGACCTGCCCTTGAGCGAGGGCATGCTCATCGCCCACTACCAGCTCACGCAGGACGCGGGTATCGGAAGGGCTATCGGGGCCTCACGCGGGATGCGCTGCTACGGGGCGGCCGCCCTGGAGATGGCGGAGGTGGCCGCCGGTGGCGCGGTCGTCTACGCCCAGCCGCGGCTCCATCCCTGGGACGTCGCGGCCGGTGCGCTGCTGTGCTCCGAGACCGGCGCCATTCTCACCCGGATGGACGGGGCGCCCTTCGACGTGCGCCGTGCCGGCTCGCTCCTTGTGGGTACCCCGACCGCCCACGCCGAGGTGCTGGAGCACCTGCGCGCCGTCGGCGACTGAGGCCCGCAGGGGCGGGGCCGCTCCTTGCGGGCGTGCTGTATGTCGAGCGTTCGAGGGGGAGAGGGTACGAACGCGTGACTTACCCTACGAACACATGGGGGACACAGGTGGTATTCGTAGGATGCCGGGCATGACAAGAACAGTAAGGCAGCGCCCGGTCGATTCAGGGCGCGCCATCGCGGCGCAGGCGTCCGCGCAGTCCTCGATGGCAGGCGGCTCGCCGCGCCGTCGTCGCACGGGCATCGGTGTCCTGGCGGTCCTCGTCGGCGGGTGCCTGAGCGCTTGCGGGACGGGACTGGCCCCCGCAGCGGGCGGCTCGGCCACCGTCGCGGGCCCGATTCCTTCCGGCCTGGAGTCTTTCTACCGCCAGGCCGTCAACTGGTACCCCTGTGCCGCCACCGACGGCGTGGAGAAGGCCTCCGAGAAGACCGCCCAGGCGAGTGCCTCCATGACGGCCGCCGCCACGGCCTCGGCGCAGGCAACCGCCACCCCGAGC
This sequence comes from Actinomyces sp. oral taxon 171 str. F0337, assembly GCF_005696555.1. Classification (NCBI taxonomy): domain Bacteria; kingdom Bacillati; phylum Actinomycetota; class Actinomycetes; order Actinomycetales; family Actinomycetaceae; genus Actinomyces; species Actinomyces sp. oral taxon 171. The sequence goes on along the minus strand of NZ_CP040005.1, from coordinate 3,023,083 downwards.
TCGGAGAGCGCGACCGACGCGACCGGGACGGCCGACTCCTCCGAGGAGACCGACACGGCCACCTTCAGCTGCGCCGTCATCACCGTTCCCCTCGACTACGCCAACCCCAAGGGCGAGACCATCTCGATCGCCGTGAAGAAGCGCGCCGCCACCGGCGGCCACTCGCAGGGCGCCCTGTTCATCAACCCCGGTGGCCCCGGTGACTCCGGGGTCTCCTTCGCCGAGCGGGCGGGCAACGCCTTCAGCCCCGATCTGCTCAGTGCCTACGACATCATCGGCTTCGACCCGCGCGGGGTTGGCTCCTCCACGGCCATCACCTGCTCCAGCGACGACGACTCATCCTCCAGCCCCGCCGAGCCGTCGGCCACGGGTACGCCGTCCGCAGGCAGTACGCCCTCCGCGGGGACCGCCTCGGGCGGCGAGTCCTACGAGGAGTGGGCGGAGTCGACCCGGCAGTCCTTCCAGGAGCTGTCCAAGCAGTGCGGATCCAATACCGAGCCCGCCGCCCTGCTCGACCACGTCGACACCGTCTCCGCGGCCCGGGACCTCGACATCCTGCGGGCGCTGGCCGGTCAGGAGAAGCTGAACTACCTGGGCTTCTCCTACGGCACCTACCTCGCCTCCGTCTACGCCGAGACCTTCCCCGGCAACACGGGGCGCATCGTGCTCGACGGCGCCATCGACCCCTCCCTGTCCCTCGCTGAGCAGGGACTGGGGCAGGCCAAGGGCTTCGAGCAGGCGCTGCGCACCTACGTCGACTACTGCCAGTCCTCCAGCGGCTGCCCGCTGAGCGGCGGCACCGACGCCGGAGTCCAGCAGATCCGCGACCTCATCACCTCCGCCAACAGCACCCCCCTGGCGACCGGTGACCCGAAGCGCACCGTGACCGGCGCGGACATCGTCACTGCCCTGAGCGAGTACCTCTACACCACCGAGCAGAACTGGCCGCCTCTGACCAAGGCCCTCGACCAGGCCATCAACCACCGCGACGGCTCGGCCTTCGCGGCCTCCGAGGAGCAGGATTCCTCCTCGAAGGATGACGGCGGCGGCGCCTTCCAGGCGATCACCTGCCTGGACTACCCGGTGGAGGGTGACACGACGACCTGGGCCGCTCAGTACGAGCAGGCCAAGCGCGAGGCCCCGATCTTTGCGGACTCCGCGGTCGGCATGGACCTGGTGTGCAGCGTGTGGGGGCACAACGGGACCCGCAAGCCCGCGCAGATCCACGCCCGCGGCGCCGCGCCGATCCTCGTGGTGGGCACCACCGGGGACCCGGCCACTCCGTACGCCTGGTCGAAGTCCCTCGCCGAGCAGCTCGACTCCGGCCAGTTGCTGACCTGGGAGGGCAACGGGCACACCGCCTACGGCGGCGACGCCTCCTGCGTCAACGACGCCGTCGACGCCTACCTGATCTCCGGCACCATGCCCAAGAAAGGACTGACCTGCCACGGCAACGAGTAGGCGCGTAGTCATCGAGTCAGCGGGCGGGCCGAGGTGCACTCTGTACTCGGCCCGCCCTTCTGGCCGTGCCTCATGTCTTGCGTTGGTGAGGCGGAAGGTGCGACCTCGCGAACACGAGATGGAGAATCCATCGCTCTATCAGTAGGACAAGGAATGCGCTCAGGACTAGTAGCCCGATGGCGATCCGGCTGTGCACAATGCATGCATGTGGTAAGCCTTCAGTGTGCTCTAGGTTGCTATCAAGCATGAAAGAATAGCTGTTTCCGCAGAGAACGATATCGCCACTCGCGTTCGTGGTGTGCGCATCAACCAGTGTGTACATCCATAGATACGTCATAATGCCGATTGATATCGTACTGATGGGCGTTCGCCAACGTCGGCGGATTTCTTGCTGGTTGGCGCCTCGAACGATCCTTCTCCACCAAGGTAGAGCGCCAGCAATGACAATAAGTGTGCCGAACGTGACGTTGACGACTATTCCTCCCAAACTTCCAGGAGACACTGACTACTGCTCCCTAACTTTCGCGCTGGAGTCCATACCACTTTATGTCTGTTTTCTGTTGTGCTGTGGCAAAATTGATGGACAAACTAAGTGGCAAGTTACTTCTGTTTGGTGTTTTTTGGGAGATGAGTGGTTCATTGTGGAGAGTTCGCGGCGTCCCAGAGATTCTACCGCGCTCAGGCGGCGCCCTTGAGCTCGGGCCGGGCGGGGTGCCGCCGTGACCCAGGACTGAGACGGGTGTGCTCCACGAGCCTCGGGTCGTACCGGCCGGGGGTTGTGCGTACTGCACCAGCCCCCCACCTACGGGGAGTGCACCCGAGCCTTCCCCAGTAGCCCCCGACCCTCGTGCGGTACGGGTGAGGTGTTCGCGGGACCTGGCTGCGGCTCGGCGCGCTGGTTGTAGCGGGCGCTGTGCCCCGTCGTCGGCGGGCCTACAGGTCCCCGACCTTCTGGAGGCGCTGGAGGCTGAGCCAGCCCACCGGGATCGGGATCCAGAAGGTCACCAGGCGGTAGACGATCGCCGTGGACAGCGCCACCCCGTAGGGGACGCCGGCGGCGACGAGCCCGGCGGTCAGGGCGAGCTCGACCGGCCCGATACCGCCGGGGGAGGGCACGATCGAACCCACCGTGTTGGAGGCCAGGTAGGTGATGGCCAGGACCGCGAAGGGCACCGTGTAGCCGAAGGCCCACAGGCTCGCGCTGAAGGACAGGATGTAGGACAGGGTCAGCATGAGCGCGCCGCCCACGCCCAGAGCAAGACGCATCGGATTGGACATGACCCACACGAGCCGCGGCCACACCTGGCGGTAGGTGGGCTCGATCTTGGCCCACGCCCAGGTGCGCGCCTTGGGGATGGTCAGGATGACCGCCGCCACCACGACGACGGCGCCCGCCGCCACCAGGACCCAGCCCGACGGCAGGGTCAGTCCCGTGGACTGGCCGGTCATGGCCGCCAGCACCACGAGCAGCACCACGGTGACGACGAACTGGACCACCTGGACCAGGGCCACCGTAGCCACGCCGACCGCAGTGGGCACCCCCTTGCGGTTGAGAAAGCGCAGGTTGATGGCCGCGCCGCCCACACCGGCCGGGGCCACGAGCGAGACGACGGCGCTGGCCAGGTGCACCTCGGTGGAGCGCCACAGGGAGAGCCGCTCGGGGCTGAAGGCCACCAGCGTGAGCCCCGCGCCCACGTATGTCGCCACCGAGAAGGCCAGGGCCGCCAGCATCCACCAGACATTGGCCTGCGAGACGGCGGTGGAGACCTGCTGGAAGTCCAGCTGCGCCAGCAGCGTCCACACCGCCACCAGCGCCACCACGGCCATGAGGACGGTGCGCGTGGAGAAGCGGTTGAGGCGGGCCGGCTCGGCGTCGGCCGTGGGGGTGAGCGCCACGAGGGCGTCACGCAGGTCCTGGAGGACCTGTCGGTTCGCGCCGCGCCGCCCCATGACCTCGCGGGTCTGGCGCGGCAGCACCACCCGCTGAAGCATGGGGGCGATCGAGGCCAGCTGCGCGGTGGTCAGTGAGCGGGAGGCGGCGTCGATGGCCCGCTCGGCGCCGACCGTCAGCGCCGTCAGTGCCAGTGCCTGAGCCAGGTCCACGCGGCGGGAGAGCTCGGAGGAGATCGTCTCGCCCGAGGCCCAGTCCAGGAGCCACAGTCGCCCGGCCGCATCGACGACGACGCTCGAGGCGTCGATGCTCCCGTGGGCCAGACCTGCGGCGTGAGCGCGCTGGAGCTGGCTCCACAGCTGGTCCAGGACGTCGTCGTCCACCTCGGCCCCCAGGTCGCTGATGGACCGGGCGCCGACGACGTGATCGGTCACGAGAAGCACGGACTCGGCGGCCTCGGCCATACCCAGCAGGCCGGGGGTGCGCACGCGGGCGCGGCGGGCCTCCATCGTCATGAGGGCGGCGTGCTCGGCGGCCGGGCGCAGGGACAGGTCGCGGGTGGGGGACAGGCCCCTGACGCGGATCTGGTCCCAGATGTTGGAGAGGAACCCGGCCACCTGCCGGTCGGCGTCGAGGAGGGTGACGTTGCGGCGCTCGCCGGCCGAGTCCCACACGGCGTACATCCGGTGGACCGAGGCCCGCTCCTGGGACAGGGCGTCGCTGGAGGCCTCGGCCAGGACCGCGGCCAGATCGACGTCGGCGGCCGGCCTGATCGTGTTCGCGCCCGCTGCGCCGCCCGGGCCCGCCGTGTCTGACGGTGTCGGGTCGAGGGGGGAGGCGGGCGTCCCGCTCGATGGACCAGTGGCCGCGTCGGTGACCTGTCCGTCGGCGGGGGTGGAGACGTCCCCGGTGGGGGGCTCGAGGCTCGCCGGCTCCTCCGGGGGCGGGTCCGGCGGGTTCTCGCGCGCCTGCTCGCGCACCTGCTCGGTATAGCCCAGGGGGGCGTCGGTGGTGACGACCCAGGCGCGCGCCTCAGGGGCACGGTCCATGCGGACCACGCGCACGGCGTCGATCCCGGCCCGGCGCAGGGCGCGCACGAGCGTGACCCCGTGGGCGCGGCGGTCCTCCACGCCGAAGACGTAACGGACCAGCAGGCCGACGACGCGGCCCAGCAGTAGTGACAGCACCGCCCCCGGCAGAGTCAGGGCGCCGCGCAGGACGGCCATGCCGAGGACCACCAACAGGGCCGCCCAGCCCGAGCGCATCACGGTCGAGCTGTTGCGGTCGCCGGCGCCCGTGAGCAGACCCGCCATGGAGGCGAAGACGGTGGAGACGCCCAGCTGGGCGGTGCCCGAGGCGGTGACCGTCAGTCCCATGACCAGGGCGGTGGGGCCCCAGGCCACGAGACCGGTCATTGCGGCGGCGGCGACCGAGTGGCCGGCGATCCCCGACAGGACGGCCTGGCCGCAGGAGCGCCAGGAGCGGCGCAGGAGGCGGTCCAGCAGGACGGCCAACGGCACGATGAAGGTGGTCAGGCCCTCAATGGTCTGCAGGGGGAAGACGAGGATGCGGCGCAGCACCACCGCCAGGGCGTTCTGGACGTCCTGGGTGACGCCGGTGGTGGTCTCGCGGGCGTAGATGGCCAGAACGAGGACGGCGAAGATGCCCAGAAGCGTCAGGGTCAGGTCGAGCAGGTCCTCGGTGCGGCGCAGGCGGTGCGCGGTGGTGTCCACCAGGAGCGTCGTCGAGCGGGGCGTGGTGTGGTCGGAGGTCGGGGTGGGCTCGGCCATGGGGGCGACCCCGATGACGGGGAGGCCGACCGGCGAGGTGGAGGCTGACTCGGCCGAAAGTGCCGAGGTCGCGGAGACGGCTGACGGGCTGGGGGCCGCAGGTTCCTGCTGGACGACGGCTGTGGGGGGCTCGCTGGGAGGCTCGGTGACCGTCGAGGCGTGGTCGAGGTCGCCGACCGGCGGAGGCGAGCCTGGTGCCGCATCTGTCATGACGCCGATTCTAAGGGGCGTGCCTGTGCAAACCCTCGTACGCCGGAAGGAACCGCGCGGCAACGGGTGTCCTACTCGAAGTAGTTTGCGACGCAAACTAAAGAGGGCCGACTACCAGAACAAGACCTGCTCCGGGCGCAGTCCTGCCACCTACCTGGCGCTGACTTCTGAGGGGCGGGTCGCCTTCGAGCGCTACGTGCGCAATCTGCGTGCCCTGCTCGACGGCTGAGCTCTCGGGGAGTGGACTTCGACAGGGGGTATTATTAACCGCTTGGTTGGCGTATAGTGTGAATCAGGTCTCATAGGTGGGTGCCGATGGCGGTGCCTTCGTGAGGCCCTGTTGCAAGGGTCGGCCGGTGTCCGTCGGCCGACCGGACCTCGGGGCGGGCGGTCCGCCCCGCCAATCCCGTCACTGTCGACCACCCAAGGACACGCCATGCCTCTCAGTGCACAGACCACACCCACCGACCCTCCAGCCCACCTCCGGCCCGGCCACGTCTACGCCCACCGGCTCAGCCGACGGACCCTGCTCAAGGGGGTGGGCGGGCTCGCCGCCGCCTCCGTCATCGGGGGCGGCGCCGTCGTCGCCGGATCGGCCCCGGCGCAGGCCGCCCTCACCGTGGCCGAGCACGAGGACCACGGCCGCATGCAGTACTACAAGCTGGCCACGTCGTCGGTCGGCTTGCTGCCGAGGGTCAACGTGCTGCTTCCCGACGGCTACGACATCTCGCGCCGCTACCCGGTGCTCTTCCTGCTGCATGGCGGCGGTGAGAACTACTCGACCTTCGACACGAAGTACGACATCCGCAACCACACCGCAGGCCGCGACCTCATCGTCGTCATGCCCGACGGCGGGGCGGCCGGCTGGTACTCCGACCCCGAGTCCTCCAACGTGGGGCCGCGCAACTGGGAGACCTTCCACATCAAGGAGCTCATCCCCTGGGTCGATGCCACCTTCTCCACCACCGGGCAGGCCTCCGGCCGCGCGGTCTCCGGCTTCTCGATGGGTGGCTTCGGGGCCTTGAAGTACGCCGCGAAGCACCCCGAGCTCTTCGGGTCGGTCTCCAGCCACTCGGGGCCGGCCGACCTGCGCATCCAGGAGGGTGCGGTGGTCCACTGGGCGAACTTCACCGCCGGCGCCACCGACCTCAAGGGCGGCACCATCTACGGGATTCCGTGGGACCAGGCGCGGGTGAGTGCCGACAACCCGGTCGAGCACGTGGAGAGCTACCGCGGCAAGCGCGTCTTCCTGGTCTCCGGTACCGAGAGCGATCGCTACGAGAGCGTCGTCCTGCCCAGCCAGCAGCGCTTCGGGAAGGCGCTCGACGATGCAGGCATCAGCTACGAACGCTACGAGGACACTGGCGCCCACGTTGTGCGCTGGGGCCGCATGCGACAGGACATCGACTCCCTGCTCAACCACTTCGCCAAGGCCGGGTGAGAGCTGGGCGGGTGCGCTGGGTTGCTGCTAGCGCACGCCGCCGGTTCGGCGGGCGACGAGGACCAGCAGACCCCACATGACAGCGCCCACGCCGACGGTGGAGAGCAGGAGAGGAAGCGTGCTCGCCGCGTCCAGTTCCCCGGCCGTCGTCATGGCTGTCGATCCCAGAGACAGCGTCATGCTGACAAGCCCTTGGGGAGTGGCGTAGGCCAGAGAGCTCTGTGCCGCTAGCAGGCCGAATCCGATGACGCAGCCGACGAAACCCAGTGCCACCGGTGCGGCGAAGGACCGCATGAGCATGCTCAGTAGTGACTGCAGGGCGATGAGCGGGATGATGCTGACCACTGCCAGCAGATTTGAGGCGACGATGGTGCCGGGCATTGCGGGACCGAGACCCATCACGAATGCTCCTGAGATCCATGCCAGCACGATGAACGCCACTTGCATGGTCAGCACCGGAAGCAGAATGACCAGGGTCTTGGCGAGAACGACGGACACCGGGGAGTGCGCGGAGGTCCGCATGGCGTTCCAGCTCGTGCCCCGGTGCTCCATCCGCCAGGCGGCGGAGGCCAGCAGGGCCACACCCAGCGAGCAGAAGAACATCGAGTAGAACAAGGATATCTGGGATGTCAGAACTCCCCATTCCGCGGAGAAGTCCCCCTGATTTCGGTAGAAGTTGAAGGTGCCGGTGACAACTGCGAGCAGCGGCAGCAGGACGGCCACCACCCACACCGAGGAGCGCTTGAGCTTGATGATCTCGGAGGCCAGCAGGGACGGGAAACCACCGTTGCCCGCGCTGCGGGCCGTGGCGGGGGTACGTGCAGGAGTGCTCACGGGGGCTACCTCTCGATCCTGTTGAGCCGGTGGGTGACAACGGTGAATATGAGGGCTGTCAGGATGAGGAATCCGGCGATCCACCCCGCCGGGACGTCAATGTATGTGACGGCCGTTTGAGAGCCTGTGGAGGCGCTCCTGGCGGCGGGAGTGATGAGGGCGTAGTACCCCCAGGGGGTCCATCGGACTATCTCCGGTGGTACGAGCAGGGTGAAGATTCCGATGAAGCCACTGAGCAATCCTGTGCTCATGACGATCAGCTGGTTCTCCACCACAGTTGCGAGCCACAGGAAGTAGGCGCACGTGGCCAGGTCCACGCAGATGAGGAGGGTCGTGTAGGTGGCCCAGGGGCCGACATCGAGCGCTACCGTCAGTCCTCTGAAGCGGGCGAGCATGATGATGCCCAGACTCTGAACCGTCACGGCTGGGACGATGAGGAGTGACAGCGCCGCGAGCTTGGCCCGGCACAGGGTCCCCGGTGTCAGGCCGGAGGTGGCGGCCAGGTTCCAGCCGGAGCCGGTGTGCTCGATATCCGTCTGCCGACTGGCGAGCACCGAGACGAGGATCGGCCCGATCATCGCGTTGTAAAAGCACGTCATCAGTAACAGCCGTGCCCACGGCATCGCACTCGGGTCGTGGAGGAAGGCCGTGAACGATGTGCTGAACAGGTTCATGCTGCACAAAGCCGCCGATGTGCCGACGATCAGCGTCGTGATCAAGGGCGTGCGCAGCCGACGCATCTTGAGGATCTCGACGCCCACGGCCGTCAGGAAGCCAGGTGCGGATGACTGCCGGGAACCGGTCGAGCCATGATCCGAGGTTGGAGCAGCAACGGCGGGGACGGAGGAGAGTGCGGCGCTGGTCGTCACAGCACACCTCCGCGACCGGTGAGGTCCATGAAGACGTCCTCGAGGCTCTGGGCCTCGCGCCGTACCTCGTGTAGCTCGACGCCGGCGGTCACGAGCCGGTTGATGAGCTCGGCGACCGCCTCCTTCGACATCCCCGGAATGCGCACGCCCTGCGGCACCAGTGCCGGACCGCTTGGCTGACCGGACGCGCCGGGAGCCTGAGCCGGCACGAGCCCGGCCAGGATCTGAGGGTTCAGGACGGCTTGCGGCGTCGGGGTGACGACGAGGACGTCCGGTACCGAGCGCTCCATGAGCTCGGCGCGCGTGCCCTGGAAGACGAGGCGGCCGGCCGACAGGATGCCGAGTGTGGAGGCCATGCGGTCGATCTCGTCGAGCAGGTGGCTGGAGACCATGACGGTGACGCCCTCGTCGGAGAGCTCGACCAGCAGCCGGCGCACCTCCTCGGTGCCGGCCGGGTCCAGGCCGTTGGTGGGTTCATCGAGGATGAGCAGCTCGGGCTCCCGGGCCAGCGCCAGCGCGATGCCGAGGCGCTGCTTCATGCCCAGTGAGTAGGTGCGCACCAGGCGGTCCTTGTGCTCGGTCAGACGTACGAGCGCCAGGGCGCGGCTGACCTGCTGGTCGCTCAGTCCCTGCATCTTCGCCGCGATCCGCATGTTCTCCGCGCCCGTGAGATGGCCGTAGCCGGGTGGGTTCTCGATCATGGAGCCGGTGCGTGACATGATCTCGGCGCGTGTGGCGGGGCTGAAGGGCCGCCCGAGCACGCTGATCCGCCCGCGCGTGGGCGCCAGGAGTCCCAGCAGCATCTTCATCGTGGTTGACTTGCCCGAGCCGTTGGGGCCCAGGAAGCCGTAGACGCTCCCGCGCGGCACCACGAGGTTGAGTCCCTCAACGACAGTGCGCTTGTCGAAGGTCTTGGTGAGGTCGTGGGTGAGGACGACGGCGTCGGAGGCCGCCGCTCCGGGGTCCGGTCCGCCGGCCTGCGGGAGGGGAACCGGAGGGGCGGTCCGGGCTGGCTGAGGCGGCGCTGAAGGCGCTGGTGGGATGCGATGCGAAGTCGTCATGGGAACAAGGCTGCTCGTACCGGGTCGGGCGATCATCAGCCCGTGGTCTGCTTCTGGAACCGGTGACATGGCGAGGCTCATACCCGGGTATGAAATCCCGGCGGCGCCCTCTGGGGCTCCCGATCGCGACGGTACGGTTCAGGCATGAGAAAACGGCTGGGTCGCGAGGCGGCGCGGGCGGACTCGGTGGCACCCGCGCCGACGTCGGCCGGGCGTGTGCCCCCGGCGGGTCCGATCTCGGCCGCCTGGCGCGACCTGCGCTCGGCCCGGTGGACGACGACGTCCGACGTCATCATCGCGCTGGCCTTCTTCTTCCTGCTGTGCATCGGCCGGCCCGACTCGGCTCCATGGCTCATCGAGGGGGCGGGGCCGGTGCTCCACTCCCTGCTGGTGGGGGCCTGCGCCCTGGCTCTGGTCGTCCGGCGCCACTCCCCGCTGCTCTTCGTCCTGGTGGCCGGCATCTGCCTGAGCGCGCACCTGGTGCTGTTCACGGAGTTCTCCGTCTTCTTCGTCGTGACCGGCTTGATCGCGGTGGAGACGACGCAGTCCCGCCTGGAGGCGCCATGGCGATGGGTGGCGCTCGTCCTCGAGCTCGTGGGCGTGGGCCTGGCGACGGCGCGCGTGCACCACCTCATCGGTGGCTACATCCACGCGGGTGAGGCGCGGATGGTCGTCGTCGTCAATATCTGGCTGGTGACGATGGTGACGGCCTTCGTCGGCGCTGCGCGGCGCCGCAGCCGCGACCGCTACAACCGGGCCCTCGAGCGGGCCTCGGTGCTCGAGGCGCAGCAGGCCGCTGAGCGGCGCCTCGCAGTCATTGAGACCCAGCAGCGCATTGCCCGTGACGTCCACGACCTGCTGGGCCACAGCCTCACCGTCATCGCCATGCAGGCTGAGGGCGCCCGCGCCATCCTGGCCACTGACCCGGCCGCAGCCGACGAGGCCCTGGCCGTCATCGGGGAGACCTCCCGCCGCTCCGTCGACGAGGTGCATGCCCTGGTCGACATGCTGCGTTCCGATGTCGATGCCGGTGCTGACCCTGACGACCGCACCAGCAGCGACAGCGACACCGGTTCCGGGGCCACCGGCACCGTCGAAACTGTCGATGCCGGCATCGGTGCCTTGGCCGGAAGCGGTGTGGCGGCGTCGGGTCATGAGGATCGCCTGGAGCTTGTGCGCGAACCGGTGCGTCAGGCGCAGCGGGCGGGACTGCCCGTCACCCTGGAGACCGACCTGGATGGCGAGATCCCGCCGAATATGGTGCAGGTCCTCCACCGGGTGGTCCAGGAGTCGCTGACCAACGTGCTGCGCCACGCTCCTGGGGCGGACACGAGCGTCTCGTTGTGCACCGGGGCTGGCCTCGTCGTCCTCGTCGTTGAGAACACCCCGGTCCCGGAGCCGCCGGCCGGAGACGCGGACCCTGCGCCGAGGACCGACGACCGTTTGTATCGTCAGGACATCGGGGAGCAGACGGACGCCGTGCCGGCGGAGGCGCCGCCCGGGTCGGCCACTGCGCTCCGCCCCGCGGCGAGCGTCTCCGAAGGCACGAGGCACCGCGGCTTCGGCCTCGTCGGTATGCGCGACCGGGTCGCCCAGCTCGGAGGCACCTTCACTGCCGGCCCCGCCCCTGAGGGTGGATGGAGGGTGGTGGCGGAGCTCCCCTCTGATCCAGAATGAGAGCCGATTCCGCCCATATGGTGAACCTCGCAGGGCGTCGTCGGCACTTCGTCAGTACAAAACCGCACAAGCCGACCCTGAAGGGCGGATACTTCCGTTGAGTTGATGTCGGGAAGGGGAGGTGCCTGTGATCCGCCTGGGTCTGGCCGATGATGAGCCGCTGTTCACCATGGGGCTGGCCATGCTGCTGGGGGCGCAGCCGGATATGGAGGTCGTCTGGCGCGCCGTCGACGGCAACGACGCCCTCAGGCGCAACGATGACGACCCCGTCGACGTGCTCCTCCTCGACGTCCAGATGCCCGGGCTGGACGGACTCGCCGCGACCCGCGAGCTCATGGCCCGCGGCACCACCGGACGGGTCGTCATCCTGACCACCTTCGACACCGACGGCTACGTCATGGGTGCCATCGAGGCCGGTGCAGCCGGCTTCCTGCTGAAGAACACCCCGCCCCAGGACCTCATCGCCGCGATCCGCACCGTTCACGACGGCGACTCCGTCATCTCCCCGGGGCCCACGCGCCGGCTGCTCACCGCCGTGCGCACCGGGCGGGTCAGCGGCGTTCTTCCCGGGGACGGCGCTGGACGCCACGCCTCCGAGGACTCGGTCGAGGCGGTTCGGGCCGCGGAGGCCTCCCAGCAGGTCGCAGGCCTCACCCAGCGCGAGCGCGAGATCTTGGCGCTTATCGCCCTGGGGCTCACCAATCAGGAGATCTGCGACCGGGAGTGGCTGTCCATGCCCACGGTCAAGACCCACGTGAGCCACCTGCTGTCCAAGACCGGCTGCCGCGACCGGGTCCAGCTGGTGCTGCTGGCCCTGCGCGGCGGCGTCGTCGACCTCGCCGACGTCCTGGGCCGGGCCTGAAGGCGATCACTCAGGCCGTCTGCCGCTGCACCAGGACGGCCACGGTGCGCGCGGGCACCGAGATCGTCCCGCTGGTGCGGTCGAAGCCGGTGCGGCGCACCACCTCATCGCCGCCCTCGGCCTGGATGGGGGAGAGGCGGAAGTCCCGCCCCGCCAGCTCGGGCAGCGGCTGGGTGAGCGTCTGACCCGAGGCATTGAAGACCACCAGGACGGCGTCGAGCTCGGGGTCCACGTCGCTCCCGCCCCGGGTGTCGTCGATGAGCATGACGATCACCCCCGCCGGCGCCCCGAAGCCCGCCCCCGGGAAGCTCAGCTTGTCCTGGATGAGGCGGGCCGAGCCCAGGCTGAACAGCGGCGTCGAGGCGCGAAGCCGCAGCAGGTCCAGGGCCTGGGAGCGGGCCGCCGCGATCTCCTCGGGCGAGGGCCGCAGCCAGTCGTCCTGCAGCAGCGGACCCTGGATCGCCCAGGAGCCCTCGTTGCGGCTGGCCGGTGGCAGGCCCCGCCCAAAGCCGTTGGACTGTCCCGTGAAGTCGATGGCGTTGAACCAGTCCCCGGAGTTGTAGGAGTCCCGGTCCAGGGACTTGCTGCGCAGCAGCTCAGTGCCCGCGCTCCAGAAGGCCGGCGACTGCGCCAGCGCCACCGTGGCCAGGCACACCGTGTTCATCCGCACCCGCTCGGCCACCGGCATGCCCTGGGGCAGCTTGTAGGCCAGCAGGTCGTAGAGCGTCTCGTTGTCGTGGGCGTCGACGTAGTTGACGTTCTCCTGGGGGTGGGAGGCGAAGGCCGCCGGCGCGCCGTTGTGGATGAGGTCGATCCCGCGGCGCACCGTCCCGTCGGAGACCGTCATGACATAGTCCTTGAGGTTGCCCGCCAGCCCCAGGCGCACCAGGTCGGTGCGGTGGGCCAGGTCCGCCGACTGATCGTTCCAGCCGCGGTGGTCCAGGCCGCTGGGCTGGGTGAGCAGGCCGGTGCCGAAGCCCTGGAAGACGCGGTGGTCGGGGTCGAAGGCGCCGCCGCCGTGGACCGCGTCGCGCAGGCGGTCGTTGAAGGCGCCGATCCCGGTGCCGTCGAGCTGACCCTGGGTGGCCTGCACGAACAGGGCGTTGCCCGCGACCTCCCCGAAGTTCCAGCCCTCCCCGTACAGGTAGACGGAGCGGCCGTCGACGCCGTCGGCCTCCAGCGTCAGCTCGTCCAGGGCCGCCCGCACACGTTCCATGACGGCGCGCGGGTGGTGGCCCATGAGGTCGAAGCGGAAGCCGTCGACCCGGTACCAGCGCGCCCAGCGCACCACCGAGTCGACCATGAGGCGCGCGCACAGGGCGTTCTCCGTGGCCGTGTTGGCGCAGCAGGTCGAGCTCGTCACCCGTCCCACGGCGTCGAGCCGGTGGTAGTAGCCCGGCACCACCCGGTCCAGGACGCTGCGCGGGTCCTGGCCGCAGGCGGCCGTGTGGTTGTAGACCTGATCGAGGACCACCTGGAGGCCCAGGTCGTGCAGGGCCCCCACCATCTCGCGGAACTCGACGACGCGCGCCCCGCCGTCCTGGTGGCCCTCGGTCGCGTAGGAGCCCTCGGGGGCGCCCCAGTGGAGCGGGTCGTAGCCCCAGTTGTAGGCGTCGTCGTCGGCCACCTCCGCGATGGCGGCCTGCTGGTCGGCCGAGGCGGGGTGCGCGCCGGCGGGGATGCTCGGGGAGCGCTGGGAGCCGCGGTGCTCGGGGATGGTGGCGATGTCGAAGGTGGGCAGCAGGTGGATCGTGTTCATGCCGGCCCGGGCCAGCTCGGCCAGGTGGCGCACGCCCGCCGAGCCTGCCACCGTGAAGGCCCGGTAGGTGCCGCGCAGCTCGGGCGGGACGGTGCCGTCGGCGGCGGAGAAGTCCCGCAGGTGGAGCTCGTAGATGCTGCGGGCCGAGTCGTTGCGGACCGCCGGAGCCCGGGTGGTGGCCCACTGCTCGGGGGCCAGGCGCGGGTCGGCCAGGTCGATGGCGACCGAGCGGGTCGAGTCCGTCGTCAGCGCCGTCGAGTAGGGGTCGGTGACGATGTTGGTCTCCACGCGCCGAGTGGAGGGCACGTAGACCCGCACCTCCCACAGGTACTGGCAGCCGGCAGTGATGGGGGCATCGGGCCGGCTCGTGCCGGGTTCGCTGCCGGGGTTGCTCGTGGTGGTGTCGGCCGGGGAGTCGGGCCGGTTGGCGACGACCCAGCGGCCGTCGCCCGAGCGGATGGCTGGAGTGCGTCTCGGCGGGCCGGGGACCTCGGGCACCGAGCCCAGCGGGTCGCCGGTCTCCCAGGTCAGGAGGGTGACGGCCTGGGCGGTGGGAGCCCACAGGGCGAAGGAGGGGCGGCCATCGTGGAAGGTGACGCCCAGCTCGGCGCGGGTGGCGGCCTCGGCGTAGAGATGGTCCAGGAGGATGGCGGTCTGCACGCCGGTGAAGGCGTCGAGGCGGGCGCCGCTGACGTCGGCGGCCTCGGTGGGGTCCGGGACCCCGACGTACTGGGCGATGGCGACCTGGCCGGTCAGGGCGGAGGCGACGGCGCCGTCGTCGAGCAGGGGCGTGCCGGCGGCGTCGGTCGTGCTCAGGGCGATGTAGCCCTCCAGGTTCGGGTGCGCGGCGAGGATCTCGCCGGGCAGGTTCCCGACGATGCGCAGGGGCGTGAGCGTCGGGGAGGGCATGCCGTCCGCGCCCAGGATCCGGCCGTGGATGGCCGCGGCGCCGCCGTCGGGTGCCGTGATGAGACGCAGGGCGAGGCCGGAGCCGGGGAGGGGGTCGCCGGCGTCAGTGACGATGACCCCGCGGTCCATCCCCCTGGGCAGCAGCGACAGCGGCCACGCCAGGATGGTGGGGGTGACCCAGTAGGCGCGCTGCTCCTCGCTGCCGGCCACGGGCGGGAGGGCCGCGGTGGTGTCGAGTGTGCAGGTGAGCGTGTAGGTGAAGGTCATGGTGGTGTCCTCCCGAGTGGAGGCGCCTTGGTGGGACGCCGCCGGTCCTGCCGGTCGTGTCGCGTGCGGCCCCGTGGCGCGGGGATCGGCAGTGGGGCCGCTCAACTCGTAGTCTCCCCTGGGCGGTGGGGCCCTGTCAGCCCGATGGCGGGAATTGTCCCGCCCGGCCTGCGGACGCCGGACCGGGCACCTCGAGCCCCGGCTGCGGTGGCCGCCTCGTCTACTTGCTGGCCGCGGTAGGGTCGACGGCCTCGCGTGGCTCGGCGGCGCGGTGCTCTCTGCCATCCTCCCCGCCGTCCTTGCGCGGCCGACCCCTCCCGCGCATGGGGGCGGCCTTGACACCGCGTCCGGCGTCGTCGAGCGCGCGGCGCAGCAGGACCTCGATCTGGGCGTTGACCGAGCGCAGGTCGTCCGCCGCCCACTTGGCGATGGCCGCGTGGACGGCGGGATCCAGTCGGAGCAGGACCTGCTTGCGCTCTTTACCGGCCACGGCTCAAGCGTAGAGGGATCCGGTGTTGACGACGGGCTGGGTGCGCTGGTCGGAGCAGAGCACTACCAGGAGGTTGGAGACCATCTGAGCGCGGCGCTCCTCGTCCATGGTGACGATGTCGTCCGCCTCGAGGCGCTTGAGGGCCTGGTCGACCATGGACACGGCGCCCTCGACGATCTGCTCGCGGGCTGCGATGACGGCGCCGGCCTGCTGGCGCTGGAGCATCGCCTGGGCGATCTCGGGGGCGTAGGCCAGCGAGGAGATGCGAACCTCGACGATCTCCAGGCCGGCCAGCGCCACCCGGGCCGCGACCTCGGCCGCCAGCTCGGCGGAGACGACGTCCGTGCCGCCGCGCAGCGAGGTCTCGCCCGGGCCCGGCTCGTCGTAGGGGTGGGTGGTGGCCACGTGTCGCAGCGCGGACTCGGCCTGGGCCCTGATGAACTGCTCGTAGGCCTCGACGGCGAAGACGGCGCGGGCGGTGTCGGCCACCTGCCACACGACGATGGCGGCGATGTTGACGGGGTTGCCGTCCAGGTCGTTGACCTTGAGCTCATGGGTCTCGAAGTTGTGGACCTTGATGGAGACCCTTCTGCCGGAGGTCAGTGGCGGAACGAGTACCAAACCTGTGTGGCGTACGGTGCCGATGTAGCGGCCGAGGAACTGACGCACGCTGGTCTGCCCGGGCACCACGATGGTGAAGCTGCTGAACAACGGGGAGGCGATGAGGAGCCCGACGCTCCCGGCGACGATGTCCAGCACGGCTCCCGGCTCGCCCGCGTCGGCGGCGGCGCCGCCGACGATGAGGAGGGTGATCGATCCGGCGGTGAGCGCCAGGATGAGGAGCATAGCGAGGAAGGCGGGGCCCGAGCCCGCGGCCAGCGCCGGCTTCTCCGTGATGTCGACGCGGCTGGAGGAGTGCTTGGGGGCGTTGACGGACTGGTCCAAGGCGTCGGTGGGAACGGCAGTGGGGGACTCGGTGGGCGGAACGGGGGACGTGGACATGAGAACCTCCTTGAGTTAGCAAAATGATATCTATTTTTTGAAGAGGTGCAAGCGGCACTGTTTATGCGACCTCGCTGATGGACCGATCGGGGTGGTGTGGGCCGGAGGAGTCGGACAGGCGTGCAGCCGGTCTTGATGTCACCGCCAGGTCCTACGCTCGGGGCATGGCTCGTTACGCGCCCGAACCGGACTCGCCCTCGTTGCTCGATGCCGCCGGTCCCGATGGCTCCGGCCTCGTCGACGACCCCGCCCGCTGGCCGGCCGGCTGCGTCCGCGGACGCTTGACGACGTCGTCGGCCAGGACCATCTGCTCGCCCTCGACGCCCCGCTGGGCCGCATGGTCGCCTCCGGCCGCCTGTCCTCGATCATTCTGTGGGGTCCGCCGGGCTGCGGTAAGACGACGGTCGCCCGGCTCCTGGCCGACCGCACCGGCCTGGTCTTCGAGCAGGTCTCGGCGACCTTCTCCGGCGCGGACTACCTGCCCGACGGCGTTGAGCGACAGCCCCTCTACGAGCCCACCGTCAACGGTCACGAGCGCCGTATCCGTGAGCGTCTGGCGCACTGGGAGGGCCTGCGGGCGCGCAAGCGCCGACCTCCCGGCGGGGTGGCGGGCGGATACGCCTACTCCCCGCCGCGGCGCACGGCCTCCAGCATGAGGGTGGCCACGTCCGTGACCCGCACGTCCGCGCCCTCGGAGGCGACGCCGTCGGAGAGCATCGTGGTGCAGAAGGGGCAGGCGGTGGCGATGACCTGCGCGCCGGTGCCGATGGCCTCGCGCGAGCGCTCCACGGCGATGCGCGTCCCGATGGTCTCCTCCATGAAGGCGCGCGCGCCGCCGCCCCCGCAGCAGAAGCCCCGCTCGTGGCTGCGCGGCATCTCCACCGTGGTCGCGCCGGTCGCCTCCAGCAGCTCGCGCGGTGGGGAGTAGACCTGGTTGTGGCGGCCCAGGTAGCAGGCGTCGTGGTAGGTGACCGTCGGGATGACCGGCTCTCCGGCTGCCGTGCCGTCTGCCTCCCCGCCCGACGGCGCCGCCGGGGTCTTGGCCTGAGGTGCAGTGGTCTCCGTGCTCTCTGTCGGAGTGTCCCCAGCCGGTGAGTCGCCGTCCTCCCCGGAGGCGGGTGTCGACGTGGCCTGGGCGGCGGAGGCGGACGGGGCGTCGGACACCGTCGAACCGCCCGTGGCCTGCGGCGGCAGGGGGCGCAGCCGCCCCTCGCGCACGAGCCGGTTCAGCAGCTGGGTGTAGTGGACGACCTCGTAGCGGCCCCCGATCTGCGGGTACTCCCGCGAGATCGTGTTGAAGCAGTGCGCGCAGGTCACCACGATCCTCTGCGCCCCGACCTCACCCAGGGTCTCCACGTTCTGCGCGGCGAGCATCTGGTAGAGGATCTCGTTGCCGGCGCGCCGGGCCGGGTCGCCGGTGCAGGTCTCGGCGTCGCCGAGGACCGCGAAGCTCACCCCCGCGGTGTGCAGCAGCTCGGCCACCGCCCGCGTCGTCTTCTTGGCCCGGTCCTCGTAGGCGCCCGCGCAACCCACCCAGAACAGGTAGTCGACGTCCGCGGCGCTCTCAACGTCGTCGCCGATGACCGGCACCTCGAAGTCCAGGTTCTTGGCCCAGTCCATGCGCTTGCGAGCCGGCAGCCCCCACGGGTTCCCCTTGGACTCCATCTTGCGGAACATGCCGCCGAGCTCCTTGGGGAAGGCCGACTCCATGAGCACCTGCTGGCGGCGCACGTCGACGACGTGGTCGACGTGCTCGATGTCCACCGGGCACTGGTCCACGCAGGCCCCGCAGGTGGTGCAGGCCCACAGGACGTCGGCGGGGATGACCTCGCCGGCCAGGGGAGCGGGGCGCGTGGCCACGCCCGTCTCGGTGGGGGCCGCCTTGGCCGCCAGCAGCGCGCCGAGCACGTCGCCGGTGTGGGCGGTGCCCGGCTCCAGGCCCAGGTTCGTCTCGCGCGCCAGGCCGTCGTGCATGCCCAGCGCCTTGCCGACCAGCCCGCCGGAGGTCGGGCGGGAGGCCACCATCTCCTCGGTGACGTCGTCGGGCTCGACGCCCAGGGCGCTCGCGGCCCGCAGGTAGGGGGTGGCCGCGGCGTGGTGGTCGCGCAGCGCCATGACGAACAGCTTGGGGGACAGGGGCTTGCCGGTGTTCCACGCCGGGCACAGGTCCTGGCAGCGACCGCACTCGGTGCAGGTGGAGAAGTCCAGCAGGCCCTTCCAGGTGAAGTCCTCAATGCGGCCCACGCCCAGGCGCACCTCGGGGCCCTCACCGGAGTCGGCGGCCTCCATGGCCTCCTCCAGCGCGTCCATGGTGGCCTCGGTCAGGGGCTCGTCGCCGACCATGAGCGGCTGGAGCGCGCCCAGGGCCTTGGAACCGTCCACCTCGCGGCGCGCGTAGACGTTGAGGATCGCCAGGAACCGGTGCCAGGCCACGCCCATCGAGGGCTGCAGGCCCACGACGACGAACCAGGTCATCGACAGCACCACCTTGATGGTGGCGACGATGAGGATCGCGTTACCCAGGGCGTCGGTGCTCACGTGGGCGAGAAGCGGACCGGTCCAGGCCGTCAGCGGGAAGTGCGTCCAGGAGGCCAGGGCCCGCTGCGCCGGGTCGGGGGAGGCGGTGAGGAAAGCGTGCTCCAGCATCCGCAGCGCCAGCACGCAGGCGACCACGCCGATGATCGTGGCCTCGACGAACTTCGCCTGGGCCGACGTCGACCCGGCGAAGCGTGAGGTGCGCGGATGCTTGCCGCCGTCGGAGTCCGGGGCGTAGGGCGGGGCGGCCCGGCCGGCCCGGGTCATGCGCCAGCGCAGGATCGTCAGACCCACGATCCCGAAAGCGGACAGCCAGGCGATGAGCTCGACGACCCAGGCCCACCAGGCGGCGTGCCCGATGAGCGGCAGCGCGAAGTCGGCCCCGCCCAGCACCTGCCCGTAGCCGGCCACGAGCGTGAGGAACAGCAGCGGAAAGGAGACCATGACCAGCCAGTGGGCGGCCTTGATGAAGGGGCGGCCCTTGAAGGCGGTGTGGCCCACGAGCGCACCCAGCGTGAGCACCAGGCGCCGACCGACCGGGCGCAGACGCTCCGGCGCGGCCGCGCGCCCCACGGCCATGCGGGCGCCAATAGTGAAACAGGCACGTGCGAAAACTGCGATACCGATCGTCGTGGCGATGACGACGATGACGACACAGACGATCTGCACGGCACTCATCGGGGTGGGCTTCCTCAGGTCTCCGAAGGCAAAGGCGGAAGCGCTGGGAGGTGGGCCGGTGGCGCCCCGGAGGGTCGCCTGCGCGGCACACCGTTGGCGCTCCCCGTCAGCCTACCCGGGGGCGGGCCGGGAGCCGTGACCGGGCGGGTGAGGTGGGAGGTGTCAGACCTGGGGGCTGAGGCGCGACGGAGGAGAAAGTGTCACGATTGGCGACTTTTCGAGGCGCGGCCGACGGCCGTGAGCTCGACAGGAACCTCGAAAACTGACTTTGACCTGCGAAGATACTGTGGTGTCGAGTGTGTGGAGGCCCCTCGCGAACGGTGCTCGGGCGGGAAAAGTCGCCAATCGTGACACGGGACCGCAAAAAAAGTTTGCCGACCCCGCAATGGGGCCGGCACTGACGGAGTCCTCAGCTGCTGATGGCGCGCTGCGCGTAGGGGGAGTCGGGGCGGCGGGCGCTGTACCACTTGGCGGCCTGGCGCAGTCCGAGCTCACGCACCAGGGTGACGGTGGCCCCGGAGATGATGGCGAAGGTGACGATCTCGGCCAGCTTGTAGTTGAGGAGCTGGTCCTCCTCGCGTGGGGCCGGCCGGCCGGAGATCGCCCGCCAGCCGAGCGCCACGACCTTCTCGGCCACGAACCCGGAGGCGAGCGTGGCCACGGCCGCGGTCGCCTTCCACATGAAGTCGGTGGTCTGGTCGATCTGGGCGGGGTCCTGTGCGCTCATTGAGTCCTCCTTGCGCCCGGGCCGGGCGGCGTCGTGGGTACCTGCGTGCTGGCGGCGGACCGATGGTGTCGGCCCGTTCCGCCCCGATCATGCCGCACCTGGGCCGACGGCGCAGCCAGTGTCCGCCCGCGTGGCGCCTTTCAGCCGATGAGCCCTCTCTGCGCGCCGAGGGCCAGCAGCGCGTACAGCGCGGCGAAGACTCCGGCGATGCTGGCGCAGATGAGGGCGGGGCGCCGCCGGTAGGTCAGGACGGCGACGTACTCGCGCAGCCAGGCGTTGACGATGTAGAACCAGGCCGTGCGCGCTGGCGCCACCGCCCACGGCACCCCCATGTCGGAGGCGAGGATCGCGGTGCGCACCGCGTGGAAGGAGCTCGTCACCAGCAGCACCTGCGGGTCGACCATGCCGCGCTCAGCCAGGAGGTCACGGGTGCAGGAGATGTTCGTGCGGGTCGTCGTCGAACGGTCCTCCAGGAGGATCCGCTTGGGCGGGATGCCGCGGGCGATCGCGTAGTCGGCCATGGCGCGCGCCTCGCTGACCGGCTCATCGACGCCCTGCCCGCCGCTCATGACCAGCAGTGGTGCGCCTGGGCGGAGGGCCTCCTCCTCGCGCCAGGCGTCGATGCCGCCGGCGATCCGCGAGCCCAGCAGCGGCCCGACCTTCCCGTTGATGAGCCCGGCACCATGGACCACGACGACGTCGGGGTGCGGCACGGTCCGGCGTCCGCCCCAGATCCGTTGCACCACCGTCTGACCCAGGAAGATGAGGAGGAAGGCGCCCAGGTAGGCGCAGGCGCAGAACATGAGCGCGGCGACCAGGAGGGCCCAGGGGTTGCCGGTGGCCACGAGGGTGACCGCGGCCATCGGCGTGGCGATGAGCCCCAGGCCGGCCGCCAGACACAGCAGGTTGCTCATCCGCTGCCCTTCGCGGCGGATGAGGACAACGCCGTTGAACATGAGTAGGAACGGCATGAGGGCGATGAGCAGGAAGAAGGCGACGCTGCCCAGTCCCACCGGGACCTTGAGGGCGGGGATGAGGGAGGCGAGGTGGAGCAGTGCTCTTGCCGCCGAGCCGACCAGGAGCAGGAACAGAACCCCGTTGCGCAGCCGGCGGTCGTCGCGGCGCCGCGAGAGCCTGAGGAGCCCCCACCACAGCGCCAGCGCGGTGATATCGATCAGCGGAGCGGGGAGGAACCAGGGGGTGCTCATGGGGGGCTCCTCTCGTAGGGCAGGGGGCTTGGTCGCCGAGGAGGAGAGCTCTTCCTGGCATTGCGCGGGACGGCGGGGGTTGACGAGCCGGAGCTCATCATAGAACCGGGGCCGGCTGGTGCCGCCTTGCGCTCATGCGATCAAGTTAGGAGGCGGCTGAGGATGAGTGTGGGCGTTGTTGGGACGATCCGTGGGAGGCGGCCCTCCACCCTTCGGACGACGGCACGCGCCCCGGCTCCTCCCTAGCGTGAGGTCGGGGTACCCGCCCGTGCGGGAGGCTCGCGCCTCGATCTAACGTATGGGCCTGCCCGCGTGGGCGCGGTCGTAATCGGTCTGGGCCTGAGCGATGTCCTTCCGGTGCGCCAGCGACCAGTCGGCCAGGGCTCTCAGTAGATGCGTCAGGCTCGCCCCCATCTCGGTGAGCCGGTAGTCGACCTGGGCGGGAACCGTGGGGTAGACCGTGCGGCGCACCAGCCCGTCGCGCTCCAGACGCCGCACCGTCAGGGTGAGCATGCGCTGCGAGACTCCGCCGACGGCGCGCTGCAGCTGCCGGAAACGCAGCGGACCGTGCGTCAGCTCCGCGATGACCAGCAGGGACCACTTGTCTCCCAGTCGGTCGTGGACCGCCCGGATGCCGGGATCCTCGCGGTGCGCCCGGGTGCAGCGCTCCAGAGGCACCGGATCGGGATCGCCGGTGGTCACATCGCTGTGCGTCGGTGACAAGAAACTGCCTCCTTGTAGGTGCGTGCACGATGCCTCAGGCTCATGCGCAGAAGGTTCGGTGGCCGCGGGAGGCGGCTTCCTCAGTGCGGTTGAGTCTGAAGGAGACTACTCATGATCATGGTGACCGGTGCGAGCGGACGGTTCTCCTCGGCCGTCCTGGCGGAGCTGCGCGCTCGCGGTATTCCGGCGGTGGGTGGCAGCCGCACGCCGTCGGCGGGGCAACGGCATGTTGACTTCAGCGCCCCGGACAGCCTGGACTTCACCGGCGTCAACACCCTGCTGCTGGTGTCCGCCGGGGCGCAGGAGGACGACCGGCAGATCGCCTTCAACCGCGTCGCTGTTGAGGTCGCGGCGCGCGACGGCGTCTCTCACCTCGCCTACACGAGCCTCACTGGCGCGGGAGACCACCTGTCGATGGCTCTGCCGCACCGAGTCACTGAGCGAATCATCATGGCCAGCGGCATGACATGGACCATTCTGCGCAACGGCGTCTACGCCGAGATTCTCGCGGCCCCGCTGTCGTGGGAGAAGCAAGGAGAAGCGCTGAGAATCGTGTCGCCGCTGGGTGACGGGGCCATCGCCGCGGTGGCACGACGAGACCTGGCCCGCGCGGCCGCCTCGGTCCTCAGCGACCCAGGCGGGCACAAGGAGAGAGTCTACGAGCTGGTGGGAAGCCGTGCAGTTTCCGCCGCCGACGTCGTAGGCCGCCTGGGCTGCGAGGCGAGAAACATCGGCCTGGGCGAGTACCGGCAGCTGCTCGCCGAGAATGGGATGCAGGCCTTCCGCCAGTCCCTGATGCTCTCGATCTCCAGTGTCATCCGGCACGGGTTCCTGGCCAGAACGGGTGATGACCTCCCCTACCTGCTGGGCCGGGAGCCCACGGATCCGCTCTCCGTCGCGGCCGAGGTCATGGCCAACCAAGCTCCAGCGTCATAAGACGTAAGGTCGGTGGGTCCCAATGGGACGGCTCCGGAGGTTGCCGGCTGCCGGTCCCGTGCGGGAGGGTGACGCAGGAGAGTGGTGCGCCAGGGTGATGGGTTTCGTGGTGCGGGGCACCGGAGTTGGTGTCGACGGGCGCCCTCGAACTACAGTTGACCTGCAACGACAGGGGAGCGCCCCGTCGTCGGTCCGGCCACCACTGGCCGACGGGCCGACACCGACGGCGCTGAGAGTGCGGACACCCGCAGACCCTCGAACCTGCTCCGGTTAGTACCGGCGAAGGAAGTCGAGACCATCTCCCCGGCGCGCCGCAGACGGCGTCCGGGCCCTCCGGAGAACCATCCAGGAGGCACACATGAGCATCCAGTCCACCCGCCGCCCCGGCCGGGCCCGCCCGGCCCTCAGCCGCCGCGCCGTTCTTGCCGGAACCGCCGCCGGCGCCGTCGGCCTGAGCCTGGCCGCCTGCGGCAAGAGCAAGAAGAGTGCCTCCAAGGCCGACTCCAAGACCGTCACCGTCGTCACCCACGACTCCTTCCACGTCTCGGAGGACCTGCAGAAGGCCTTCACCTCCGAGACCGGCTACACCCTCAAGATCGCCACATCCGGGGACGCCGGTGCTCTGGTCAACAAGCTCGTCCTGACCAAGGACACCCCCCTGGGCGACGCCGTCTTCGGCATCGACAACACCTACGCCACCCGCGCCCTCGACCAGGGCGTCATCGACACCTCCGCCACCGTCAGCCTGCCCAAGGGCGCCGAGAGCTATGTCGTCGCCGACACCCCGGCCCTGGCGCCCATCGACGTCGGCGATGTCTGCCTCAACATCGACACCGGCTACTTCACCGGTAAGGGCCTGACGCCCCCGGCCACCTTCGAGGACCTCACCAAGCCCGAGTGCAAGGGCCTGCTCGTGGCCATCAACCCCACGAACTCCTCGCCCGGCATGGCCTGGCTGCTGGCCACCATCGGCCACTTCGGCGCCGGCTCCTTCGCCGACTACTGGAAGCAGCTCGTCGCCAACGGCGCCCGGATCGCCGAGGACTGGAGCGCCGCCTACGAGACCGACTTCTCCGGCAGCGGCAAGGGCACCTATCCCATCGTCGTCTCCTACGCCTCCTCGCCCTCCTTCACGGTCTCCAAGGACAAGAGCTCCAGCTCCACCTCCGCCCTGCTGGACACGGCCTTCCGCCAGGTCGAGTACGCCGGGGTCCTCAAGGGCGCCGCCAACCCCGAGGGCGGTAAGGCCTTCGTGGAGTGGATGCTCTCCAAGGCCGTCCAGGAGGACATCCCCGGCCAGATGTACATGTACCCGGTCCTGCCCGACGCCGCCCTGCCCGAGACCCTCACCAAGTTCGGGCAGCTGTCGAAGTCGCCGGTGAAGGTCGACCCCAAGGAGATCACCACCCACCGCGAGGAGTGGCTGAACACCTGGACCGAGGCCGTCGGCAAGTGAGCACGCCGGGCGAGAAGACCGCCGCCGACGCCGCTGCGCGGCCCGACGCCGAAGCCTCTCCGGCACCGGTGCCGGGGGCGGCCGGACTGCCGGCCGGGGCCGACGCCGCTGCTCGACGCGCAGGCGGCCCCCGGCCCGGCTGGGGCGAGCGCGCCGGCTGGACCCTGGCCGTCGTCGGCCCGCTGGCCTTCCTGGCGGTCTTCTTCGCCTGGCCCGTGGCCACGCTCATGGGCCGCGGCCTCGCCCCCGACGGCGCCCTGGACCTGAGCGGCTTCGGAGAGGTCCTGGCCCGCGAGCGCACCTGGCGGATCCTCACGCAGACCCTCACCCAGGCGGTACTCGGCACCGCCGTGTGCGTGGCCCTCGGCATCCCCGGGGCCCTCGTCCTCTACCGGCGCGCCTTCCCCGGACGCGACCTGCTGCGCGGGGTGGTGACCGTGCCCTTCGTGCTGCCCAGCGTCGTCGTCGGCGTCGCCTTCCACGCCCTGGTCACCCGCGGCGGTCCCCTGGAGGCCCTGGGCCTGGACGGGACCCTGACCGCGGTGGTCGCCGCGCTGGCCTTCTTCAACTACGGGCTCGTGGTGCGCACCGTGGGCACCATGTGGTCGCGGCTCGACCCGCGCGCCGTGGAGGCCGCCCGGGCGCTGGGGGCCTCGCCGATGCGGGCCTTCGCCACCGTCACCCTGCCCGCCCTGGCCCCCGCCATCGCCTCAGCGGCCTCCCTGACCTTCCTGTTCTGCGCCACCGCCTACGGGGTGGTGCTCGTGCTCGGCGGGGTGGGGATCGGCACCATCGAGACCGAGATCTACCGGCTGACCACCCAGTACCTCGACCTGCGGGGCGCCGCCGTCCTGTCCGTCGTCCAGCTCGGCGTCATCGCCCTGGCCCTGTGGGTGGCCGAGCGTGCGCGCGCCGTCACCCAGACGCGCCTGCGCCTGCGCACCGAGGTGCCCGCCCCACGGCTGCGCGCCGCCGACGCCCCCGCGCTCGCGGTCACCGCGGTCACGGTCGGGGGGCTGCTGGTGGCGCCGATGGCGGTGCTGGTGGCGCGCTCCCTACAGCGCGACGGCGCCTGGACGCTGGCCAACTACACCGACCTGGGCACGACCGGCGGGCGCAGCGCCCTGCTCGTGACCGTGTGGGAGGCGGCCGCTAACTCTGTGGCCGTGGCCGTGGCGGCCGCGGCCATCGCCCTGACCCTGGGGGTGGCCGTGTGCCTGGTCGTCTCGCGCCGACCCCGCGGCCGGGCGCTGGCCCGGGTCATCACCGGGCTCGACGCCGCCTTCATGCTGCCGCTGGGCGTCTCCGCCGTGACGGTCGGCTTCGGCTTCCTCATCACCCTGGCGCGCCCGCCGCTGGCGCTGACCCGCTCCTGGTGGATCCTGCCGCTGGCGCAGGCCGTCGTGGCCGTGCCGCTCGTGGTGCGCACCCTGCTGCCGGCGCTGCGCGCCATCGACCCGCGCCAGCGCGAGGCGGCCGCCGCCCTGGGGGCGGGACCCGGCCGGGTGCTGCTGACCGTGGACGGGCCCCAGCTGCTGCGCGCCGGCGGGCTGGCGGCCGGCTTCGCCCTGGCGACGTCGCTGGGTGAGTTCGGGGCGACGTCGTTCCTGGCCCGCCCCCAGGAGCCGACGCTGCCGGTGGTCGTCTACCGGCTCATCGGCAGCCCCGGCTCCCAGAACCAGGGGATGGCGCTGGCCGGGGGCGTGGTCCTGGCGGTGGGCAGCGCCGCCGTCATGCTCGGCTGCGAGTGGCTCCAGACCCGGCTCGGCCCCGGGCGGGGCGGGCGCGCGGGTGCGACGTCGAGGTCGGGCAGGGCGTCGGCGCATCAGCCGGCCCCGCAGCGCGCAGCCTCCGCGGAGACCGGCCGGTACTCGGCGGGTACCACAGGCGAGAATAACGAGACGGCCCGGGCTCGCGGGCCCAGGACGGACGGAGGCGAGCGGCCATGAGCCCGACTACCAGTGACACCAGCGCTTCTGCGGGCCTGTCGGTGCGCGGGCTCGCGGTGACCTACGGGGACCTGCGCGCCGTCGACGGCGTCGACCTGGAGGTGGCCGCCGGCGAGGTCGTCGCCCTCCTGGGGGCCTCGGGCTCGGGCAAGTCCTCCCTGCTGCGGGCGGTGGCCGGCCTGGAGGACGTGGCCGCCGGCGAGGTCGCCTGGGGCGGGCGGAGCATGGTGCGCGTGCCCGTCCACAAGCGCGGCTTCGGCCTCATGTTCCAGGACGGCCAGCTCTTCGAGCACCGCGACGTCGGCAGCAACATCGCCTACGGGCTCACCGGCCTGCCGCGTGCCCAGCGCAGTGAACGGGTGCGCGAGATGCTCGAGCTCGTCGGCCTGCCCGGCTTCGAGCGGCGGCGCGTGACGACCCTGTCCGGCGGGCAGGCCCAGCGGGTGGCGCTGGCCCGGGCGCTGGCCCCGGCGCCGAGGCTCCTGCTGCTCGACGAGCCCCTGTCCGCCCTGGACCGGGCCCTGCGCGAGCAGCTGGCCACCGACGTGCGCACCATCCTGCGTCAGGGCGGCACCACGGCGCTCTACGTCACCCACGACCAGGACGAGGCCATGACCGTGGGTGACCGGGTCGGCGTCATGGAGGCCGGTCGCCTTCTGCGCCTGGACACCCCCCAGCGCCTGTGGGCCGACCCCGGAAGCAGCAAGGTGGCGCGGTTCCTGGGCTTCGACGTCGTCGGCGAGCTCGCTCTCGCCCCCGGCGCGCTGCGCGTCGTGGAAGAGGCCGTGGGGGAGCCGGAGCTGCGGGGCGGGTCCGCGCAGACGGAGATGCCTGCGACACCGGAGACCCTGCCGGCCACCGTGCTGGCCTCGCGACTGCGCCGCGGCCAGTGGGAGGTCGAGGTCGAGCTCGACCCCGACCAGCTCGCCGAGCCGGCTGGGCCGGCCGGGAAGGCCGGTGTCGGCACCGATGCTGCGGCTGCGCGTGAGTCGGCCCGTGCCACCGCCCTGACCCAGCGCCCCCACACTCCCGGTGCGCACGTCACCCTGAGCCTCGACCTCGCCCGCACCGCCCACCTGTAAGACAGCGGGGCGGGAGCCTCGTCGTCGTGGTCGTACCTTATGTCGCACGTTCGAGGGGTAGAGGGCACGAACGCGCGGCCTACCCTGCGACCGCACGGTTGAAGGGTGTTGGGCCACCTGTGGGTCACGGAAAGATCTCGAGGTAGGTCATGACCAGGCCAATTGTGTCCGCAGCGACACCGTGATCCTTGTCACCTGCTGATGTTTCCGGGCCCGCCCCGGTGCGGTTCCTACCGGGACTTTTCTCCTGTGTGGCATCGCCGTTGTGGGCGGAGGAGAAGCCGTCGTTGACGGAGGAATGGCAAGGGGGAACCGCGTCCGAATGCCGGGCGCTGCGCCGTCAGAAGATCACGAACAGGTCGCAGTTGAAGTCTCCAGTTGAGTAGCATCCACAGTGCTGGCAGTCGTGGGTGCCTCTGCGCCGGGCTCACGCGTCGGCGTTGTCGCCGACCCCGAGGTCGCGTGTCCACAGCCTCGGCAATCGGCGCCTTCCTCAGTGATAATCCCGATCCTCCACCGCAAGGAGCCTGACATGTCCGCCTACGTCCGCTACTACCGGCGGCTTCAGGCACTCACTCAGCGCCTGAGCACCTACCTGGACCGGTTGGAGGCTCGCGCCCGGGAGTTCGGCGTCAGCTCGGCCCGCACCGCGATGGAGATGCAGATCACCGACCCGGCCTCCGTCTCAGCCTTCCGCTCGGAGGTCGAGGCCCAGATCATGTTCCTGCACACTAAGGCCCAGCGGGTCTTCGCCAAGCACTTCGCCCCCTTCCTGGACATCGACGCCGACCTGTCCATCGAGGAGGACCGCCAGCTCTCCGCCCGCCTCCAGGACGCGGCCAACCTCGTGGGCAGCTTCGAGGTGCGACTGCGCAACATCATCGAGGAGGTCTTCGCCCCCGGCCGTGCCGAGCAGGCCCGCGAGGAGTGGAACCGGGCCATGACCGACTGGCGCCAGGCACAGTTCTCCTTCACCTGCGACAAGTGCGGCGACCCGGTGCCGCTGCCCGAGCTCTACCACATGCCGGTGTTCATCACCTGCCCGCGCTGCAAGTCGCGCGTGGCCTTCCAGCCCACCCCGGCCATGGTGGCCGCACCCACCTGGGCCAAGGAGGTTGCTAAGACCACCTGCTACGCCGAGTGGCAGAAGTCCGAGTCCGAGCAGTCCGCCGAGGAGGGAGTGGGCCTGGCCTTCTTCTACTTCGTCGACTACGCCATCGCCCACCACCTCATGATGAACCGTCTGCTGCCCTTCTACGTGCGCTCCGAGGGCGGCCAGGAGGCCCTGCGCCGCGACGTGCGCAACGCTCTGGAGACCCGCACCCACCAGCTGCGCCCCGACGAGGTCTCCCCCCAGTACCACGCCATGGAGTACGTCAACTTCATGGGCGCCCTGGGCCGCTCGGCCCAGATCCTGGGCCAGGAGGGCCTCGACGACCGCCGCCAGCTCATCCTCCAGACGGTGCGCGACATCATGCGCCCCGACGAGCCCCTGGCCCGCTCCATCCTGGACAACACCTTCACCGAGGAGCTGTGGAGCCAGCAGGCCCACACCGCCGACCAGCTCTCCTGCGAGGTGCCCCGCTAGCGTTCCTACCCCCCCCATCCGCCCGGCCCGACTCGCAGGCGGTGCCGAGACGGCCCGAGTCCGACGGCGCACCGCGTGACTCCTTCGCCGTCCCGTCAATGTGTCAGATCTTCGTTCCCCGTACGGCCCGACGCCGTTCGACACCATTCCCGAAAGGACCACCATGGTCGGCTTCCGCAAGAAGTCCCAAGACAGCTCCTCCCCCTCCCGGTCATCCGCTGCCAGGGCGGACGGGCGAGCGGGCGCCGCCGCCTCCGGCGCTGCCCAGCGCACCCGCGCGGGGCGCAACGAGCCCATTGCCCGCACCGGCAAAGGACGACGAGGCCCGGCCGCCGGCCGCCGCGGCTACAAGACCTCCGAGCAGATGGACTCGCGGTGCCTGACCCTGGCCGAATCGGCCTCCAGTGTCCTGGGCCGCTCCCTGGACCAGGCGCTGGGGCGACTCCCGGACGGTCCTGGTGGCCCCACC
Source organism: Actinomyces sp. oral taxon 171 str. F0337 (assembly GCF_005696555.1). Classification (NCBI taxonomy): domain Bacteria; kingdom Bacillati; phylum Actinomycetota; class Actinomycetes; order Actinomycetales; family Actinomycetaceae; genus Actinomyces; species Actinomyces sp. oral taxon 171. Next base: position 2,993,209 of record NZ_CP040005.1, on the reverse strand, counting down.
GCCTCCGCAGGCCCCACCGGACCAGCCGGGCCTGCGGGATCGGCCAGGGGGAACTGGCCCGACGCCGTCGGCGCCCCGGGCTCGACTAGGGGCCGGGGGGCATCTGCGGGTAGCGTGCGCAGCGCACAGGTTGGTGCCGGCCAGGTCGACACGGTCGCGGACATCGCCTCCGACATCGAGTTCTGACGGCTCGTCCTGTGCCACCACCGGCCCTGAGCCGGACAACCAGTCGCGCCGCACGCCCCAGGCGGCGCCATCCGCACCGAACCCGCACCATGCCCCGTACCGGGAAGGAGGCGAGAGATCCCATGAGCGCGCAACCGGCTCTGACCCTGGACAGGGTGGAGACCTGGCTGTCCCGGCACGGTATCGCCGCCGGCCCCGAGGAGGACGGCGCCGTCTTCATGGGCTTCCCGGGCTGCGACATCGGCGTCTACCTCCACGACGAGGAGGCCGCCCTCGTCGTGGCCGGCATGTGGCGCGGACGCCCGGAAGCCGAGCGCCTCGATGAGATGCGCGCCTTCATCGACGCCCAGCACCGCTCCACCTACGGCCCGGACCTGGCCGTCACCCCCGCCCATGACCCGCGCCTGCTCCTGCTGAGCACCCAGATGGTGGCCTACGTCGGTGCGGGCATGAGCGAGGCCCAGCTCGACGCCTTCATGGACATGGGTCTGGGCATGACCCGCGCCTTCTTCTCCGCCGTGGAGGAGCGCTTCCCCGAGCTCGTCACCTGGGAGGAGGACTGATGGCCTGGTGGAATCAGCCGGAGGGGTCGGTGACCCCGACCGTGACCCTCAGGCGGCTCGCCGCCTGGATGGCCACGCGCGGTCACCGCTACGACATCGACCTGTCCGAGGGAGTGGTGCGCTCCTCGATGTCCGGATTCGACTACGTGCTCATGGTGGTCGACCGCCGGATCCTCGTCGTGCGCGCCCACCACCGGCTCGCCGCCGCCCTCCCGGGAGCCGCGGCGCTCTCGCGGGTGCGCGCCGTGGCCCAGGAGGTCTCCAGCGGCCGGCTCATCCCCGCCCTCTACACCGAGGTCGACGACGCCGGCCTGGCCCTGTGCGCCGAGGCTCTCACCAACATCGGGGTCGGGCTCGACGACGCCCAGCTCGCCGGCACCATGGACTTCATCCTCGAGGGCATCGACGGCGCCCTGCGCGAGGTCCTCAGCCTTCTTGCGGCCGAAGATGCCGATGCCGACGAGTGGCCCGCCGTCGGGCCGGAGGCTGAGACCGAGGTCGAACCCGGGCCCCAGGCCGAGAGCGAGCCGGAGACTGAGACTGACGGTGAGGGTGATGGGGCGACCGTCATCGCCCTGCCCGATGCGCCCCAGCCCATCCGGCCCACCGGTGACACCGGTACTGCCGCGGCGACGGGAGGGGAGCCGGTGCGCGAGAGCGCGCAGACACCTGCGGGTGCGATGGTCGAGGGCATGCCTGCTGACATGTCGGATGCGACGGTGGAGATGGCGGCCGTCGTCGACGGGCCGGGCCCCGGTGCCCCGGGTGATACGGAGGGCGGAACCGGGGTTGAGACAACCGACACCTCCAAGCCCCTGCTCGTGTCCTAGCACGCGCGGGTCTCGCGGACCCGGCGCTGCGGCACCCGCTGGAAACACTGGAGTGGTGGGAGTCGCCGTCGGGGTGCCCGGTCCTGGAGCCGGCCGGTCCGGACGTTGCTCCGGCTTCAGACATGCCCCGCGGCCGAGTTGCCGCTGGCCGTTGCAGTAGCGGATTCTATAACTGTTCGGTAACACTGGACGTCGGACAACCGCCCTCTGGACGAAAGGAGCCCGATATGCCCATGCCACCGTTCACCGGTGAGCGGTGCGGGACGACGCTCCTCCCACGGCGTCCCTGGGGTGCGCGGATCGCATTCCGTGTGTTCTTGCAGCACACGGTGGAAGCCTTCGCCTCATGACGGTGCAACGTCAGGCTCCGCCCGGAAGGACAGACTCCATGACCACACGCGAAGACATCCTCGAGCGTCTGGCCTACGCCGATGCCCTCGGTCACGGCCCCCAGACCTCGGCCCTCATCGCGGAGGCCGTCAGCTGGGCGGACGCACTGGGCGACGAGGACCTGCGGATCGCCACCCGGCTGGCCCTGACCGAGGCCTACCAGCAGGGCAACGAGGCATGGAAGGCGCTGTCGCCCTTCGCGTGGAACCTCGGCCGCTACCAGCGCCACTCCGAGGCCTTCGACAGCGCCCAGGTACGCACCCTGCACTGGCACTTCAAGTGGGCGGTGGCCGTGGCCGGCGCCAACCCCAAGGTCTCCAAGGACAAGGTGCGCCAGCTCGAGGCCAGCCTCGAGGAGTTCTACCGCGCCGAGGGCGCCTCCATGCACGTCGTTCACGGCGAGCGCGCCTCGGTCGCCGGCCTGCTGGGCCTCGAGGAGGAGGCCGCCGAGGAGCTGGCCGCCTGGCGGGCCACCCACCGCGACGAGAACGCCGACTGCGAGGGCTGCGACCCGATGCGCCAGGTCGCCTTCGCCTACCGCACCGAGGCCTGGGAGCTGGCCGTGGCCACCGCCGTGCCCGTGCTGACCGGCGCCGTCAGCTGCTCCGTGCAGCCCCAGACCACGCAGTCCCTCGCGCTGCTGCCCCTGCTGGCCTCCGGTCGGCCCCGGGCGGCCTGGGAGGCGCACCTGCGCTCCTACCGGGAGATCCGCCGCAGCCCCAAGGCCCTCATCTCCCTGGCCTACCACCTGGAGTACCTGGCCCTCGTGGGGCGGGTGGACCGGGGCCTGGAGATCCTGCGCCGTCACCTGTCCTGGCTGGCCCAGGCCGAGTCCGCCTACGTGCTGCTGTCGGCCCTGCGCGGCATGAGCCTGGTGCTGCGCGAGGCGGAGCGGGCCGGCCGCGGTGAGGAGGCCCTCGGCGTCGAGGTCCCGTCCGCCGACCTGTGGTACCCGCTGCCGGGTCTGGAGGCCTCCACCACCATCTCGCGCGTCTACGCCGAGATGACCGGCTGGGCCCGGCGCCTGGCCCAGCAGTTCGACGTGCGCAACGGCAACTCCACCATCTCCGACCACCTCGAGCGCTCCCTGGTTCGGGCCGCCTTCGACGCCGCCCCCGGCGCGGTCCACGGGCTGGGCGTGGAGGTCGACCTCCTGGAGCCCTCCGAGGAGCTGCCCGAGCCGGCCCAGACGAGCCTGACCGTGGACGAGGACGGCGCCGCACCCGACGTCGCCTCCCTCCTGGGTCTCGTGACCGACGACAACGGGCTGGTCCAGGAGCACGCCCTCCGCACGACGTCGCCGAGCCAGGAGGCGGCGGGCCGACGCGCCCGTGCCGGACGCACCGCCACCAGCCACCAAGGGGGCGACGAGCCCTTCCCCCTGGTGGACCTCGTGCGGCCCCGACCGGTGCGCAACGGGGAGGAGGCGGTGCGCCGCTACGTCGACCACCGCCGTACCATCGGCTCCTCGACGATGGACTACTGGTACGTCGTCGACCAGGTGGCCACCCGCGACCTGCTGCCCCCGATCGGTGAGGAGATCCCAGGCCTGGAGTACCACACCGGACTGCTGCGCGCCGCCGCCATGACCTGCCGCACCGAGATGGACGAGGCCATCGCCGAGCGCCTGCGGATCCGCCCCCTCATCGAGCTGGCCTTCGGGCCGCTGGGCGCCCACTACGTGGACCTGCTCAACCTCGACAACGAGATCACCGCCGACTCCATCGCCGAGCGCTCCCAGGATCCCGAGCGCGACCGGCGCCTGCAGCGGGCCACCTCCCTCATCGGGCAGATCGAGGCTCAGGTCGAGGACCTGGTGTCCACCGAGCTGCTCGACCCCGGGGGCACCGACTCCCTCGTCCTGGCCGCCGACGCCCTGCTCGTGGGGGCCTCGGTCCTCACCGACCTGCACGCCAAGGACGAGGCGCTCGGGGCGATCCAGGTCGTCGCCCGCGCCGCCGACGCCGTCCCCGAGGACCGCCACGCCGAGCGGATGGACGACATCCTCGACATGGCCCGGGCCGAGGTCCTGGCCGAGTGCGGTGACGTCTACGACGGCTGCCTCCTGGCCGAGGAGGTCATGCGCCGCCACGAGAAGGTCTCCCCGGTCCTGGCGGCCCGCGGTCGGCGCCTGCTGGGCATCTCCTCGATGGAGGTGGGCCAGTTCGACGAGGCCATCGCCCAGTTCCGCGAGCAGGCCAACATCATGCTGGCCGCCGGCATCACCCTGTACGCCGTGGCCTCCCTGCTGTCCCTGGGCTCGGCGCTGGAGGCCTCCGAGCGCTACCTGGAGAGCGCCGAGATCCTGGAGTCCGCGCTGTCCCTGGCCCAGCGCTCCGGGGCCGAGAGCATCGCCCTGTACCTGCACCGGCTCCTGGCCCAGACCGGCATGGCCATGGGCGAGGAGGAGAGCGTCGCCGAGCACTCGCTGGCCGCCGCCCGGATACTGCAGGACCAGGGGCGCCGGGCGCTGGCGGCGGAGTACCTCTCGCACGCGGCGATGGCCGCCTCCAACCTCAAGGACAATGTGCGCGCCGCCGCCCTGTTCCGCCAGGCCGCCGACCTGGAGGACACCCGCACCGACCAGGGCTGCCTGGACCGGGGGCGGGCGCTGCGCCGCTCGGCCAGGGCGCTGGTGGACGACCTCACCCTGCCCATGGCCCGGGGGCGGCTCGACGAGGCCCGCGAGATCATGGAGGAGGCCCGCCAGGCCTTCGCCGGCGTGGCCGACACCGAGGGCTACTCCTCAGCCTGGGAGATCGGCGACTGGCACGACGACATGGCCTGGATCCTGTGGCGCACCGGCCAGAACTGGCAGGCCGTCCAGCACTGCGAGTCCGCCTACGACGGCTACATGGACACCGAGGACCGCGACTCGGCCTCGCGTGCCCTGTGCATGCTGGCCCGCCTGCACGCCGAGCGCGGTGAGCGCGACGAGGCCCTGGCCGCCTGCGCGCGCGTGCGCGACCTGCTCGGTGAGCCGCACTGGGACGGTCACGACGCCCTGGAGTTCGTGGCCTCCATCGAGGAGACGTTGCGCTGATCCCGGGGCGCGGTTCCCGGCCCGCGATGCAGCCCCTCCCTGGCCCGTGGCCGGGGACGTTCGACGCCGCCGCGGGCGTGTTGTTCCGGGCGGGGGCGTTCGACGCTGTCGGGGACGGGAATCCTGCACCCGAACGCGCAGGATGCCCCCGTTGAGTCAAGAATGTCCCCGTCGGCGGGTGCGGAGTGCGAGATTCCGCCCCGTGTGAATCGGGTGACGGCGGCCGACGCGCAAGGAATGATGGGCCTTGGGCACCACGACCCCTCGACGACCCTCCCGGGAGGCACCCCTTGGCCATCGCAGTCTCACACCGATTCGTACCCAGCGGCGACCTGCCCGTGGAGGCGGGGCGCTATCGACTCGTGGCGTCAGGGGCCTGCCCGTGGTGCCGCCGCGTCCTCATCGCCCGGCGTCTGCTGGGCCTGACCGAGGCGATCCCCGTGTCCTGGACCTACGGCAAGGGTGCGGACGGGTACTGGGAGCTGACCGGTCCCGACGGCGAGCCCGGCGTCGACCCGGAGCTCGGCGCCCGCTCGCTGGCCGATGTCTACGCGAAGACCCCCGGCTACGAGCCTCCCCCCACCGTCCCGGCCCTGGTGGACACCACCACCGGCGAGGTCGTCAGCGACGACTCCGGCGACCTGCTCTTCGACCTGTCCACCGCCTGGTGGGACCTCCACCGCGAGGGCGCCCCGGACCTCTACCCGCTCAACCGCCGTAACTCCACCGACGCCTGGGACAAGTGGATCGGCTCGCAGATCAACGTCGGCCACGCGGTGGCCACCCACTCCCAGGACCCGGAGAAGGCCGCGGCGGCGGCCAACGGCGTCCTCGTGGGCTTCGACGTCATCGACACCCTCCTGGCCCGGGCCACCCGGATGGAGGCCTCCCGCGAGGACGGCCTGACGATGCTCGACGGGCCGGCCCTGTCCGCCGTCATCGCCATCGGGCAGTACCTGTGCGGCGACAAGCCCACCGGCAGCGACATCCGCCTGTTCACCACTGTCCAGTCCTACGAGTACGGCGGGCGCCAGCACTACCCCGGTGGCGAGGCGCCGTCCATCTCCTTCTGGCCGGCGCTGGCCCGCTGGTTCCGCGCCCTGGAGGGTCGCTCGGGCTGGGTGGGGCCGGAGGAGCGCAGCGCCTTGGGCTGCTGACGCTGCTGCGGCCGCCGAGGCCCGTTTTCGCGCTCGCCGTACCCCACGAGCCTCAGGTGGCGTTCGTCCTCGCTCAAGCGAGGACGAACGCCACCTGAGGCTGATGGTAAGGAACGAGGGTCAGCCCATGGCCCCCCGGAAGACGGCGGAGTGGTAGGCGGCACCCAGGTCGACAACGACCTTGACGTTCTTCCGCCCTTCAGCGGGCACGACGAAGGCCCTGTCGACGCTCACCGACTCACCTGCAGCCAACTTGGCGGGCACTCGCTTTGAAGCCGAGGGGACCTCATTGGCAGGTGTTCCATCGCCCTCGCCGTAGCTGGCCGAGGTCGTGAAACCGCTCAGAGAGATCTCGGTTCCCGAACTGTTCGTCAGCGTGACTGGAACGACGATCCCGGAACCAGCCACCTCGCCGGGCCCGCCGGTGAGCTCCTCGATCCGGGGCTGTCCCAGGGAGATGGACACGCCATCAACAACATTGACCGTCTCGCCCAAAGAAACCTCACCGTACTGGTCCTTCGAGAGGTCTCCATTCTTCACGGCGTTCGGATCAATGCCCGAGGAGTCCGGTGTCGCGGCTGTTGAGGCGGTATCCTCCGGCGGCTTGGTCTCCGTCGGCTCCGGGGTCTCGGCCGGTGGGCTGCTGGGGGCGGCTGATGAGGGCGAAGGGGTAGGGGTAGGAGTAGGAGTAGGAGTAGACGAGCTGCTCGCACTCGCGCTTGCACTCGCACTCGTGCTCGCGCTCGCACTTGCCCTGGTGGATGCGGATGCAGATGGTGAGGAAGAAGGACTGGCAGCAGTGCTGCCGGTGGACTTTCCGCCGCCGCAAGCGGCCAGTCCCAGTCCCAGTACCAGGGCAGTGGGCAGGATCAGCATCCGAGCGCGTGGCGCATGTCGACGCATGCGACCTGCACCTCGACGGATGATCCGCTCATCGGTACGCGACTCCCGAACCAGGCCCGGCGAAGCGATCTCAGTCGATGTCATTGATCATCACCACCATCCGTGCTGGTTGTTGTTCCAGCCGTCATGGTCACCGTTTCTTTCGTCCCAGCCGTGCTGATCCTCCTCGTCATTCCAGTCGTCTTCAGGATCGCCCCAGTCGTTCTTGTCGTCATTCTTCCCTTTTTCTTCCTCTGGCTTTTTACCCTCGTTCTTGTCCCCCTTCTTCTCTTCCTTTTTGTCCTCCTTTTTGTCCTCCTTCTTGTCCTCCTTCTTGTCGCCTTTCAGTGAGAAGCGAACGAGACCTTGCTGAGAAATTCCGTTGACGGCTACGAACTCACCGCCGTAAATGAGGTAGTCATCATTTCCCTCAACGGTCCAGGTGGCCTGTTTGGAGGCGGTGTACTCGCCATTCGCGAAACCGGGAAGAAACTCGTTGTACTGGGTGGGGGCGGGGTGACCAGCAAAATCGGCGTAGCCGTTGGCGGTGTTGGTTCCTACTGTTCCAGTGGCATCACTGGAGAAGGCGATGGCGTGGTAGTAGACCCCTTCTTGTGCGCGATCGGGGACGCCACCGATATTGGAGCAGTCGTGGGTGTGGCTGGAGACGTAGATGACGTCGTTGGTGGGCAGCACATCGTAGCTGTCTCCGTGGCAGTCGGCCATAAGGTTGATGTCCCCGGTGCTCCAGTCTGCGCGAAACATCCCCTCGAAGAAACCCTCCATGGAGTAGGCGGTGCCATAGAGCCCCTTGGAGTCCGACTTCATGCTCATGATGCCTGACATCGAGCCCGCGTTTCTGATGTCCTTGGCGAGGTTGGTGTGCCGCAACGCCCCGTCCTTCTCCAGGATGGCCATGCCGTAGGCGTCGGAAGATCCCTCGACGGTCTTGAAAGAGCCTCCGATGGCTATTGCCGACCCGTCGGCTGCGACGGTGATGGTCCGAACCTCGGACTCGTCATCGACCCGGGGGGCGAAGCTGGTCACCTGCTGGGTCTTCAGGTCAAGAGCCGCGGCGCGTAGCCGTTCCAGGTCGTTGACCTGCGTGAAGAGTCCAGCCATGTAAAGGGTGGAGCCGTCAGGAGACAGCTCAAGATCCCGCACCGTACCGTTGGGCGATACCGCACCGCCGGGAGTGCCGCCATTCAGCGGCTTGTACTGGCCGGCGGTGTCCACCGCGGCCAGGTGGGAGGCGGGCTGGCCGTTAACCGAGGTGAACTTCCCCCCGATATACAGGGTGGAGCCGTCAGGAGACGCCTCGATCGCATTGGCTGCCGCGTTGAGCTGTGGTGCCCAGTCCAGCATCTCGCCCGTGGTGATGTCGTAGGCCATCGCGTTGGACCGTGGTGACTCGTTCTGCTTATCGGGGGATCCCGCCGGACGGGCCTGATCGAACTCGCCGACGACGTAGACGACATTGCCGACAATCGTTTGATCCCAGACGACGCCGTTGATCTGGGCGGTAGGCAGGGGCTGGGGGGAGGCGAGAGCCGTCTGCCCCTGAGCCGCGATGGCCTGAGGGGTGAGTCCCGGGGTGGCGAGCGCGCCGAGAGCAAGGGGAAGAGTGGCGAGAGCCACTCCTACACTGGAGATAGTACGGGGAAGAAGGCGCAAGAGTTCTCCGTTTCTTATGGTGTGAGGAGATGAGGCTTATTCACACGGTGAGGTGAGTGGCCCATGGCCTGGGTAAGCACAAGCAGCTGCCGTGGCTGGGGGCAGTCCTCGATGTGTGCTGCCGGTGAAACTGCGATACAAGACCTCGCTGCAAGTCGGCTTCAGCCTGCGGTGGAAGCAATATCGATCACGATGTTATTGCAGTGACAACATCTTCGCAACGGGGAAAGCTCCCCAGTTTGCGATCCTCGCAATGGGGTAGGAGCCTCAAGCCCCGCATTTTCATTTAATGCTAATCAGTGTCCGAGAATATGTGAGATTCTATTATTATTTATTGGGGCGACGTTCTTTGTTTAAGAAGGTTTCATGATGGTTGGGAGTCCCCGCGCCCCCGGCTTCCCGTGCTCGGGTGGTGCTCCCTACGGCCGGGCGGTGAGGACCGGGTTGTACAGGAGCCGGTTGGGCGTCATCGGGCACTCCTCGCCCACGGCCATCGGCGCGATGAGCCGGTCGGCCCGCAGGTCCTCCAGGCGCGCCACCACGCGGTCGCGCAGCGTCCACGGGTCGATGGTGTTGAGGTAGATCTTCGTGCCGCCCTCGAAGCCCGCCAGGGTCGACACCCGCCACTTGAGCGTGATGTGCCAGGGCATGGGCTGGTCCACGTCGAGCGGCTTGTGGTGCCACTCCTCGTTGCTGGGCACGTCCGCGCCCGTGGCCGCGTGCAGGGCGTGCACCAGGTCGGCGACGGCGTCGACCTCCTCGCGGCTCATGAGCCACGGCTCAGCAACGGCCGACGTCGAGTACACCTCCAGCGTCGGGTAGCGGTGCCCGAACCCGGCGAAGGCCACCGCGTGCTCGTTGCTCGCCACCAGTAGGCCCTGGTAGGCGGCGTAGTCCACCGCCATCTCGTTGTACAGGTTGGGGTTGGCCCGCACCTTCTGCAGCTCCAGCTGGCTGGTCACGCCGCGCTCGTCGATGCCGACCAGCTGCTTGTGCAGGTGGTCGAAGCTCGCCCCGGCCGGCCGCAACCAGTTCTGGAAGACGGCCACGTAGCGCACCCACCGGTTGGCCTCGTACAGGCTGTGCATCGCGTGGATCGACAGGCGAGTGTAGGCGCGGTGCTCGGCCGCGCTCAGCGTCCCCGAGCCGGCCAGGCCCGCGGTGTCGACGGCGTCGTCGGTGAAGTGGCGCCGACCGATGATGACGTCGTGGCCCCCGGCGAAGAATGCCGCCAGGAAGGTGCGACGGGCCCGTTCGTTCATCGAGTCCCAGGAGTCCGGGTCCGCGCCCGCGGCCGCCAGCTTGGTGCGCGCCACCCGCTCCACGTGCTCGACGCCGGCCGGCTCGGCCAGGTAGGCCTCCATGCGCTCGCGGGCGGCGTCGGGGATCTCGTAGCCGTGGTTGATGTGCCAGTAGTCGAAGGAGAGGATCTCGAAGAGGTTGGGCACCCGCCGGAACTCGGCCACCGTGTCGAACAGGGCGGAGGCGGTCACGGCGTCGAGGCGCTCAAAACCGCCGTCCTCTCGGCGCACGAGGCGCGCCTTCTCCGGGGGCGTCTCCAGGTAGCGCGCCGAGCAGAAGGCGCAGCTGTGGGTGCGGTCGGCCTCCTCCAGCGGTCGGACCTCCGCCACCGGGTGCGAGATGGGCCGGTTGGCACGTCCCGGCACGGTCCACACCTCAGTGCCGGTGAAGGGGCTGATCTGCTTGACCGTCCCGTCGGCCAGGCGCGTGAGTGGTTCGGCGGAGGGGGAGTACGGCATGAGCATGCCCCCATTGTGACGCCTTATGGCGGCCCGTGCGCCCGGCGGCCCCGACGGCGGGCCCGGACGGCCGAGGTCGGGGTAGTCTCACTGGCTCGTGCGGACCCGTGCGCCGGGCCCGGCCCTGCGCTCCGCACCTCCCGCACCCCCGCATCCGACTGGAGACAAGGAGACGATATGGTCGAGGTCTTCACCTCCCTGCTGCTCATCGTCGCGGTGGCCTTCGTGGCACCGCTGATCTCCTGGACCATTCCCAAGCGGCTCGTGCCCGAGGTCGTCCTCCTCATCCTGGGCGGAATGCTCATCGGCCCTCACGGCCTGGGACTGGCCGTCGAGGACTCCTCGATCGAGCTGCTGCGCGAGCTCGGCGTCGCCTTCCTCTTCCTCATGGCCGGCTACGAGATCGACATCAACGAACTGCGCGGGGCCGGCGGGCGCCACGCCGCCGTCGCCTGGCTGCTCTCGCTGGGACTGGCCTTCGGTGCGGTCAGCGTCATCGGGGTGACCGGAGGGGCGGCGTCGGCCAACGGCATCGCCATCGCCACCGCCATGACCTCCACGGCCATCGGCACGATCCTGCCGATCCTGCGCGACCGCGGCCTGCTGCCCACGGCGGTGGGCGCCTCGATCCTCAACCACGGCGCCGTCGGTGAGGTCGGGCCGATCCTCGTCATGGCGCTGCTGCTGGGGTCGCGCTCCACCTGGGCGAGCATGGTGATCCTGGGCGTCTTCCTCATCATCACCCTGCTCATCGTCCGCTTCACCAGCCGCGTCAAGCGCGTGGGGCGCCGCCTGGTCGAGGCCATCCACCTGGGGGCCTCGACGACGGCGCAGACCACCATCCGGGCCACCGTCCTGCTCCTGGTGGGGCTGTGCGCGATCGCCGCCATCTTCGACCTCGACGTCGTCCTGGGGGCCTTCGCCGCCGGCTTCGTCCTGCGTCACGCCCTGCCCGAGGGGGACGCCGAGTTCGAGGAGAAGCTCGACGGGCTGGCCTACGGGTTCTTCGTCCCGATCTTCTTCGTCACCTCCGGCATGGGCATTGAGGCCGGACTCGACGGCGGGGACCTGGTCAACCTGCTGGCCTTCTTCGTGCTGCTGGTGCTCGTGCGGGGAGTGCCGGTGTGGCTGGCCTCCCGGGCGGAGCGGCGCAGGGACGGCTCGTCCGCCTACTCGATGCGCCAGAGCCTCCAGATCGCCGTCTACTCGACGACGGCCCTGCCCATCATCGTGGCCGTCACCCAGGTGGCGGTCAGCGCCGAGGCCATGTCGACCTCCTTCGCCTCCACCCTCGTGCTGGCCGGGGTGCTGTCGGTGCTCGTTCTGCCTGCCGCCGGGCTGGCGCTGGGCCACCGGAGCGACCACGTTCCGGCCAACGAGGTGATGCGCGTCGTCCAGGGGCCGGCCGCCCCCGACGGACGCACCCCCGAGGAGGCCACGGTCCCGGTCGGCGAGCAGGTCTCGGAGCCGCGCCGACCGGCGTCGCCGCCTGGCGGCATCAGGCTGCCGGTGGGGGAGCGCACCCCGGCGACGGGAGTGAGGCGGCCGACGCAGCCCGCCCTGGTGGGTCTGCCCGACCTGCGCGAGCAGGCGACACCGACGATGGCGCGCCTGGCCGAGCTGGGGATGCACGCCCGGGGACTGTCGCTGGAGGAGTCGCACCGCCTGGCCGCCCGCCTGGCCGAGATCGAGCAGGATCACGCCCTGTGGCGCGAGCGCTGGCACCACCTGCGCAGACACGGCGGCACCTCCCGGGCGGCCCGACGACGTCGGCCCCGCGGCGAGTGACGGGCACAGCCCCAGCCCTCATTGACGGTCTCGCGGTGAGTGACGGCCCCAGACTCAGCCCTATTGACGGCCCCGGCCCTCTCACCCGGCCTCCCGTCCAGCCTCCTGCCCGTTCTCCCGTCCGTCCTCCCGCCGACGGTGACATCTCACGCGGTCGGGGACGTTCCGCTCCAGCCGGGGACGTCTCGCGCGTTCGGTGACAGGATTCCGGTCCCCGACGACGTCGAATGCCCCCGCACGGAAGGACACGCACCCGGCGGCGCGGAATGTCCCCGGCCGTTGGAGGGACTGAGCGAGTCGATGACTAACCCTGCCGGGCGAGCATCTGCTCGACCATCTCCTCCATGGATGCCTGGACGGGGCGGTATCGGGTGCCCAGTTCGAGGCGGCTCCGGGAGGCGTCGGAGCGGACCGCGTAACCCACGTTGCGCCGAATATAGGTGCGAGTCTGTCCGAGCCGGGGTGCTATGGCGACGACGACGGGCCGAGGCAGGGCCCGCCGCGGCAACGGGAGCGACCTGCCGAAGCGCGGAATCAGAGTGCTTGTGAGAGCGAAGATGTCGGTGTCCTCCGCGGAGGCGATGTAGCGGCCGTGAGCCTCAGGCAGGAAGGCGGCGGCAATATGCGCCTGTGCCACCTCGCGGACATCGACGACGCTGATTCCTACACGCGGCGCTCCGAGGCGAGCAGTGCCGTCGATCATCATCCGAATCGTGGAGAAGCTGTCGCTGGTGGGGGCGCTGCTCAGTGAGGGGCCGAGGATCATGGACGGGTTGACGGTCACCAGCTTCCACCGATCCTGCCCTGCGGCCAGCCGCCACGCCTCCTTCTCCGCAAGGGTCTTGGAATAGGCGTAGGGCTCGTGGGACAGGGAGGAGGTGGTGTTCCAGCAGGTCTCGGTCAGGATTCTCCCCGGGTAGCCCTCGATATCCGCGGCGTCGCCGTACATGGCGGCGATGGAGCTGGTGAGGACCACTCTCGTGACCGACGGGGTGCGCTCGACGCCGGCCAGAACGTTGCGGGTTCCTTGCAGTGCTGGGGCGACAAGGTCTCGTTGAGGATCTGCGACTGCGCGAATGAACGGCGAGGCTGTGTGGATGACGACGGCGCAGCCTTCCATGGCTTGGTTGTAGGAGCCGGGCTGGAGCAGGTCGCTGGTGAAGAGGCGCAGAGTGCCCGGCGCCTGCTCGGCCATACGGTTCAGGTGGGCGACCTTGCTCGTGTTCTGGGGATCGCGCACGGCGGCGTGGACGGTGACGCCGGCGTCGAGCAGGCCCTTGGTGACCCAGCTACCCAGGTAGCCGGTGGCGCCGGTGACCATGACAGGGCTGCTGTTGTCGATCGGGATACCGCTCAGAACGATGGCGGAGTCGAAGTTGTCAGTGTTGTCACTGGAGTGTGCTGCCGGTGATTGCATGGCCGCATCCTGACACCCCTAGGAAACGAAGTCAATCAGTTTCATTATTAGTCGGTACGATCTCCTCATGAACGCAGTGGGCTCACAAGCACCGAGGAGCAAGCGCGCCCCGGGACGGCCGGTTGATGCCGCTCTGGGGCCGGCGATCATGCTGGCCGTGCGTGACCTCCTGGCCGAGAGCGGTTACGCCGCGCTGACGACGGCAGCCGTGGCCCGGCGCGCCGGCGTCTCCACCGCCACCCTCTACCGCCGATGGCCTACCAAGCGTGAACTCGTCCTGGCTGCGACTAGGCGCATGATCGAGACCGGCGTGGCCGATGAAGCTGATGAGGCAGCGGGTTCCGGCGCTTCCGCGGCCGAGGACTTCGATACTGGTTCGTTGCAAGGTGACCTGCGGGCCTTCATCGCTCACAAGAACCGGTCACTGTCAGGGGCCACAGGTCGGGCGGTGCTGTCTCTTCTGGGCGAGCTGCCCCAGGACCAGGAGCTCAGGGAGCTGTTTCTCGGTCAGCTCCTCGCCGCCACTCGCTCTCATCTGGAGCAGGTTTGGGGCCGGGCTCGGGAACGAGGCGAGAGTGCTCCCGATCTGGATTCTCACTCCGGGGCCCGACTGGTTCTGGGGGCGGTCCTGGCCGGGGTCGCTTTTGCTGCTGGCGCTGACGGGGTCGAGCCGTTGTCCGACGTCGAGCAGGATCTGCTGCTGCGTGCCCTCGGAGACGGATGACGGTACTCGCCGACGGGGACATCCTGCGCGTGCGGGGACGTTCCGCTCCAGCCGGGGACGTCTCGCGCGTTCGGTGACAGGATTCCGGTCCCCGACGGGGTCGGGACGGGGTCGGAGATGCCTGGAGGGCCGGCCCCGATCAGCTGGACGAGGCCAGTGCCCCGGCGCTCGCGGTGCTCACGATGGCCATCGTCACGGCCTCCACGGCCCGCTGCACCGCACGCCCCACGGGGTTCTCGCCCGCGATCTCCTTGATCCGGCGCTTGAGCTCGCCGCGGCTGAGACCGGTCTCCTGCTGCGGCAGGACGACCTGCGCAACACCGAGCGCCTGCAGGATCGACAGCAGGGCGATGTCGGCGCCGGTCGGTGGCTGCACCCCGCGCAGGGCACCGTCGATGCGCGCCCGCAGCTGCCGCTCGGGGACGGGGTCGAGCGTGGGGTAGCTGGGGTTCAGCGAGCCGAACAGCCCGCCGGTGTGGATGCGCACCACCCCGGCCGCCTCCAAGGACTCGGCGATGTGACGGGTGGGGTTGAGCTTGCCCCAGGCCACCAGGGAGGAGAATCGCTTGCCGTCCTTGGTAGGCAGGATCTCCAGGGCCCGGTCCAGCACGGGGTTCCCGGTCGGCTCGGAGCTGACGATGTAGATGCGGGGGCTGCGCTCCTCGGTCAGGCTGATGCGGCCGGCCAGCAGCAGGTCGGTGAGCAGCGCGCCGGTGAGCCCGTAGACCGGGTATGTCATGCGGCTCTCCGGCTTCCCGGAGTCCTTGGTCAGCAGCAGGAACAGCTCTTCACAGATCAGCATCGCATTCATGACTCCAGTACAACCCGCCGTGATCGGAATGTGATCCCTCTGGGGTGCGAGATCCGGGTCCGACCCGGCTCCTCCTCAAGGGGGATGCGTCGGCCCTCCCGACCGTACCGCCGCCCTCCCGGCCGTGCCTCGGTCGGTCCCTCACCGGGTCCCCCACCACACTCCCGCGTGACCGGGTGCGGGACCGGGACCGTTCGCGCTGGGCGTGCGATCGGTGGCCGGATGGCGCCCGAACGTGTCGTACCCCGTGTTTAACCTGGGGCCATGGCTCGCGCGATTCGGCATGACGACTGGCCGGTGGAGCTCACTGATGACCAGATCATCAGCCGGGTCGGCCACCGGGCCTTTCAGCGCGGCCTGGACTACGCGCGCAAGGGGCGGGTGCGCGGCGTCGGCGTCGCCGGGGACGGGGACATCATCAGCGCCCAGTCCAAGGGCTCGGGCGCGCGCACCTACCAGACCATGGTCTTCCGCAAGCAGAGCGCAGGCAGCGCTCCGGCGTCCTGGGCCGGCACCTGCTCGTGCCCGGTGGGCAGCAACTGCAAGCACGTGGCCGCCCTGCTCATCACCGCGCGCACCCTGGCGCAGGCCGAGCCCGACGCCGCCGCCCCCGCCGGCCATCTCGCCCCCTGGGAGGGCCGACTGGCCGACCTGCTGCAGGTGGAGCGCGCCCCGCGCCGTCGGATGGCCCTGGAGATCATCGACGACCCCGGCAGCATGTGGGGCACCCCCGCCGGCCTGTCCATGCTGCCGCTCATCGAGGGCAAGCGCGGCTGGAACCGGCAGGGCGCCGCCTGGAGCCAGATCGCCACCGGTGGCCTCGACGACGACGTCGACCCCGACGTCATGGGCGTCCTGCGTGAGCTGGCAGGCATGGCCGGCGGCCACGGCTTCTACTACGCCGACGACCGCGTCTCCCTGACGACCGCGCCCGCCCGCGTCTGGGACGTGCTGCGCCGCGGGGTGGCGGCCGGCCTGACCCTCACCACCGCCCAGCGCCACGGCATGCCCGTCCACCTCGCCGAGGGGCTGCGCGGCGGCGTCCACCTCACCCGGGAGGAGGACGGAGGCATTGCCATCACCCCCGCCCTGGAGATCGACGACGTCGAGGAGCTGCACCGCCTGCAGGTCCCCGGACTGCGCCTGAGCTTCTCCCTCATGCCGATCGGCGACCCCGTCCACGGCTTCTACACCTGGATGCCCGGGCGCGAGCTGCTCCTCATGCCTCTCGAGCCGCGCCCCACCGAGGCCCTCTCCCGGGTGCTGCTGGGCGACGGCGAGGCCATCACCATCCCGGCAGAGGACGTCGAGCGCTTCGAGACCGAGCACCTCGATGCCCTCACCCGGGCGCTGCCGGTCCTGTCCGCCGACGCCTCCATCCACCTGCCCCGGCCCACGACGCTGCGCGCCGCGCTCGCGGTCCACGTCGATACCACCGAGCACCACCTGACCACCGAGTGGTCCGTCCGCTACGTCGGCGAGGACGGCGAGACCCGGCACAGGCATGTCCTGCCCGACCTGTCCGCGGCGGCCGAGGGCCGAATCGAGGGCGAGACCGCCGGCCGGGACCTCCAGGGGGAGACCCGCCTGGCCCGCGAGGTCCTCAACCGCCTGCTGCCCCTGGCCGGGCAGCACCCGGCCCTCTGGCAGCCCCTGGACCTGCGCGGCATGGCCACGGCCCGCTTCATGACCGAGACGCTTCCGGTCCTGCGCGAGCTGGAGGCCTTCGACGTCGAGGTCGACGACGACGTCCCCGACTACCACGAGGCCGACGCCGCCCCCGTCATCACCACCAGCGTCAGCGACGACGAGGACCGCCCCGACTGGTTCTCCCTGTCCGTGCGCGTCCACGTGGGCCAGGAGGAGATCCCCATCGGTCAGCTCATGGCGGCCGTGGCCACCGGTGAGCCCGAGGTGCTCCTGGAGTCGGGCACGTGGGCGAGCATCGACCGACCGGAGATCGAGGCCCTGGCCCGCCTCATGGAGGAGGGCCGCGAGCTGGCCGACCCGCAGACGCACGGCGAGCTGCGGGTCAGCGCCCTGCACGCCGGCTACTACGAGGTCCTGGAGTCCCTCGGCGTCATCGGGCGAGCCACGGCCCGCTGGAAGGAGCGGGTCGGGCGGCTGCTGGAGCGGGCGCGCGCCGCCGAGGCCGCGGCCGAGCACGCCGATGGGCGGTCCGCCGGAGGCGGCAACGCGGGCGGTGCCGGTGAGGGAGCCGATGGGGTGCCCGTGCCCGAGGGGATGCTGGCGACACTGCGCCCCTACCAGCTCGAGGGCTACCGGTGGCTGGACTTCCTGCGCCGGGCGGGCCTCGGCGGGGTCCTGGCCGACGACATGGGACTGGGCAAGACCGTCCAGGTGCTCGCCGCCGTCCAAGGCCTCATCGAGCAGCGCGGAGAGGCTCAGGGGCGGGGGCCGGCCGACGTCGGAACCGACTCGGGGGACGCCCCGCGGAACGGGGCGGGCGACCCGACCAGTGAGCCGACCGGCTCCAGCGACCCCGATGAGCCGGAGGGGACCGGGCCGGTGCTCGTCATCGCGCCGACCTCCGTCGTCGGCTCCTGGGTGGAGCAGGCCGAGCGCTTCTGCCCGGGGCTGCGGGTGCGGGCCGTGAGGCGGACGGCCGCCAAGCGCGAGGAGACCCTGGCGCAGATCGCGGAGGGCTGCGACGTCGTCGTCACCTCCTACACGATCGCGCGACTGTGCGAGGAGGAGTTCATCGCCCAGGACTGGGCCTGGGTGGTGTGCGACGAGGCCCAGTTCGTCAAGAACCACGCCTCGGCCACCTACAAGGCCGTGCGGCGGCTGCGGTCGCCGTCGACCATCGCGATCACGGGCACACCGCTGGAGAACTCGCTCATGGATTTGTGGGCGCTCATGAGCATCGCGGCGCCGGGGCTGCTGCCCGATCCCGAGCGCTTCGGGCAGGTCTACCGCAAGCCGATCGACCGCGGGGACGCCGAGGCGCTGGGCCGGCTGCGGCGCAGGATGCGGCCCTTCCTGCTGCGGCGCACCAAGGAGCAGGTGGCCGCGGACCTGCCCGCCAAGACCGAGCAGGTCCTGACCGTCGAGCTGGGCGCCAAGCACCGCAAGGCCTACGACCAGCGCCTGGCCCGCGAGCGGCAGAGGATCCTCGGGCTGCTGGAGGAGGACACCGCCCAGTCGCGCTTCATCGCGCTCAAGGCACTCACCACCCTGCGGCAGATGGCGCTCGACCCGGCGCTCGTCGACGGCGGGGACGGGACTGAGCCGGGGGACGCCGAGGGTGCCGCGGGCGCGGGTGCTGCCGGCGGGAAGGCCGCCTCCGGTAGGACACCGGCCCGCGGTGCGAGGGGCACGAAGGGCAAGGCAGTCGCCGCGCCGGCCAAGGGGCAGCGGGGGCCCGGTCGGCGACCGAGCCCGTCGGCCAAGATCCAGGTGCTGCTGGAGCACCTGGACCCCATCATCTCCGAGGGGCACCGCGCCCTCATCTTCTCCCAGTTCACGCGCTACCTCTCCGGCGTGCGCGAGCACCTGGAGGCCGCCGGCGTGCGAACCACCTACCTGGACGGCTCCACCCCTGACCGGCAACGGGTCATCGACGCCTTCCGGGCCGGCCAGGCCGACGTCTTCCTCATCTCCCTCAAGGCCGGCGGCTTCGGGCTCACGCTCACCGAGGCCGACTACGTCTTCCTGCTGGATCCGTGGTGGAACCCGCAGGCCGAGGAGCAGGCCGTCGACCGCACCCACCGGATCGGCCAGGACAAGCCGGTCATGGTCTACCGGCTCGTCTCGGCCGACACCATTGAGGAGAAGGTCATGGCCCTCAAGGAGAAGAAGGCCGAGCTCTTCGCCCGGGTCGTCGAGGGCGACGGTGAGGCCGAGACCGGCGGCGAGGGTGCGGCGGGGGCCGCCGGTGCCGCGGGGCCGGGCGGACTCGGTCCGGCGGCCCTGACCGCCGCCGAGATCCGCGAGCTCATCGAGAACTGAGGCTCTCAATACGGCTGGGCGGATCGGCTGAGGCGCAGGTGGTCCCCGATGCCACAGACCCGGGACTGCAGGTGGTCTCCACAGGGCTGACAAGCCCTTGAGCGCACGGGCTCGGAGCAGCCCGATGCTGGTGGTGCGGGCACGGTGCCCGCTGGGGAGCGGCGGTGCGCTGGTCCCCACCAACCAGAGGAGAACCACCATGAGGAGACCCACCAGGACCACCCTGCGCGCTCTGCGCACCGGTGTGATGCTGGTCCACCAGGGTGACGCGTCAGCGCTGCCGGCTGTCCTGCGGCGCCTGACGTCCAAGGAGGAGGGCATGGCCACCGCCGAGTACGCCATCGGGACCTTGGCGGCCGCGGCCTTCGCCGGCCTGCTGCTGGCGCTCATGCGCTCGGGCAGCCTGAGCGGGGCGTTGCAGTCCATCATCGAGTCGGCGCTCTCGGTGTGATGTGCGGCGTCATCGCAGCAGGTGGGCGCGCTCACCCCCGAGTGGCCCGGGCACCCGGCGGTGGCCGACGTCGCCGCCCGGGTCCCGCTTCCCGCCGGCCTTCCGACCGCGCGGAACCGTATCCCTCACCGTGTCGTCGGCCCCGCCGAGGCCGTGGGGTCGACGACCGGTACGGGTGCATCGGACGAGGAGAGGCAGGGATGGTGACAGCCGAGACGGCACTGTCGCTGCCCGCCGTCGTCCTCGTGCTGCTGATGGTTCTGGCGGCGGTCAGTGCCGGCGTCACCCAGCTGCGGGTGGCCGACGCCGCCCGCACCGCCGCCCGCCAGGCCGCCATCGGCCAGGCCGACTACACCGGGGCCGCCCAGCGCGTGGCCGGTGGGGTGAGCCTCGGCGTCGAGCAGGGCGAGCTCACCTGCGTCACCGCCGCCCGACCCGTCCCCGGTCCGCTGGGTGGGCTGGGCCTGACGGCGCGCGC
Organism: Actinomyces sp. oral taxon 171 str. F0337; assembly: GCF_005696555.1. Lineage (NCBI taxonomy): Bacteria > Bacillati > Actinomycetota > Actinomycetes > Actinomycetales > Actinomycetaceae > Actinomyces > Actinomyces sp. oral taxon 171. The sequence goes on along the minus strand of NZ_CP040005.1, from coordinate 2,973,083 downwards.
CCGCGCCTGCGCCTACACCGAACCGAGCAACCCATGAACCGCCCCGGGTGGGACGAGCGCGGCTCGGGGACCGTCTACTCGCTCGGCGTCATCGCCGTGCTGCTGGCCGCGGCCGTCGGCATCGCGGGTCTCATCCAGGCCCAGAGCGCCACCGGTCGGGCCCGGGCCGCCGCCGACCTCGCGGCCATCTCCGGCGCCACGGTCCTGTCCTCGGTCATCGCCCCCGGTGACCCCTGTGCCATGGCGCAGCGCGTCGCCGCCGCCAACGGCGCCTCGGTGAGCGCCTGCTCCGTGGCCGGTGAGGATGTCACCGTCAGCGTCGTCGTCCCGACGACGATCCTCGGCCGGCCCCGTCAGGCCACTGCCCATGCCCGAGCCGGCCCCGTCGACGCCCCGCCCGAGCCGTGAACCGGCTCGGGCCTCAGTCCTCGACGGCGACGGTGGCGCCGCCCGCGAACTGGGCCGCGTGGAGGCGCGCGTAGGCGCCGCTCGCCGCGATGAGCTCATCGTGGCTGCCCTGCTCGACGATGTCTCCGTGCTCCATCACCAGGATGGTGTCGGCGTCACGGATCGTCGACAGTCGGTGGGCGATGATGAAGCTCGTGCGGCCCTCGCGCAGCGCGTTCATCGCCTGCTGGACCAGCAGCTCGGTGCGGGTGTCCACCGAGCTGGTGGCCTCATCGAGGATGAGCACGGCAGGGTTGGCCACGAAGGCCCGCGCGATCGTGAGCAGCTGGCGCTCGCCGGCGGAGATGTTCGCGGCGTCCTCCTCCAGGACCGTGTCGTAGCCCTGCGGCAGGGCCTTGATGATGTGGTCGACGAAGCACGCCCTCGCGGCGGCCTCGACCTCCTCATCACTGGCCCCGGGCCGCCCGTAGCGGATGTTCTCGCGGATCGTGCCGGCGAACAGCCACGGGTCCTGCAGGACCATGCCGGTGCGGCGCCGCACGTCGTGGCGCGTCATGGTGGCGATGTCGCGCCCGTCGATGAGGATGTGTCCCCCGTCGAGCTCGTAGAAGCGCATGAGCAGGTTGACCAGGGTGGTCTTGCCCGCTCCCGTGGGCCCCACGATCGCGACCGTGTGCCCGGGGTCCACCCGCAGCGACAGGTCCCGGATGAGCTCGACCTCCGGGCTGTAGGAGAAGCGCACGTGCTCCATCTCGATGACACCCGGGCCCGCCGGGCTCTTCCGTGAAGCCGCTGAGGCCCCGGCCCTGGCGGCCCGGCCGGCATCCGCGGCCTTCCCGGCATCGGCGGTCGCGGTGCCGGCAGTACCCGCGGTGCCCACGTCGCCCGTGGTACCCGCAGCCGTCGTCGCACCGGCGCCCCCCGGTGCGACGTCGTCAGGACGCTCCTCCTCGGCGTCGAGCAGCTCGAAGATCCGCTCGGCGCTCGCGGTCCCGGACTGCACGGCCGTGGCCATGCCGCCGAGCTGGCCCAGGGGCTGGGAAAACTGCTGGGAGTACTGGATGAAGGCCTGCACGTCACCCAGGCGCAGCGACCCGGAGGCCACCATGGCGCCGCCGACCACCGCGATGGCCACATAGTTGATGTTCCCGATGACCAGCATGATCGGCATCATGATCCCGGAGAGGAACTGGGCGCGCAGCGAGGCCCGGAACAGCTCCTCGTTCTCGGCGGCGAAGGCCTCGCGCACCGAGGCCGTGCGCCCGTAGACCTGCACCAGGGCGTGCCCGGAGAAGGACTCCTCCACCCGGGTGTTGATCTTGCCCGTGCGCGCCCACTGGTGGGTGAAGGCCTTCTGCGAGCGCGGCCCGATCACCCCGAAGACCACACCCATGAGCGGGAACATGATGAGCGCCACCAACGCCAGCTTCCAGGAGATGGAGAACATCATCCCCAGCACCCCCACCACCGTGAGGATCGCCGTCAGGGCGCCGGACAGCGACTGCTGGAGGGTGTTGGTGACGTTGTCGACGTCGTTGGTCAGACGACTGAGCAGCTCACCGCGCTGGACGGTGTCGAAGTAGCTCAGCGGCAGGCGGTGGACCTTGTCCTCCACCTGGGCACGCAGCCGGTAGAGGGCCTTGATGGTGATGCGGTTGATGAGCCAGCCCTCAAGCCAGTTGAGCAGGCTCGAACCCACGTACAGGCCCAGCACCACCATCAGGATCCGCCCCAGGCGGGTGTAGTCGATGCCCGCACCGGGGACGACGTCCATCGCCGAGAGCATCGTGGCGAAGTCATCCATCCCCCGCGCCCGCAGGGCCTCGATGGCCTGGGCCTTGGTGGTGCCGGCCGGCAGCATCGTGGAGACCACGCCCTCGAAGATGACGTTGGTGGCCTGACCCAGCACCTTGGGGGCCGCCACCGCCAGCACCACCGTGCCCACCGCGGCCAGGGCCACGACCACCAGGGAGACCCGGTAGGCGCCCAGCAGTCCGACCATCCGCTTGAAGGAGGGCCAGAAGGCCTCAGCCTTGCCCGGGGGCGGCCCGTCGTGCCAGTCGCCCGAGGCGGCCTGCGCCTCAGCTGCCAGCTTGAGGTCCTCCTCGCTGAGCTCATCGGGGCCGACGACGGCGCTCGCGGCGGTGCGCGTACCGCTCCCGGCCTTCTTGCGGGTGTCTCTGTCGGCGTTCCTGCCGGCCTTCTTGCCCATGTGGCTGCTCGCGTTCCTGCTCATGCTGCGGCCTCCGCCCCGAGCTGGGAGGTGACGATCTCGCGGTAGACGGCGCAGGTGGCCAGCAGCTCGGTGTGCGTGCCGCTGCCGACCAGGTGGCCGCCGTCCAGGACGAGGATCTGGTCGGCCTCGGTGATGGTGGAGACCCGCTGGGCCACGATCACCTTCGTGATGCCGGCCGTGGCCGGCCCCATGGCCTCGCGCAGCCGCGCGTCGGTGGACACATCCAGGGCCGAGAAGGAGTCGTCGAAGATGAGGATGTCGGGCCGGCACACCAGGGCCCGGGCGATGGCCAGGCGCTGACGCTGACCACCCGAGACATTCGTGCCGCCCTGGGCGATGGCCGCCTCCAGGCCCCCGTCCATCTTGGAGACGAAGTCCTTGGCCTGGGCGACCTCCAGGGCATCCCACAGCTCGTCGTCGGTGGCCTCCTCGCGCCCCAGGCGCAGGTTGGAGGCCACGGTCCCGGCGAACAGGAAGGGCTGCTGAGGCACGAGCCCCATCTGCGACCACAGCGCCTCGGGGTCGGCCTGACGCACGTCGGTGCCGCCGATGAGCACCTGCCCGCTGCTGGCCTCCAGCAGCCGGGCCAGCAGCCGCACCACCGTGGACTTGCCCGACGCCGTCGAGCCGACGATCGCCGTCGTCGTCCCGGGCTGGACCGTGAAGCTCACCTCCGCCAGGACGCGGGCGTCGGCGTCGGGGTAGACGAAGGTGACGTCCCGCATCTCGACCGTCCCGGGAGTCGGGAAGGTATCGACGGCGTCGGGGGAGGAGGTGATGGTCGGCGGCGTCGCCAGCACCTCGCTGATGCGCTCGGCGCACACGGCGGCGCGCGGGATCATGATCGTCATGAAGCTCGCCATGACGATGCCCATGAGGATCTGCATGAGATAGGACATGAAGGCGATGAGGGTGCCGACCTCCACGTCGCCGTCGCCGACCTGGTGGCCGCCGAACCAGATGACACCCACGATCGTGACATCCAGCACCAGCATCACCAGCGGGAACAGCAGGACGAAGAGCTGACCCACGCGCTCGCCGACCCGGGCGATATCGGTGTTGGCGCCCTCGAAACGCTCGGTCTCGGCCCCCTCGCGCACGAAGGCGCGGATGACCCGGATACCGGTGAGCTGCTCGCGCATCACCCGGTTGATGGCGTCGAGCCTGTCCTGGTAGGAGCGGAACAGGGGCAGCATGCGGCCCACGATGAGCCCCACCGCCACGAGCAGGATCGGAACCGACACCCCGATCAGCCACGACAGGCCCGGGGCGCGCGTGACCGCCATGAAGATGCCGCCCAGCGCCATGAACGGCGCCGTCACCAGCATCGTGGCGCTCATCATCACCAGCATCTGGACCTGCTGGACATCGTTGGTGTTGCGGGTGATGAGCGAACCCGCCCCGAAGGCGGAGATCTCCCGCTCCGAGAAGCCGCTGACCCGGTCGAAGACCTCGCCGCGCAGGTCCCGGCCCATGCTCATCGCCGCGCGCGCCGCCAGGTAGGTCGCCAGCACCGTGCACACGCCCTGGGCCAGGCTGACCCCCAGCATGAACGCGCCCATTCGCCAGATGTAGCCGGTGTCCCCGGTGGCCACACCCTTGTCGATGATGTCGGCGTTGAGGGTGGGGAGATACAGGGAGGCCATCACCTCAGCGAACTGAAGCACCAGGACGCACACCAGCAGCCCCGTATAGGGGTGCAAGTACGTGCGCAGTAGTCGAGGGAGCATGCCGGGAACATATCAGCCTCACGTAACGTGAGGGCCAGTGCCCGGTGCGGCGATCCTCAGCCGCCGAAGCCCGCCGCGTCGACGGCGTTCGGCTCGCCGGCGGCCCCGGTGCCGGCCTCGACGCCGGAGGGCTCGGGGGACGCCGTCGGCGCCGCCTCGAGCAGGAGCCGCAGCAGGACCGCGGCACCGGCCTTGTCCAGGGGCTCGTTGTTGTTGCCGCACTTGGGCGACTGCACGCACGAGGGGCAGCCGCTCGCACAGCCGCAGCCCTCGATGACGGCCAACGTCGCCTCCAGCCACTCGCGCCCGGCCCGGTAGCCGCGCTCGGCGAAGCCCGCCCCGCCGGCGTGCCCGTCATGGACGAAGACCGTGGGCGCCCCCGTCTGCGGGTGCATCGCCGTTGACAGCCCGCCGATGTCCCAGCGGTCGCAGGTGGCCAGCAGCGGCAGCATTCCGATGCTCGCGTGCTCGGCCGCGTGCAGGGCCCCGGTCAGGTCGGCGGGCTCCAGGCCCGCCGCCTCACAGACCTCCTGCGGGATTGTCCACCACACGGCGGCGGTGGGCAGCACGTGCTCGTCCATCTCCAAAGCGTGCTGGGAGACGACCTCCCCTCCCGGCAGCGCCATCCGCTGGTAGCCGGTCACCTGACTGGTGACCTCCACCGAACCGAAGGACCAGGTGATCGCCGCCGTGCCCGGGGGCTCGTGCCCGTTGCCGGGGGCTGATTCGGCCTGTCCGTCACCGGCCGGATCAGGACCGGCGCCGGAGCCGGCCTGCTCTGCGGGCTCGCGCGCCGACGGCTCATGGCAGTCGTCCGGAACCGTCTGAACCGGCCGGCCCCAGACCTGCTGCTCGCGCTCGGCGATGATGCGCACGCTCGAGCGCGACCGGGCCCGCGTGCGGTAGCCGACCGCCGCCTTCTGCCGCACGAGGGCGACGTCGTCGGCCAGCTCCTCGACCACGTAGACGCGCCCCTGATGGACGTAGACCGCGCCCTCGTGGACGGTGGAGTCGGCGGCCGCGCCGTCGACCGTGCCGATGACGACGCCCGTGTCGGCCTCCACCACCGGCACCTCGGGCGGGCCGTCGCCGCGCAGGGAGGTCAGGTCCTGGGGCCGCCCGGGCAGGTTGACGTTCCAGAACCAGCCCGTGGGCCGACGCCGCAGCGCGCCCCGCCCCTCCAGCTCGCGCAGCAGGGCGTCGTCGGCCAGGCCGAACAGGGCCAGGTCCGAGGCCCGCAAGGGCGCCTCGGAGGCGGCGGCGCACAGGTGGGGCGCGAGCACGTAGGGGTTGGCCGGGTCGAAGACCGTGGCCTCCGGGGCGGCGAAGACCGCCTCGGGGTGGTGCACCAGGTAGGCGTCCAGCGGGTTGTCGGAGGCGATGAGGACGGCGAGGCCGCGGCCACCGGCGCGTCCGGCCCGGCCCGCCTGCTGCCCCAGCGAGACGCGCGTGCCCGGCCAGCCGGCGATGAGGACCGCGTCCAGCCCGGTGACGTCGATGCCCAGCTCCAGGGCGTTGGTGGTGGCCAGGGCCCGCAGCCGGCCCGAACGCAGGTCGGCCTCCAGGGCCCGGCGCTCCTCGGGCAGGTAGCCGCCGCGGTAGGCCGACACTGTGCCGACGAGCTCGGGCAGCGAGAGCCCCAGCGTGTGGCGGGCCCGCTCGGCCACGACCTCCGCCGAACGACGCGAGCGCACGAACACCAGCGCCCGGGCGCCCACGCTCAGCAGGTCCACGAGCAGCTCGGCGGCCTCGACGACGGCGCTGCGCCGCTCCGAGGGATCCTCACCAGGATCGCCCGAGTCCGGTTCGGCGCTGCCGGGTGGGGTGACGCCACTCGTGACCGGAGGCCGGCCATGGGCGGCGGAGGCGATGGCGTCGGTGCTGGCCTTCGGTGGGGCATCTGTTCCCGACACGTGCTGTGGGGTCAACGTGGCGCTGGGGGCTGGGAGGCTGTCGCTGTCGCTGTCGGCGGCGCGTGTGGGCCGGGATACGTCGGGGCTTGGGGAGTCCTCGGGCGCCGGACTGCCCTCGCCGGGGGCCGGTAGCACCCAGGGGTCGCGCAGGGCGGGCTGCCACAGGGCCAGGGTGCGCTCCCCGGCGGGTGCGGCGTCGTCGGTGACGGCCACGACGTCGTCGGGCTCGGCGCCGATGAGGCGGGCCGCGGTGAGGGCGGGCTCGGCGGCCGTCGCCGAGGCGCACAGGACGACCGGCTGCGGGCCGTGCGGGCGCAGGCGTGACACGAGCCGCAGGAGGCGACGCAGCACGAGGGCGACGTGCGCCCCCAGGATCCCGCGGTAGGCGTGGCACTCGTCGATGACGATGTAGCTCAGTCCCCGCAGGAGACGGCTCCAGCGCTCGTGGCCCGGCAGCAGCGAGAAGTGAAGGAAGTCGGGGTTGGTCAGGACGATGTCGGCGTGGGCGCGCACCCAGTCGCGCTCGGGCAGGGGAGTGTCGCCGTCGCAGGTGCCGGCGCGCACCGTGCGCAGGGAGCCCGTGGGAGTGCCGGCCTCGCGCTGAACGGCCTCGAGCTCGCCGATGAGCCGGGCCAGGGCGGCGGCCTGGTCGGCGGCGAGCGCCTTGGTGGGGGAGAGGTAGAGGGTGGTGGGGCGCCGGCCGTGGGCGGAGATGCGCGAGTCGGCGCCGGGGGACTGGGCCGCTAGGACGTCGGAGAGTGCCGGCAGCCAGGCGGCCAGCGATTTGCCCGAGCCGGTGCCGGTGGCCAGGACCGTGTGGTGGCCGGCGTGGGCGGAGCTCGCGGCGGCGACCTGGTGCGTCCAGGGGTGCTCGACGCCGATGCGGCGGTAGGCGGCCACGAGGTCGGGGTCCGCCCACTCGGGCCAGTCGGCGTGGCGGCCAGGGCGGGCCGGGGTGCGCTGGAGGTGGACGAGCCTGCCGTCGCGCCCGCCGATGGACTCCAGAAGCCCGCTGAGGTCGCGTGCGGTCCCGTCTGCCATGGGGCACAGTGTGCACCACTGGTGGGCGCCGGCGTCTGACTGGCCTCCGGCGGTGTCCGGGGCCGAGCAAGGCGATCCCTCTTTGCTAGAAGTATCCCGTGTAAATCATCCGCACGAACCGCCTCGACCTGGCAGAATCCTTCCATGGGATTGAATGCTTCCTCTGAGACTCGTCAACAGACCCTGCAGTACTGGTGGATGCTGGAGCTGTTCAGTCCACAAAAGGTGCCTGAGCTGACCAAGCCATCGACGCGTCCGAAGGACCGCCAGGTTATCGACTGGCAGCCTCAGTTGCCCTTGCCGTGGGAAGCGTTGCGTCCACCAGCGCCGGTGAACGGAACGCCTATGAAATGGCAGCACACCGTCTACCTCGGTGTGTACGACCTCGAGGACATCTATCAGGACCTGCACGATGTCTTCGCAGAGGATCGGGATGCCTACGATGAACGTACGGCTGGACTCAGCGCCTGCGCGGCGGTCATGCTCGACGAACGTGGTGCGCTCATGGTGGACTCTGCAACCCTTTCCTCGGCGTTGTGGGCCGTTGCCCGGATCCGGAGCACCCGTGAAGTGCCAAGTCCGCACTGGGGTGGTGGATTCTCCCAGGCTGCAGAAGAGTTCACGAAAGAGGTGGATTCCTTCGAGGGAGACCGACGTGAGGCGGCTGATGCGGAAAAACCTCCTCCTCAGGATGCGGACTCGCTGCACGAGCTGTTGCGTATCGCCCACAAGGTCTCTAGGGTCGCCGGAGTCCCTAAACTGGCCAGTGAACGCATCATCATCTCGTCAGTTGCCGTCTCCAGCCGTCGTGCCGACGATACGGGCGCGGACATCGACTTTCTCAACAGCTTCTTCCTTGACGATCTCGCAACCGTCACGAGAGGGCTGTCCAATGGGGAATGCCCGCAGGCATTGTCTGAGTACCTGACCGCCGACGCTGATCTTCCTGCGGGGCAGCGGGCGGACGTTATCCGGGACAACGCCGTTGCCGACGCAGGAGTCCGAGTCGACAGGCTGCCGAAAGGTCGCTGGCCTTCCAACCCTGAACACAGCCTGGCACTGCGTCAGCAATTCGCCGTCAACCAGGCCTTGGAAGATCTGGCTGATGCGGGTGGTCTGATGGGGGTCAACGGGCCTCCTGGCACCGGAAAGACGACGATGTTGCGCGACATCCTCGCCGGTAATGTCGTCAAACGTGCGCAGCGCCTCGCCGAATTGGAAAGCCCTGACGACGCCTTCACCGCGACCACGCACTGCTGGCAGTCAGGTGATGGCTATCGACGTGAGGTTCGTCAGCTTCAATCGAAACTCACCGGATTCGAGATGGTCGTCGCTTCAGCGAACAACGCCGCCGTTGAGAACATCAGTGTTGAGATTCCCTCTCTTGGTGCAATCGATGGCAAATGGCGGGAAGACGCCGACTATTTTGCTGACATCGCCTCCGCGACTCTGATGGATTCAGATGTGGGTGGCAAGGAGCACAGGGCCTGGGGGCTGGTAGCGGCCCGACTGGGCAACAAGCGAAATCGGGGGGCCTTTCGCTCGGCCTTCTGGTTTGACGTCACGGGGCGGGACAAAAAACCCATTCCGGGAACGGCTCCGCGCATGCAGACGCGTCTGAATCAGTGGCGTGACGGAAAGATGCCATATAAGAGCTGGCCTCAGGCGCGAGAGGACTTCCGTCGGGCCGAGCGGCGTGTCGACGAGCTCCTCGCTCAGCGGGAGGCGGCTCAGTGTCGAAGAGAACGTCTCAAGGATGCCCTTAGGGAGGAACCGGAGCTCGCTGCGCAGGCTCAGCGCCTCACGATGGAGGCCACCGAGGCTGCGGATGACAGGCAGAGGTATGCGAATGTCGTCGAGCGTGCACAGGCGGAGTACTCCGAGGCCAGCAGCATACGGAACCGGCACGTGGAGGCCAGGCCCGGGGTGCTCGAGACGTTCTTCACCATGGGGCGAGCTGTTCGCGAGTGGAGGGAACGGTTGGAGCCACTCGAGGAGCAGCTGCGGACAGCGGAGCAGAACTTGCAGCAGGTGCGTCAGCATGCACAGTCCCTCGACGAGCGAGCGCGGTACATCTCTGGCGAGCTGGTAAGCGTCGAGAATCGACGTAAGCACCTCTCACAGGAAGTAGCTGATCTACACCGGCAAGTCGCTGAGGACCGCGAGCGCTACGGGCGTGGGTACCCGGAGGAGGAGCGGGGCAGAGAAGACCGCGAGAAGTATGCCCCGTGGCTCGACGCCGAGCTCGATGCAGCTCGGTCCGACCTGTTCCTGGCAGCGCTGCGCCTGCATGAGGATTTTCTGGCCAATGCGGCTGGGGACATGGTGAAGGGGTTACGTGCGGCCATTGAGGTGGTTGCCGGTGCCTACCCGCGTAACCTGGAGCCGGAAAAGATACGTGCAGCGTGGCAGACCTTCTTCCTGGTTGTGCCGATGGTTTCGACCACCTTCGCCTCCTTTGGGCGCATGTTCGCCGGTCTTGGTGCCGATTCTCTCGGATGGCTGCTCATTGACGAGGCCGGACAGGCCTGCCCGCAGTACGCCGTCGGAGGGATCTGGCGCTCCCGGCGGGTTGTTGCCGTTGGTGACCCGTTGCAGTTGCAGCCGGTAGTGACGATGCCGCGCAAAGCCCAGTACGACATCGCTGCTGCGTTCGGTGTCTCACCGGTTTGGATTCCGCCGCTCGCCTCGGTCCAGACTCTCGCTGACCGCGTTTCACGCTATGGGACCACTCTGTATCACGGAGAGAAGCCCATGTGGGTGAGCGCACCACTGACAGTGCATCGCCGATGCGACGATCCGATGTTCAGACTGTGCAATGAGATCGCCTACGGGAGCATGATGGTGAGCGGTGTCCAGCGTCGCCTGGATGATCCCGAGCACCCCGATCTCTTTGACGGGCCTCATGAGCAGAAGATTTTACCGAGCCAGTGGATCGACGTTCCTGCGAGAACCCCTGGTACGCATCTTCAAGACAACCAGATCGAGGAGCTGCGCAATCAGATTGAGCAGCTCCAGGATCAAGGCGTCGCCATGTCGCAGATCATCGCCATTTCGCCGTTCCGGGTGGTGGCCAACGCGCTGGGGTCCCTCAGGGGGAGATATCCCGGGTTGCGCGGCGGCACAATCCATACCGCCCAGGGCCGGGAGGCGGATGTGGTCTTCCTCGTTCTGGGCGGCGATCCGGGTGCTCCTGGAGCAAAGGCCTGGGCCTCGTCGACCGTCAACCTTGTCAATGTCGCTGCAAGCCGAGCGAAGCGCCGTCTTTACGTCATCGGTGACCGCGCTGCGTGGGCGCAGTATCCGTACTTCGCGGACCTCGCCTCTGTACTCGCCTCAGAGCCTCTGCAGGCTGAGGGTAAGGCGACTGAATGAAGGTGCGTCGTTAGGACTGGAAGGTTCAGGGCGTCATTCGAGGTTCGGTGAGATGCCGTTCTCCGATCGCCTGCACCCTGACTTGTGCGTTCGTATCTTGTGCGTGGAGCAGGGGTGCGAATGTGGACAGTCTTGCCCTCCGGCCGCGTGTGTAGTGGGGTGCGTGGGGGTTTAGTGGCCTTGGGCTTGTTCGGCGTCGTCGGTGAGGTAGGTGATGATGCGGACGAGGTCGTAGGGGGTGGAGGTCTCGGTGGTGGTGATGGTGCCGTCGATGGTGCGCCACTGGCTCTCGCCTTGGGGGCGGTAGCGGGTGGTCCAGGTGGTGGTCAATGTGGTGGTGACGCCGGTGGCGGTGTGCTGGTAGTGGTGGGTGACGGTCTGGTTGGGGTAGGGGTGGCCGGGGTCGGTGGTGGTTGTGGTGGTGCCGTCTCCCCAGGTCCAGGTGTAGGAGACGGGGGTGAACTCCACCTCGATGGGGGTGTTCAGGATGGTGGTGGTCTGGTGTCGGGGGGTGGGGTCGGTGTAGACGATGAAGGCCTTGGAGATGACGACCTGTGGTCCTGGGGGCTGGCGGGTGATGCCTGAGCCGGAGGCGATGAGGGTGGCGGCCTGGCGGGTGGTGATCGTGATCGTGCGGGGGGTGCTGCCGCCGGTGGGCTCGGCGGGCTGGGTGGGGCGGTTGGGCGCCAGCAGGCGGCACGCGTAGTCTGGCGACTCATTGCCGTTGTTCTTGGCTGAGCACTCGTGGTGGGGCTGCTGATCCCACATTGACGGGTCCGAGGCCGTCACGGCCGGATGCTCCTGAGACGGAGGCTCACCAGAATCTGGAGACCCCTCCTGAGGAATTGTTTCAGTCACCTCACCGTAGAATTCACTTCCATTTCCCACATTTCTAGAGTCGATTTCTGTCTGTGGTGGAGGCGCAGTGTCCTGGGCTGCCCTCGCAGAGGAGATGAAAAGAAATAAAATCGACGCAACAGCGACTGTAGTAACTCGCCGCCTTGTATTCACTTGTCTTCCACCTCCACGTTGCCGATTAGCCATCGGTTTTCGCTATAGCGGGCCGCGATGTTCACGACTTTTCCCTCAGAAGGTTCGGAGGTACTCGGATTTTGGCCGTCTCCGTAGTATGAAGTCATTTTTCCGTAGTTGACGATGACCTTGATTCTGTTGTAGTCATAACCTTCGAGCTTCTCGTAGAAAGTTATGTCGACAATTTCCTGATCCCACTTGTCTGCCCAGCCTCCTTTGCTGTGGATGTCATTGGCATCGTCGATGGTTGACTGGCAGAATTTGCAGCGGTCTTCGCTCATGGCGGCGAGCTCGGTGGTGTTGCCGGTCATGAAGGCGTAGCGGTAGAGGTCGAGGAAGTAGCCGACGCTGGCGGCTGCGCCTTCGGGGGTGTCCTCGTTCATCTGCTTGGGCTTGGTGGGTGCGGGTTCGGCCAGGGCGGCGTCGCGCTTGGCGCGCAGCTCGGGGGTCAGGGCGGCTTCTCGGGAGGCGGTCGCTGAGGCGTTGGCGTCGGCGATGCCCTTCTCAGCCCGGGCCACAGCAGCCGACGCGCTGGCACTCGCGCTGGCGCTGGCCTCGGCCTTGGTGTCCTTCACCGAGCAGGCCGCCACCCCCAGCGCCAGCACGCACACCGCCACCAGCCCAGCCACACCCCTGCGACGCCCAGGACGAGAACCAGGCCACTCCCAACACCCCGACAGCGCAATCCGCTCCACGCGCTCACTGGAGCCGTTGGGTTCCAGGTGGGCGTGACGGCCTTGCGTTACGGGGCGCTGCTCCAGCGCCGCCTGGCCGGGGTCGGTTGCAGGCTGCCTCGCCCCCGCGGGCGCAGCAGGTCGTAGGGACGCACTCATCACGGAAGCCTCCTCGCCACCGAAACAACTCCTCACACCGCCAGGCCGGGCGACACTGCCCGTCCGAGCGGTGCATTGACATTACCCGCTCACACGCCCCCACCACCAGACCTTGAAGCCACCCTGTGGAAAACCCCTGACGCTCGTGCACCAGCCCCCGTCACTGCCTGCTCCGGTCCACCTCCTCCACAGGCCGGGGCCTCGGGGCCACTCCTGGTGAGCGGTCCTGAGGCCTCGAGGCATCCCGTGCTCGCGGCTGCGCCCGCTTACGCCGTCACGCCGTCCTACGCCGTCGCGGTGGCCGGACCTCCAGCGCCGTCGAGAGTGGCGTCAGAACTGCTGCTGGTCCGCGCCGTAGTGCGCTGGGTGCGCCGGGAACCGGCCTGCAGGAGCACGAGCGCCAGCGGCGCCACCGGCACGATCGCGAAGAACACGGTCACCCACACCGCGCTGAGGCTGAGCATCTCGTGGATGAGCAGGACCGCGGGGGCAAGGATCGCCACGATGACGAAGGCCGCCAGGGCCCCGACCACCGGCCGCACCCGCCTCGGTGCCAGCGTGGTCAGCGCCAGCGCGAGCGTGGGGAGGACCAGGACGTAGGCGGCGCCGGACACCAGCACCATGAGTGGCACGCAGACGGCCGCCAGCAGGAGCAGCACCGCGGCGACGGCCTCCTGCCCGAGCCCCTCCTTCCAGCGCCGCACCACGAAGTGCACTGTGAGCCCAACCCCGATGAGGGTCCCGCCGGCGAACATCCCCACCAGCAGGGGGTTCGGTCCGAGCCCGCTCTCCGGCGCCCACTTCATCGCCATGGCGCCCAGCTGCACCAGCCCCGCCACGGCGGAGGCGAACGCGGCCCGCCACGTCAGACCCCAGACGCTCCCCAGGACCCGCTTCCAGCGCAGGGACCGTGCCCGCACCGCGACGGCGCCGATCGCCGCGATGATGGCCAGGCACCCCAGCCCCGTCCCGACCGCCGCCGGGTAGTGCACTGTCATCCCCCGCCACAGCTGGAAGAAGTGGAGGTCGCCGTCGGCCGTCAGCGTGGGGGCCTGCCCGTCGAAGGCCCAGGCCCGCGTGAGGCCGAGGACCTGGTCGCCGTAGTGCTGGAGGGTCGAGTGGTCGACGTAGCGCGGGGCGTCGGTGGCGTGGTGGTAGTGCTCGGCCTCCCCGATCGCCGCGATGTTGAGCACCGTGAAGCCCTCGGGGATGAGCGCCGCCATGTCGGTGGTGTTAGGCATGCGCGCGTACAGCGAGGGTAAGAGCGAGCCGGTCGCGGGCTGCTCCACGTGGCTGAGGAAGTAGCCGGCGACGGCGCTGTTGTTCGGGGAGGTCTCGAACATGAGCGCCGGACCGCTCGTGCCGCGCGCCTCGAGGTTGAGGACCAGGTCGACGTTCTCGTAGTCGGCGCGGTGGTGGCGCATCTCGTTGCGGGCGCCGATGAGGCCGATCTCCTCGGCGTCGGTGATGACGATCTTCAGCGAGTTCTCCGGCTGGCGCCCCTCGGCCTTGAGGGCCCGGAGTGTCTCGACGATGGCGGCCACGCCGTAGCCGTCGTCGGCTGCACCGAGAGAGGTGCCGTCGGTGATCTGCTGATGGCCGTTCTCGTCCGCCTCGACCGTGGCCGAGTCGTAGTGGGCCATGAGCGCCATGGTGCGCTCGGACTTCCCCGGCACGTCGACGACGATCGTGTCAGTCGGCGCGTCCTTAAGCGTCGCCTGCTGCTCGGCGGACAAGCCGTCGAAGATCCTCTTGTCCGCCGGGTCGCTGAGATCGAACATCGGGTCGGAGTGCACGGTGGGGGTGTAGCCGAGGTCGGTGAACATGCCGATGACGTCGTCGCGCGCCCGGTCGTGCGCCTCGCGGCGCAGGACACTGTGGGGCTCGTCGGCGAGGCGGTTGATGGAGGTCATGGCGCGCTCGGCGGAGAACTCGGTCGGGTCGGCGGTGGTTGGTGCGGGGGAGGGCAGGATGAGGACGCTCAGGCCCGCCACCAGACCCAGCAGGGCGGCGATCGGGGCCAGCAGGCGCCGGGCGAGACCGGGCGCGGGGAAACGGCGATCAGTCATGGTGTCAGCTTTCAGGACGTGAATTGGTGGTCGGTTGGGGTGGGAGGAGTGCCGGCGTCGCCTTCACGCCTTCCGCTCGACGTCGGCGGGGCCAGGACCCCGGGGCGCGGCGTGGGGGAGCGAAGGTGACGCCAGATGTGGGCGGCTCAGGCCTTGGGCCAGGCGACGACCAGGCAGACGGCGACGAAGGCGACAGTCAGCGCCACCTGCGTCCAGCCGAGCCAGGCCCGGCGACGCGGCAGGGTGGGCAGATCCGGCCACAGCGTGATGCCCCGGACGATCCCGTACAGGCCGGGCAGCGACGCCGCCGCCGGGATCCAGGTGGGCACGTGCGCCCAGGGCCCCGAGGCCGCGGCCGCCGCCAAGCAGGCGAGGAGCGCGGACACGCGGCAGACCACCGCCATGCGGCTGGGGGCGCTCGCCGCGCGGGCGGCCGTGTACAGGCCCATGACCAGCGCCAGGATGGTGAAGATGCCGAGGATCATGCCCTGAAGCAGCATCTCGGTCGGCACCGGTAGGCGCGCCGACGAGGCCTTCTGCCCGTCGGTTAGGAGCGCCGCGGCGAGCGCGGCGGCGGTACCGTCCGTGTTCTGGTCGGTGTAGACCATGACGGCCTTGCCCGACTCCTTGTCGATGGCCAGGTGCGTCATGTACTCCATCGTGGTTCCGCCGTGGCCGATGATCGTGTGCCCGTCGACGACGTCGGTGTACCAGGTGTAGCCGACCTTCTCGCCCGGCAGCTGGAAGCCGGCCAAGACTTCCGCGGGCCACCGCGCCTCCTGAGGAGCAGCCCCGCCGGGGACGGTGCCGGTCAGGACCGCCTGGGCGTAGCGGGTCATGTCCTCCGGGGTGCTCCACACCCCGGCGCCGGCCGGGTTGGAGCCCGGGCCGCTGAGCGACTGGCCGCGGCGCCCATTGGCCTGGACCCCGTGGATGGCGCCGTCGGGAATTTCCGACTGGCCGGCGGTGAGGGTCGTGTGCTCCATGCCCAGGGGTGTGAAGAGCCGTTCCGAGGCATAGGACTTCCAGGACTCGGCCCCGGCGGCGCGCCTGAGCGCCTCGCCCAGCAGCGAGATGCCCAGGTTGGAGTAGGCGAACTCGCCGCGCTTGCCCATCTCGGTGGTGCGGGTCTTCTCGATGAGCTGGTCGGTGTTGTCGGTGAAGGGGTTGAGTCCCAGAATGTCGCCTCGCAGCACGAACCGGCTCAGGTCCTGCGAGGGGACACCCGGGATGCCGGAGCGATGCGAGGCGAGCTCCTCCAGGGTGGCCTCGCCGGCCGGGGTGCCGGCGAGCTCGGGAAGGTGTGTGGACAACGGGTCGCTCGCCTTGACCTCGCCGCGCGCGATGGCGTCGGCCAGGAGCTGGCCGTCGAAGGTCTTGGTGATCGAGCCGATCTCCATGGGTGTGGTGGACGTGTACTGCTGGCCGGAGGCGGCGGTGCCGATGCCGGCGTGGCGGGCGCCCTCGGTGGTGATGACGGAGACATGGATGCCTCGGGCCCGGTAGTCATCGGGCAGAAGGCTGATGACCTGCTTGGCCAGGTCCTTGTCTCCTGTGATGGAGGAGGTGTCGGCCTTCGGCGCGTGCGGCCCGACGGCGAGGACCGCCAGGGCCAGGCAGGCCGCCAGGACCGCGCAGGCCCAGCGGGGCAGGAGACCGCGTGGCCGGATGGAGGCTGTGGGTCTGACCTGCTGCGATGGAGGGTGGGAACGGTGGAGGGGAGAGGTATCGGTGCTCATGGGACCAGGCTGTCGGAGCGTGATCGCCCACACGATCCAGCCACCTGGTCGCTCGATGTCGGGCCAACCCGACAAAAGAATGTCGGCCGTTGAGCAGGTGTCATGTATTGGGAGATCGGTGACAGTGTGGGGCGTGGAGGCCACAGGCTGACGGATGCGCCAGAGCGGGGGCTCGAATCGGCTCCTTGTTGGCTTGACGAGGAGCCTTACCATGGTGACTAGTCGGAGAATGAGGAGGGGTGCCATGGCCACGACCGTCGCCGTGAGGCCTCCTGTTCTCGAATGGGCGCAGCGCCGCAGTGGTCGCGGGGATGACGACATGCGAGCTAAGTTCACGAACTGGGATCAGTGGTTGTCCGAGGAACGGCAACCACGGTTCGCTGAGGTCGAGGCTGTCGCTCAATTCACCCATGTCCCTGTTGGGTACCTGTTCTTGTCTGAGCCTCCTCGTGAGGAGCTGCCGATTCCCGATTTTAGGGACGGTCGAGGCGAAACTGGGGTGCCGACGGACGATCTTCTCGAGACGATTTATATCAATCAGCGTCGTCAAAAGTGGTATGAAGACTATCTGGCTGAGCTTGGCGACGATGAGCCGCTAACGTTTGTTGGTTCTGCTCGGCGCGCTTCTGTCGAAGTCGCCGCAGCAGATATTCGCCAGTCTCTGGGTTATGAGGTCGAATCTCGCAAACAAATGCGAACCTTCGATGAAGTGAGGAATCACCTCATCAACTCCTTCGAGGATCTCGGCGGCCTGGTGGTCATCAATTCCATGGTTGAGAATAATAGTCACCGCATGCTAGATCTCGATGAGTTTCGTGGATTCACGCTGCAGTCCCCTGTCGCGCCGCTCGTATTTGTCAATGCTCGGGACACTAAGCGGGGGCAAGTGTTCTCTCTTCTTCATGAGTTCGCGCACGTATGGCGTGGAGAGTTTGGTGTCAGCGCTGGTGGGGTATTGCCGCAAGATCGCCATAACCGTGTTGAACGGTGGTGTGACGCGGTGGCAGCTGAGGTTGCAGTGCCAGCATATGACCTTCGCGTTCAGTTCGATTCCGAGATCGACTTGACTCAAGAGTTGGATCGATTGTCCGGTCGCTACAAATGCTCCACTCTCGTTGTCCTGATCAAACTGCGTGACTTGATGCTTCTGGATCGTAGAGACTTTCAGAAGATCTATGGCGATGAAGTCAAACGGTTGCTGGAGTTTGAGGGGCGAGTGTCGCACGGCAAGGGTGGGGACTTCTATGGCAATCAGTCGTTTCGGGTGGGGAGAACGCTGAGTCGAGCTATTATTCGAGACACTCTTCGTGGTGCTACCTCTATGACCGAGGCGTTGCGTCTGATGTCTTTCAAGAAGGTGGCGGTGTTTGATCGGTATGCCGACCGCCTCGGAGTGGTGGGATGATGTTGTTTCTGTTGGACTCAAACGTCTTCATCAACGCCTCTCGGCTATATTATCATCCAGACGTGGCGCCCACGTTTTGGGAGTGGTTGACCGAGCAGAATCGAATCGGATACATTGCTTCGGTGTCTCGTGTTAAAGATGAAATTAATGATGGTGATAGCGGCTATCTCAAGAAGTGGTCATCGGAACTGCCAAGTACCTTCTGGCTTCAACCGGGTGCAAATGCGATGGCGTCGATGACTCGGCTTGCCGACTGGGCAATGCATCCGGATCGGCCGTACTGGGACTCTGCTGGAGCCGAGTTTCTGGGAGTGGCCGACTACTATCTTGTGGCTCAGGCGCACAGTGCCGGGGCTGCTGTGGTGACCTTTGAGTTACCTTCCCCCAACTCAAGAAGGCGAGTACTCATCCCAGATGCGTGTGACGCTATGGGGGTCACTTATTGTGATCCCTTCAATGTCTATCGGAGACTTGGTCTCCGCTTCTACTAGCCGTCTCCGTGGGGCGTAGGTGATGCCGGAAGGCTGTGCTCGCTATTGGGGCTGGGTGGTGAGCTCTTCTCGGGCGCTATGACAGAGCGTGGGGCGGTTCGACGGTCTCTTCCATGGAGGTGGGTGGACCTGGCGTGCCCCGGTCTCGCGGGGCTTCATTCATGGGCGGCTCCAAAGGGCAGCCTCATCCAGTGGTGCAGATTCCGTGTGCCCCCGGCGTCCGTGCGCGAGATGTGGCTTTGGTGGAAGACCAAATCCGCCTGGCGCGGCCGCGCGCGAGTGAGGTACTTGGAGAAGGTCACGCCCACGTGCTGAGGGGGCTGGGCTGAAGCCCGAGTGCTGGGCGAGCAGTTCGAGCGTGATGCGCTCGCGGAAGCTTTGGTCCACGTAGGCCACTGCGCGGCGCAGGGCCTGGTGGCTCTCGATGGCGGTGGGCAGGTCGGTGGCCGGCTCCCGGGAGGGCTCTGGTGGGAAGTGGTCGAAGAGGGTGGCGACAACGCTCAGCAGCCCGGCCTCCCAGGCGGCCTTACCTCCGGGTCCGGGGTGGTCGCTGGCGAGCATCATTCGTGCCAGCAGCGTACGCAGTCGCGCGAAGCCGGGCTGGTCGCGAGTGCTCCCGGCGGAGCGGCAGCTGAAACGGGGGACGGAGCCGTCCTGCGTGAAGCCGGCCAGGTATCCGGCGCCGATATGCAGCAGTAGCACGGTTGTGTGTGGCTGCGTGGCAAGGGTGGCGTGCCCGTCATTAGAGTTGATGACCATGACGTCGCCGGGCTCGCAGCGCTCCACCCGGCCGTCCGCGCACACCTCCATCCCGCCGGTGACGACGACGAGGATTTCCAGGGTCGGGTGCCAGTTGTAGTGGTAGGAGCCGATCCCGTAGACGTACTGGCGAGCCTGGAGGCCGCGCGCTTCGCCGGTGCTCGTAGTAGAGCTCTCCGTTCACGTGGCGGCTCGCGGTGGCGTCCATGGAAACCATCGTAAAGGCGGCGAGGATCTGACGTGCCGTCGTGAATGGCGTCGTCCCAACACGCCGGGCAGGAGTGATCTGGACCTCATATGTGCTCTCCGGGCGGTCCTGCCGGCTCGCGGTCCAGCTTCGACGGCATCCGCAGGATCGCGCGAGAAGGTGTTGCCTATCGAGACAAAAGTCCCTACCTCTATCGCAATATGTTGTGGTCTAGATACAATCAAGATACAAGATGATGTGGCTCAATGCGGCTCCTGCAGTGCATGCGGGCGTAGGGTCGGCACCGGCGCCGCCGACCGACCCGCTCTCAGCAGGTAGTGCGCAGTCGCTGGCGGCGCCGGGAAGAACCGGCCCCATCCACGCTCGACAGGGCCGCGAACAGGAACGAGAAGGACCATCGGAGAGACCCGTGCTCGAGAACCACCCCGCCCCCACCGACACTGCCACCCCGAGCCCCGTCGACGGCCCGGCCTCGACTCCGGTTGCCGTCCCCGCCTCCGATCCGAGTCTCGTGGCCCGCGGCTCGACCGACTCGGCCGTGGCCCGCGGCGAGCGCCCCACCGTGGACGCCATCGCCACCATCACCGAGTACCTGGACCGCTCCGACTGGCGCGTCAACGCCAACGCCAACCAGGGCTACTCGCTGGGCGGGATGATGCTTAACACCTCCGGCAAGGTCGTCGCCAACTACTGGCTCAGCCAGGTCTACCCGGCCGCCGCCGGCCAGGCCCACCGCAACGCGGACCTCCACATCCACGACCTGGACATGTTCGCCGGCTACTGCGCCGGCTGGTCCCTCAAGGACCTCCTCCAGCAGGGCTTCAACGGCGTCCCCGGCGCCATCGCCGCCGGCCCCGCCAAGCACTTCTCCTCGGCCGTCGGACAGATCGTCAACTTCCTGGGCACTCTCCAGAATGAGTGGGCCGGCGCCCAGGCCTTCTCCTCCTTCGACACCTACATGGCGCCCTTCGTCCGCCTGGACGACATGACCTACGCCCAGGTCAAGCAGTGCATGCAGGAGCTCATCTTCAACCTCAACGTCCCCTCGCGCTGGGGCACCCAGACGCCCTTCACCAACCTCACCTTCGACTGGACCTGCCCCGCGGACCTCGCTGACGAGCACCCCCTCATCGGCGACGAGGTCTGCGACTTCGCCTACGGCGACCTCCAGGCGGAGATGGACCTCATCAACCGCGCCTTCATGGAGGTCATGACCGAGGGCGACGCCGAGGGGCGCGTCTTCACCTTCCCCATCCCCACCTACAACATCACCCGCGACTTCGACTGGGACGCCCCCAACACCGAGCTCCTGTTCACCATGACCGCGAAGTACGGCCTGCCCTACTTCCAGAACTTCATCAACTCCGAGCTCGACCCCGGAATGATCCGCTCCATGTGCTGTCGCCTCCAGCTCGACCTGCGCGAGCTGCTCAAACGCGGCAACGGCCTGTTCGGCTCGGCCGAGCAGACCGGGTCGGTCGGCGTCGTCACCATCAACATGGCCCGGCTCGGCCACCTCTACGCCGACGACGAGGCCGCCCTGATCGCCCGGCTCGACGAGCTGCTCGAGATTGGCCGAGACACCCTGGAGCTCAAGCGCACCGTCATCCAGCACCACATCGACGCCGGCCTGTTCCCCTTCACCAAGCGGTACCTCGGCAGCCTGGACAACCACTTCTCCACCCTGGGCGTCAACGGCATGAACGAGATGGTCCGCAACTTCACCCACGACGCCTACGACCTGACCGACCCGCGCGGCTACGCCATGTGCGTGCGCCTCCTGGACCACGTGCGGGACAAGATGGTCGAGTTCCAGGAGGCCACCGGCCACCTCTACAACCTCGAGGCCACGCCGGCCGAGGGCACTACCTACCGCTTCGCCAAGGAGGACCGCAAGCGCTACCCCGGCATCCTCCAGGCCGGTACGGAGACCAACCCCTACTACACGAACTCCTCCCAGATCCCCGTGGGCTACACCGATGACCCCTTCGAGGCCCAGGAGATGCAGGAGGAGCTCCAGACCAAGTACACCGGAGGCACCGTCCTGCACCTGTACATGAACGAGCGCATCTCCTCGGCCGCGGCCTGCAAGGAGTTCGTGCGCCGTTCCCTGACCGCATTCCGCGCGCCCTACATCACCATCACGCCGACCTTCTCCATCTGCCCCGTCCACGGCTACCTCGTGGGCGAGCACCTCACCTGCGACAAGTGCGCCGAGCTCCACCCGGAGGCCGAGCCGGTCGAGTGCGAGGTGTGGACGCGCGTCATGGGTTACTTCCGCCCGGTGCGCTCCTTCAATATCGGAAAGAAGGGCGAGTACGCCGAGCGGCGGATGTTCACCGAGGTCGCCGCCGGCGGCCACGGCCCGGCCGTCTCGCGCCTGAGCGCGGTCAGCGCCTGAGAGGACCCGCCGGGGCCGCTGGGCGCCGTCGGATGATCCGGCGACGGCGCCCAGCGGGCTCGGTATCGCAACGACGCCGCCCCTCGGGTCGGCCCAGCAGTCCCGGCAGCCCCGACGACGTCCCGAAAGGAGGATGCAGTGACCTCACCGCAGACCCGTCCGCCGACCGGTCCGTACGCCGCCCAGCCGGTCCGGGCCGCTGAGGGTGGTGCGGGCCGGGGCGCCGCCGGACAGCAGGGCAGCGCCGAGCGCCGGGCCGATACCTGCCCCCACCACCGGCCCGCCGACGACCTGGTGATCGCCGGGCTCGTCCCCATGAGCACGGTCGACTGGCCCGACCACCTGACCGCGACCGTCTTCCTGCAGGGCTGCCCCTGGAACTGCTTCTACTGCCACAACCGGGACCTCATCCCCGCCCGCACTCCCGGCCGGGTGGCGTGGGAGGAGGTGCGCACCCTGCTGCGCCGCCGGCGCGGGCTGCTCGACGGCGTCGTCCTCACCGGAGGCGAGGCGCTGCGCCAGGACGCCCTGGCCGACGCCGCCCGCGAGGTCATCGACATGGGCTTCCAGGTGGGGCTGCACACGGCCGGGCCCTACCCGCGGCGGCTGCGCGACATGGTCGGGGCCGGGCTCGTCGACTGGGTGGGCCTGGACATCAAGGCCCTGCCCGAGCACTACGGGCAGGTGGTCGGCCGGGAGGGCGCGGCCGCGAGGGCCTGGGAGAGCCTGGAGGTGCTTGTCGAGACGGCCGGCCGCGGTGGGCCGGACTTCGAGGTTCGCACCACCGTGGTGCCCGGGGACGTGACGGCCGACGACGCCGTCGAGGTCGCTCGGCGGGTGCACGCGGCGGGGGCTCGGGTCTACGCCCTCCAGCAGGCCCGCTCCGAGGGGACGAGCGGCGAGTTCGACGTCGTGGTGCCCGGCTGGGACGGGATGTGCGAGCGCATGGCCGAGCGCATCGAGGCCCTGGGCTGGGACCATTTCACCTACCGCCCGGCGTAGGGCGGCCGCCGTGGGGAGCGGTGTCCATGGTTGGTGGCGGGGCGCGCTTCTAGCCTCGAAGTTATGAGCTATGACATCCTGATCTTTGAACCGGACTCCGCGACCGACGAGGACTTTCCCCGGTGGTGGAAGCAGGTGGTCTCCCAGTGGGACGAGCCGTACGACTTCAGCACCATCGAAGGCTCCACCCCGGCGATCAGGGCCTTCTACCGCGACCTCATCCGCACCTTCCCTCCGTTCAACGGCCCCGACGCGCTGAGTGACGAGGAGCTTGAAGAGCGGGAGGACAAGGGGCTGCCGGTCGCCGACTACACCATTGGCGCCGACTACATCTACATCAGTGTCGGCTGGTCGGACGCGAACGCGCTCGTCAAGATCGTCGGCCAGATGGCCTGGACGCAGCGGCTCGCGGTCGCCTACGTCAGCGAGGACAGCTCGATCTTCCGGCCGTAGGGGAGAGGGGCCCGACGCTGCGCGTCGATCCTTCGATCCGGATCCACGCCCGCAGCCACAACGTAGTACATGTAGAACATTTTTCGTATTCTCGTGTCATGAGTGCAGCGGATGTGCCGGTTTCTCCGGG
Organism: Actinomyces sp. oral taxon 171 str. F0337; assembly: GCF_005696555.1. Taxonomy (NCBI): domain Bacteria; kingdom Bacillati; phylum Actinomycetota; class Actinomycetes; order Actinomycetales; family Actinomycetaceae; genus Actinomyces; species Actinomyces sp. oral taxon 171. The sequence continues at coordinate 2,949,858 of NZ_CP040005.1, read as the reverse complement.
GAGCAGGACTGTTGGACTGCGGGAGGTCAATCAGCAGGCCGGGCGGGTCTACCGTGAGGTCGAGTCCAGTGGTGTGCCTGTGACGGTCACCGACCGTGGCCGCCCGATCGCCCGGATCGTCCCGATCCGTGATGACGAGTCCTGGTACGAGCGGATGGTCCGTGAGGGCAAGGTCCGTCCGGCGGCAGGCGACTGGGCGCTGCCCGCCAGGCGGTGGGAGGCGCCCGAGGGTTTCGACCTGGAGCAGTTCCTCCTCGGTGATCGCGAGGAGGACAGGTGATCTACCTCGATACCTCGGTGGCGCTGCTCTCCCTCCTCGGCCAGTCCGGAGCCGATGAGGCTGCGCGGCTCATCTTGGATGCCCGCGCGACAGAGGGGCTGGTGTCCTCCTGTCTGCTCCAGGTGGAGATGGCGCGGGCGGCGCATCGCGATCACTTCGATGTCTGCGTGGTCGATGAGTTCATCGTGGGGGTGGAGCTCATTGAGATCGGCCCGGACGTCATTGAGCGCGCCAGTGCCCTGACCGGTGAGTTCAACTCTCTTGGCGCCATTCACTTGGCGACTGCGACGCTGCTGGACGATCCTCGTCACCCTGTCACAGTTCTGACTCATGACGCCCGCCTGGCCGACGCCGCCCGGTCCCGAGGAGTGGGCGTCACCGACCCGCTGGGCTCATAGCACCCGGTAGACCTCCTCGAAGGGCAGGCGCGGGTTGCGCTCCTGGTAGGCGTCCGGCCCCGGGTGGCCGACGTTGATGACCAGGAGCACCTCCACGTCCTGACCGGCGAAGAACTCGGTTGCCAACGCCTCGGCGTCGTCGCCGTTCATGGGGCCGGCTGCCAGCCCGACGGCGCGAATCGCCTGGATGACGTAGGCCGTCTGAATCAGCGCTGAGGTGCGCGCCCACCGTGCCCGCATCTCCGCCCCGCCCTCCTCCAGCAGCCGCTGGTAGCGCTCGCCGCGCGGGTGCAGCCGCGGCAGGGACCCGGCGAAGGACCGATCGGCCGCGCAGACGAGGGTGAGAGGCGCCCCTGCGGCCTGCTCTCGATTGCCGCTGGGAAGACAGGGCAGTAGCCGTTCCCGGGCTGCCGCCGACTGGATGGCTACCACTCTCAACGGCTGGGCGTTGACCGCCGTCGGCGCCCACTTGGCCAGCTCGTGGATCGCCCGCAGCTGGACGTCGGTCACCGGCTCGTCGGTGAAGGTGTAGGCGGTACGTGCCCCGCTGAACAGCAGCGAGGCGTCGGACTCGGTCAGGACGGACTCGCCGGGCACGGGGCCCGGAACCGGAACGGGGGAGACGACTGCCATGCTTCGATTGAAGCACGTGTCGTCTCCCCCGGGGCGGAAGTTGTCCCGGCAAAGAAGCCTTGTTGTCCCTCGCCCTTGCTCGCCTCGACCTCCTGACGTGTGGCCTCGCAGCGCTTCTCCGTCGCGCAGGCGATCCGTGCGGTGGCGGAGAGTGTGTGCTGTGAGGGCCTGAGCCGTGCTGTTCGAGAAGTAGCCGTTCTTCTCGACGGGAGGGTGAGGCTCCGGGCCGAGCGCCGTAGGGAATGAGGCAGGAAGTGATGGATGAGAATGCCGCTCCTGGCGCAAACGCTTGTGCTCCCGCAACGCCTGGATATCCTCCCCCTCGAGATGTGTGGATGGGGCTCGACTGAGGGTGTTGGGTGGGTGCAGATCCCCATTCTCACAGGCGTAAAATTGAGGAACAGTAAGTTAATGACTGTGACGTCATTTCGTTCACGTTGCTGGTGGGAATGTTGTGTATCGATCCGATTGCGTTTTGCGGCGGCGTGAGTTATCGCTGCTTTCGGAGTGCTTCAATTCTCTTGGCTAGCCGTTTACCATCCATTCTCGTAACCCGAGGCTTTCGTGAGCACACCCATTTTGCCCTCTATTTCTTTCAAATTTCCCCGCGCCTTTATGGTGACAGTTTCTTCTTCGACGTCGCGGCGCCAGAGGATGGTGGCGAGGTCGGCGTCCGCGGCTCTGGCCATGGCGGCCTGCGCCGGTCTGGCCGGGTGCGGGGTTCCGTCCGTGGCTGACGATGCGGGCTCACCGGCGCCGTCGCTGACGGTGATTGCTTCGCCGTCGCCGTTACCCACTCCGACTCCATCTCCCTCTCCGTCTCCAACTCCGAGTCCCGCCCCGTCCCCGGCACAGAGTCCTACGTCTGCGCCGTTGCCGATTCCAACGACGCAGGCCCCGACGCCGGAGCCTCCAGCGCCACCTGCCACGCAGGAGCCCGAGTCGACACCGGAGGAGAAGACGGAGGCTGGCGGTGGCGCGGCGGCTCCCGCTCCCGTTCCGGAGCCGAAGCAGGAGATCACTTACTATGACAACTGCACGGCGGCGCGGGCTGCGGGTGCTGCACCGTTGTACCAAGGTGAACCTGGCTATCGGCCTGCGCTGGATCGAGACAAGGATGGCATCGCCTGCGAGATCAAGTAAGGCCCCGTCGACGCCCGCTGTCTAGAACGGTGTCGGCGTAAGAGTCATCCACCTGCTCCATGTGCTTCGTTCGCAACGTTCAGACGTCGCGAACGAAGCACATCGATTTGGAACGGCCGGCGGGGCCACGTTTGAGGCATGTGATGTTTGCTCACATCGCGCAAGGTGAGGTGGCGCGGTGCGAGCGGAGGTCAACTACGTGCAGACGGGATCCTGCGGAGCACTCAAGTTCCTCGTGCCGCGCAGACGAGCCGTTCCCAAAACAACCAAGACTTCACCGATGTCGCATCAGGTGGCTTGGCTTGAATGAACTGATTCAGCGTGACGGGCTGATGTTCAGCTGCTTGAACGTCTCAGGCCGCAGACCGGCCCACATGTGAGACCGCTCGGACAGCGTCTGCTGCGGTCGGTGCCTGAATCTGTGTTGTCCAGGCACCGATGGCCACTTCCAGGTGTCGCCGGCCTGGCAGGACCGCGACAGGCTCTCGCCGACCATCCTTAGTTGTGCCGATGACGGTGAACCAGGCGGGGCGGCCGAGGCGGTGGAGCAGATCGGCGCCTTCCGGCTCGGCGGCGAGATGATCCATAACGACATTGAGTGCGGCTCTCCAGGTCTGCATTTCAATCCCTGTCTCGGCGTGTGCGCGCAAGAGGTCGGCGACAAGCAGCATGACGTCGTCTCGAGTGGCGTCGTTCGTGGGGTGCCAGTGCTTGCCGATGATGGCGGCGAGGCGATCAGCGTGTTCAAGCACCGCCGCCTCGGCTTCAGTCGCGATGTCTCGTGGATGGATCATGATGGACTCCTTCGAGTGGTGAAAGCCCATTCTCTGGAGTGGTGTGTAGCTTGCTGGAAGCTTTGGGTCTACCCGACTGTTTGTTCCTCTGCCCGGAGGAAGTCTTTGAAGTGCTCGGCAAGGCGGTCACCATCAGGGTGCATCTGTTTGGAGGCTGGCACGTGTGTGAGGGAGCGGCCGTCGAATGTCAGTAAACCGGTTTGTAAGTGCGCAGTCTCGATACGCTTTGCTCTTGTTGCCACATGGATGCGGCGGTTGGCGTCGATGCCGAGGAGATGGCGATCGTAGGCGGTGTGGTGGAGTCTGCATAGCGCCAGACCATTGCTGACTTCAGGGACTCCTGCTTCCCTGGAGTCGGCGATGATGTGCGAGGCTTCGAGGAGCTGTGCATGTGGAAGGTCGCAGACTGCGCAGGAGATCTGATAGGCGCTAAGTACGTGCTCCCGGAAGTCGTGCTGATGGATGCGTGCCTTCGTCCATCTGGAAACGTACTTCTTCTCGATCTGCCCAGAGTTTCTGTGATCTGAAGTAGGTGGTGTCGTCTCATCGATGGCGATGATGAACTCTGCGTTGCGAATGTCAATATCGACGATGTAGGCCGGGAATCGAGGGTAATAAAAGAGGGTTGACTTTGTCGGTTTTACCCCCACAAGCCAGGCCAGTGGGTAATTTTGGTCTGCAGCCACTTTCATCGCGTCGTTCGTCCACTGTATTGTGGCTGAAAATTTGTAGCGAAGCAGTCCGCCGTCATCTATCCGATCGGCGTATGGTGCTTTTTTCCGGGGGTGGGAGCTGCGGTCTTGAATGTTAGGGCGGCCTTAAATTCTTGAGGCTTCCAGATTCCCTGGGATTGATGGGTGAGACGGAAATGGTGGCCGTGCCAGGAGAATCCATCCATTAGTTCCTTGTGGGTGAAGAGTTCGTGGCCATTCATTTGCTGTGATTCGAACCACTGCATGGCGGCGAAGTGTGCGTCGCGCTCCTCTTCAGGAGTAAAAATTTCCCGGTCCACAATGGCTTCCCTCATGAAAAGAGCAGGTGAGAGATGGGGTGCGCCTGCCCGCGGTGGCAGAGTCTCTCTGTGAGAGTATAGCGTGTCGGAACGATGCTGAGTGATCCGGGTTTGCTTACCAAGTGATAGGAGAAATTCTTACTTGTTACCCCCCGCTTTAGTCAGCGGCGTCGCCCAGGAGGATGGCCATTGCGGAGCCGGAATCACTAGTGTCATGGTCGCTGGGCCGGTGCTGGGCCGCGGTCTCAGACCCCGGAGCCGTCAGACCGTGGTTCGATGAAGTGCTCAAGCTGCTTTCCTAGACTGGCTGCGTGCCAGTCCCCAACGTCCCACCGCGCACTCGCCGCTTGGACGCGCTATCACGGGACTGACCGTGGTTGTTGTCGGCTTGGGCACTATGGCCGGCTTCTCACCGACTCCATCCAGGCACGCCCAGGTAACGGCATTGCTTGTCATGGCTGGGCTCGTTGCCACCGCCCTGTGGCTGCGGCGGCGCGACCAGCGTGCCCACGAGCAGCGCCTGGCACAGGAGTCGGCTGCGCTCGCCGTCGCAGAGGATCGCCTCGTCATCGCCCGCGAGCTGCACGACGCCGTCTCCGGCAGCCTCGGCGCCATTACCGTGCGCTGCGCCGTGGCCCAGCGCCTCGAGACCACCCCCGACGGGCTATGGGCCGCATTCGACGACGTCAAGATCGCCTCCCGCGAGGCCACCGACGCACTGCGACGCATGCTCACCGTCCTGCGAGACGAGCACACGTCCCCGACGCCCGGGGCAGTGGCGACGGTCCCTGCTGGAGCTCTGGGCGACGTACCGCTTCCCGAAACCACTCTCATCAGCAACCTCGCCGAGAGCCTTCGGGAGCCGATCGGCAAGGCCCGCCGCACCGGCGTCACCGTCGATCTCGACGTCGATGCTATCGGCACAGACGCGGACATCGCCCAAGCCTCCACGATGACCGACGGTCTCCCGGCTCCGACGGCTCAGGCCGCTGTCCGGGTCGTGGCCGAGGCCCTGGCCAACACCGCCCGCCACGCCGGTCCCACGCGCGCCCGTGTCGCCCTCCGTCGGGAGCCGGTACGGCTGCGCATCGCCGCCTACGAATCCGGCCTCATCAACGTCCGCTGAGGCTGCTGCCCGCGACTCTGCTTGAGGCGAGTGGCGTCTTCGGCTGAAAAGTGTCCATATGGGACGACTTTGACGGCTCACTTGCACAAACAGAATTGTGTTTGTGCAGGTCAGGCGTTTTGGGTGGTTGCGTTCCGGCGATTGGGGCATTCAAAGTCGTCCCATACGGACAAAATCTGCTCAAGAGCCGTCGCCGTTGTGCTTAAGTGCGGCTTGTTGACGGTGCTGCTCGGAAACCGTCAGCGGGGTGTGACCGAGAGGGCGGCGATGCCATGCCCTCGGGGACGACGTCGGCACATCGTCTCAAAGGACACGGCTATCCGAGGAGCCTCCCGCCGGGCCCCGTCGGGCTGATCTCACCTCCGCTCCGTGAACACCAGCCGGCGCTGCGCCACATAGCTGGCCACGTAGATGGCCCCATCGCCGAGAATCTTGGCGATCCCCAGGGGGATCCCGACCGTGGTGAGCGCCTTGAGTACCAGGTAGCTGGCTGCCAGCAGGCTCACCGCCAGGACCGTGTACCGCACCGCCGTGCGCACCACGGTGCCGCGCCGCGCCCGGAAGACGCGACGATTCATGAAGAAGTTCGCCGTCCCGGAGACCAACCGCGCCCCCACGACCGCCACCAGCAGGTTGCCGGTCGTTGCGAAGATGACCATGACACTCAGCCAGTCGATCCCGAAGCTCGCCAGCGACGCCCCCATGAACCGCAGCAGCGGAGCATAGATCCGCGCCGAGTCCTGCAGCGGGCGGAAGTGGGAGGAGGTGTTGCCCGGCTCGTAGACCGTGGTGATCTCCACCTGCTCCACCACCATCCCCAGCTCGTGGGCGCGCAGCAGGGCGGAGAGCTCGTACTCGTAGCGGTCCCCGGGAACCTCCTGCAGCCAGGCCAGCTGCCCGGCGGGATAGCCGCGCAGGCCCGTCTGAGTGTCGCCCAGCCTCCAGCCGGTCGCGCCCCGGAACAGCAGGGCGGTCACGTCATTGCCGATCCGACTGCGCAGCGGTACCGGCCCGGAGAAGCGCCGCACCCCCAGGGTCATGTGCCCGGTCTCGCGCACCCTCGCGGCCACGGCCTCAATGTCCGACGGCGTGTGCTGCCCGTCGGCGTCGGCGCACACCACGTCCGCGTCGGGCCAGGAGGCGGCCGCGTGGGCCAGGCCCGTGCGCAGTGCCTGGCCCTTGCCCCGGTTGACCGGGTAGCTGACGACCTGGGCGCCCCGGGCGCGGGCAGCGGCGAAGAAGGGCGCGTACTGCGGTCCCGAGCCGTCGTCGACAACCAGCACCGCGCAGTCCCGGCGCGCCCCGCGCAGGCGGGCCACGAGCGCAGCCAGGCGCTCATCGGGCTTGTAGGCCGGGATGAGAACCACGAGCGTCACCGCCGCCCGGGGGCGAGGCGCGCAACCGACCCGTGGCGCGGTCCGGTTGCCCGCCGTCCGGTTGGCGGCGGTCCGGTTCGCGGGGGCGATGACCCGCGGCAGCACCCGCGGCGAGATCTGAAGGGCTGTGTCGGTGCCGCTCATCTCAGGCTCCGTTCGCGATGTAGAGGATGTCGGAGGTGTCGCGCTCGCCCCCGTTGGAGGGCTGGTTGATGATCGAGCCGTTGAAGTACATGGCCGACGAACCGCCGCCGTCGATGTTGTAGGCGCAGGCGCACCCCAGTTCGGCCATGATCTGGGCGAGCTCGGTCATGGTCACGCCGCGCGAGTAGCCCTCGCTGCGGCCGTCGACGACGACGAGCTTGAGGTGGTTCTTCTCCACCCACCCCACGGCGGTGCGCGGCTGCTGGCCCTGGATGGAGTGGTTGCCGACGTTCGTGTCCACCTCGACCTGGTCGATGCCGGAGAGCACCTTGGAGCCGTTGACCAGCGCCGGCCCGAAGGACAGCGTGTTCCACACGCCCGCGTCCAGAAGCGTCTGGGCCTTGGTGGTGGTCTCGTCGTAGACCTCCACGCGCCCGTCGCTGTAGAAGGCCATGCCGTCGCGCGTTCCGCTGTCGCGGTAGATGACGCCGTTGCGGATGAGGATGCCGTCGCTGCGGAAGCCGTAGTAGTCGCCGTTGATGGCCAGGATCGCGTCGTGCTCGGAGGCCATCGTGCTGGGCTTGGCAACGATGTTGGTGCCGTAGGAGTTGTTGGCGAAGGCGCTGCGCAGGTCGGTGGCGTTGGTGAGCTTGACGTCGGCCACGTAGTAGGTGATGGTGTCGCTGCCCGAGCCGGTGGAGACCTGCTGGATCTCGATGCTTGTGTTGGACGAGGAGTAGGAGCTGTCCCCGACCGTCACGTTCGTGGCCGGGGTCGCCGAGGCGGCGGCGTTCTGCGCCTTGGCCTCCAGAGCGGTGACGTCGCCAACCTCGACATGGTCGATGACGAAGCGGTTGAGCGCCCAGGCGCTGGTGCCGGTGGCGGCCAGCCCCAGGACGGCGGCGCCACCCAGGAGGAAGCGGCGGCGCGGGTGCTTGCTGGACGTCGAGGAGCGGTCGCGCCGGCTGGAGTCGTGGTCCTGGCTGAACTGGGGCGGCTCGGTCGGGCTGAGGGTGTCGGAGCTGTGCATGACTCAACCGTGTCGGCCCCGTGTATGCCAGACGTAGGTTGACCTTGTGGGTCTCCTGTGAAGCCGCAGCTGGTGGAACGACGCTGAGAATGCCGCCGCGTCAGGCGTCAATACCCCTGGAGGGTGAGAGTCCTGCGTAGAGATGGTCCCGGATGTGCTTCAACGAGGCTGGGACTGGGCCTATGGTGAGGGTGGTCGCCGTCCTTGTCATGACGTTCAACAGGAAGATATCAGTATGTTGTCTGCTCGAAACCTCAAAATTCTCCGGCTGGTCGCAGGGCTGCTCGCGATCACCTCTGCAGTCATAAATTTCACCCAGGGGAACAGGACGGTCGCGATCGTCTTCATCGGTGTCGGAGTCATTTTTCTGGCCCAGGTGGCGTCATCGTCATCTGACGGCGGTGGCCGCCGTCCTCCGTCGAACTCATGAGCGCCGTCGGGCCTCACTGCAGCAGTCGCATCCGTTCCGCTCGACCTGCGGGGACTCGGCGCGAGCGGCAACACTGTGCCAACCTCCATGCATCCACCATGATACTTGTATGACCTTACTAAAATTAGATCGTCTAACTTGGCAAATTAACTGAGGTAGCCCTAAGGTCCTGGGTGATTCGTCTCCGCCCTCGCGTCACCGAAGGACTTCTATGCGCCGTCGTACCCTGCTCATGGCCCTCCCACTGACCGCCGTCCTCGCCAGCTGCGGAGTCGCCTCCCGCGCCGGCAAGGGCTCCAGCACCTCCTCGGGGACCTCCAAGGGCGGCTTCGAGGTCACCGACATCGTCGGCCGCAAGGTCACCTTCAGCGCCCAGCCCAAGAGGATCGTCCTGAGCGAGTCCCGCCACATCTACTCCCTGGCATTCCTCAACAAGACCAACCCCATCGACAAGGTGGTCGCCTGGGGCGAGGACCTTCAGAAGGCCGCCCCCGACTTCTACGAGAAGATCCTCTCCGTCGCCCCCAAGGCCGCCGAGCTGCCGAAGATCGGCAACATCACCAAGGACGGCCTGCCCATCGAGACCCTGGTGAGCCACAAGCCCGACGTCTTCATCATGACCCTGGACGCCTACAACTCCGCCAAGGAGAAGGGCTACCTCGAGAAGCTGGACGGCCAGAAGATCACCTATGTCGTCACCGACTTCCGCCGCGACCCGGTCAAGAACACCGTCCCCTCGGTCACCCTCATGGGCGCCGTCTTCGACAAGCGCAAGGAGGCCGAGGCCTTCGTCTCCTTCTACAAGAAGCAGGTCGACCCCATCGTCGCGAAGGTGAAGTCCCTGACCTCCAAGCCCGCCACCTTCCTGTGGCGCAGCCCGGGCGTCAACGAGCCCGGCGCCACCTACTCCACCGCCAACCTCGGCGCGATCATCACCGCCACCGGCGGCACCAACATCGCCGACAGCCTCCTGTCCGGCGAGGAGGGCACGCTCACCCTCGAGAAGATCATTGAGTCCAATCCTAAGAACATCATCGCCACCGGTGGCGAGTGGCAGAAGCAGAAGATCAACGAAAAAGCCCAGACCAGCTACGTCCACCTCGGATACAAGGCCGACGAGGCCTCCGCCAAGGCCAGTCTGGAGCAGCTGAAGAACCAGCCCGGCTTCGATCAGATCCAGGCCTTCACCGACCGGCACGTCCACGGCATCTACCACCAGTTCTACGACGCCCCCTACAACTTCATCGCCTACCTGACCTTCGCCAAGTGGCAGAACCCCGAGGCCTTCTCCGACGTCGACCCCGCCAAGGTCTGGAAGGACTTCCACGAGCAGTACATGCCCTGGAAGGCCGAGGGCGTCTTCTTCACCTCCATCTGATGGGAGCGCCCAAAGTCACGGCCCCTTCCGGCGACGCCGCAGCCCGCCAGTCCGATACCGTCCAGGTCCCGAACGGCGCGGCGTCGGTGACGAAGGCCGGCGGGCGGGCCGACGCCCCCACGGACACGGCGGCGTCGGCCTACGCCTCCTACCGCCGTCGAACCGCGCGGCGCGTCGCGATGCTCATGGGGCTGGCCACCCTGCTCCTGGTCGTTTTCCTCGTGGCCCTCATGGTGGGGCCGCTGGGGTTCAGCCCGGCACAGGTGCTCGGCTCCCTCCTCTACGCCGACTACGACCCGTGGGTCGCCAACATCGTCGTCAACCTGCGCCTGCCTCCGGCGCTGCTGGCGGTCCTGGTGGGTGGGGCGCTGTCCCTGGCCGGCGTGCAGATGCAGACGATCCTGGACAACCCGCTGGCCGAGCCCTTCACACTGGGGATCTCGGCGGCCTCCGCCCTGGGGGCGGCGCTGGCCATCGTTACCGGACTCGTGCTGCCCGTGGCCACCGGCGCCACCCTGCCGATCGTGGCCATGACGGCGGGGCTGGCGGCCTCTCTCACCATCGCGATGGTCTCGAGGCTGCCGTCGGTGACCAAGGAGATGACGATCCTGCTGGGCATCGCCCTGGTCTTCAGCTGTCAGGCGCTCCTGGCGCTCGTGCAGTACCGGGCCTCCACCGAGAGCCTCCAGCAGATCGTCTTCTGGTCGATGGGCTCCCTCATGCGCGCCACCTGGCCGGCCGTGGTCACCGTCTCGGTGGCCCTGCTCGTGGCCACGCCCGTCTTCTGGGTCAACGGCTGGCGGCTGACCGCCATCACCCTGGGGGAGGCGCGCGCCGCGGCCATGGGCATCAACGTGGCGCGCCTGCGCGCGTGGACCCTGGTCGGCGTCTCCCTGCTGGCCGCCCTGTCCGTGGCCTTCGTGGGGATCATCGGATTCGTGGGGCTCGTGGGGCCGCACATGGCCCGCGGCCTGGTGGGGGAGGACCAGCGCTTCCTCGTGCCCGCCTCCATCCTGTGCGGCGCCACCCTGCTGACCGCCGCCCACGCCGCCAGCCAGGTCATCGTGCCGGGTGTCGCCGTGCCCGTCGGCATCCTGACCGCCCTGGTGGGTGTGCCGGTGTTCCTCTCCATCATCTTCGGACGCCAGCGCTCGGCGGTCAGGAGCGGTTCATGAGCCTGACGCTGGACAACCTCACCTTCTCCTACGGCAGGCGGGCCGTCCTCAAGGGCGTCGACGCCACCTGGGAGACGGGCCAGACGGTGGGGCTGCTCGGCCCCAACGGCGCAGGCAAGTCCACCCTGGTCACCTGCGTGGCCCAGCTGCGCCGCTACCTGGGGGAGGTCTCCTTCGAGGGGCGTCGGGGCCACGACCTGCGCGGCTCGATCGGCTACATGCCGCAGGGCCTGCCCGGCGACGCCGCCCTGACCGCCCTGGAGTCGGTGCTCACCGCCTCGCGGCGCGGAATGACCTGGCACACGAGCCGGGCCGACATCGACCTGGCTTGGAACGCCCTGGACGAGCTCGGGGTGGCCGAGCTGGCCGACCGCCCACTGGGCCAGCTCTCAGGCGGGCAGCGCCAGCTCATCGCCCTGGCCCAGACTCTCGTGCGCGAGCCCGGACTCATCCTGCTCGACGAGCCCACCTCCGCCCTCGACCTGCGCCGCCAGGTCTCGGTGCTCTCCCACGTGCGGCGGATCTGCCACCGGGACACCGGGCGCCTCGCCGTCGTCGCCCTGCACGACCTCAACCTGGCGGCCCGTTTCTGCGACCGTCTCGCCATCCTCACCGGCGGGACGATCGTCGCCGAGGGGCCGCCCGCCGAGGTGCTTGAGCCCGACATCCTCGCCGAGGTCTACGGGCTGCGGGTGCGGATCGTGCCCGACGGCGACCACGTCATGGTCGCTCCCGAGGCCGAGCAGGGCGACTGAGCGGGGCCTGCCGCGACACGTTGTCAGGGCATCGATCAGGAGGCGGTCACCCGGCCAGTCGAGGGTCGGGAGGGGAAACAGATGGTGGCGCCAACGTGCGGAACGTCCCGTTAGCGCCATGCACTGGCGCACTGACGCTTCGGTCGGAATTCTCCCTACCCTCAGGCCATGACAGCTTCTCCGGCCGCCCCGTCCGACCACGGGCTGAGGACGGCCTTCCCCGCCACGCTCCTCATCGCCCTGGCCGCGCTCGCGGCCGTCGCGCCTCTGGCCACTGACGCCTACCTGCCGGCATTCGCCCAGATGGCCGATGACCTGGGCGTCTCCGCCTCCAGTGTTCAGCTGACGATGACCACGTTCCTCGTGGGCATCGCGCTCGGCCAGCTGGGCATCGGGGTCCTGTCCGATCGCATCGGCCGGCGTCCCCTTCTGCTGTGGGGCAGCGTGCTCGCCCTGGCCGCCAGTATCGGCGCCGCCTTGGCCCCGAGCCTGCCCGTTCTCCTGATCACCCGCTTCTTTCAGGGGCTTGGGGGAGCGGCCGGCATGGTCCTGGGCCGGGCAGTCATCTCCGATCGTTCTCGCGGGATCACCGCCGCCCGGGCCCTCAGCGTCGTCATGGCGATTCAGGGGATCGTCCCGGTGGTGGCGCCGATCCTCGGGGGCGTGCTCGTCGAGCCCATCGGGTGGCGCGGCATCCTGGGGGTCGTGGCCGCCTTCACCGGGCTGCTCGTGGTCATGGTCGTTCTCTGGGTGCCCGAGTCCCTGCCCGCCGAGCGGCGCCACGACGGCGGCCTACGGATGCTGCTCGATGGCACCCGCGAGCTGGCCCGCGATCACGTCCTCGTGCGTCTCCTGCTCATCAATGCCCTGTCTTTCGGGCTGCTCATGGCCTACCTGTCGGCGGCTCCCTTCGTGCTGCGCAACGTGCTGGGCATGGGAACGGTGGCCTATACGGCGGTCTTCGGGCTGTGCGGGGCGACGGTCACGGTAACGATTGCGGTGGCGGCGTCCCTGGTGCGCCGCTTCTCCCAGGCCCGCCAGGTGAGGGTCGGACTTGTTGCGGGGCTGGTTGTCGACACGGTCTTCGCCGCGGTCTGTCTCACGTGGCTGCGCGATCCGGTGACCGGGCCGGTGCGGATGCCGCTTCTGGTGGCGGTCGTGGCGCTCTTCCTGGCGCACGTGGCCTGTCTGGGGCTGTCGATGGGCAACGCCCCGGCACTCGCGCTCGACCGCACCGGCCGGTGGGCGGGAACCGGCTCTGCGCTGCTTGGTTTTCTGCAGTTCGTCGTCGGCGGGCTCGTCAGCCCGCTGGTGGGGCTGACCGGGGAGGCCAGCGGGGTGGCCTTCGGCGTGGTCATCGTGGCCGTCAGTGTCATTGCGAACATCCTGGCGGTCCTCGGCCTGCGCGAGCGGGGCGAGAAGCAGCGCCTGGCTGCCCAGGAGACCGAGCGCCGACAGCAGTGCCTGGGTCAGTGACGGCTCCGGCCGGCAGCGCGCGCTCAGGAGGCTGAGCGCAGTCGCGTCGTCGGCAGAGGCAGCTCGATGGCGCCGACGAGGTCCACGGACTTGGCGACCCCGGTGGCCGACAGGTCCTCCATCGCCCTGGCGACGATGACGCGGTCCCGGTGGATCTCGCGAATCCTGACCCGGGCCCAGCTCTCCTCGCCCGTCTGCGGATCCTCCTCCTCAAGGAGCCAGTCCTCCGCCAGAAGCCGCAGACCGATCGCGTCCAGGACCGCCTCGGCCTCGTCGAGCTCCATGGCCTCGCCCCGCCGGACCCACAGCCGGTCGTAAGGGATGAACCGGCCGTCCGCACTCATCTCGATATAGCCCATGTGCTCCCCGTCCTCGTGACGCAGATGATCGAAGACGTCCTCGGGATCGGGCAGGCCTTCCGGTGGCGGGGCGCTCATACGTGCCAGGCTACCGGGCTGGTGAATGCTTCCCCATCGGCGCAGGTCCGTCGCTTCTGCTGACTGGTGTCACGATCGGCGACTATTCGGGAGCCATACAGCATTGGCCGGCAACCTCGCAGAGGTGACTTGGGGGCGTCGGTGCTGGTCAGGCCTGGTTGTGGGGAAGTGGGGGCGTGGCGGCTCGAGGCTGGTTGACTCTGAAAAGTCGCCAATCGTGACACTTTCGGCAGTGTGTGGGCCTGGGTGGACTGATCGAGAACGTACTGACGAGGACTGTGTTCTCCCACAGAACTGGTGGGTGGGACCTCAGTCATCTGCAGGAAATCGCAGCCCTCGCCGGGTATCGCAGTCCCCGGTGTGCGGCTGGGGCGCACTGCCCTGACGCAGTCGGAGCCGTCCGCTGCCCTGCCGTGGGTGGCTGCACCCCACGCGAGTCGCGCTGCGTCCGTGTTGCAGGTCCGTGTTGCAGGTCACTGCCAGCTCCGGGAATGGACTGCGGTCAGGTTGGGTTGAGCCAGTCAGACTCAAGGTTGGGTGACGTGGAGTTGACAGAGTTCGACTCAACCACAATCCTGAGTGCATACGACTCAACCTGAAGGCGCCGGAACCCCGGCCCTCACTGCAGACATCAACCAAGCAACCACAAGGAGCACACCACATGGCACGCGCTGTCGGTATCGACCTGGGTACCACCAACTCTGCTATCGCCGTCCTCGAGGGTGGCGAGCCCACCATCATCCCGAACGCCGAGGGCGGCCGCACCACCCCCTCCGTCGTCGCCTTCTCCAAGTCCGGTGAGATCCTCGTCGGCGAGATCGCCAAGCGTCAGGCGGTCACCAACGTCGACCGCACCATCTCCTCGGTCAAGCGCCACATGGGCACCGACTGGTCCGTCGAGATCGACGACAAGAAGTACACCGCCCAGGAGATCAGCGCCCGCATCCTGGCCAAGCTCAAGGCCGACGCCGAGGCCTACCTGGGTGAGCCCGTCACCAACGCGGTCATCACCGTCCCGGCCTACTTCAACGACGCCGAGCGTCAGGCCACCAAGGAGGCCGGCACCATCGCGGGCCTGACCGTGGACCGCATCGTCAACGAGCCCACCGCCGCGGCCCTGGCCTACGGCCTGGACAAGGGCAAGGAGGACGAGCTCATCCTCGTCTTCGACCTGGGTGGCGGTACCTTTGACGTCTCCCTGCTCGAGGTCGGCAAGGACGACGACGGCTTCTCCACCATTCAGGTGCGCGCCACCAACGGTGACAACCGCCTGGGCGGTGACGACTGGGACGCCCGCATCGTCGACTGGCTGGTCAAGCAGGTCAAGAGCAAGGACGGCGTGGACCTGTCCAAGGACAAGATCGCCATGCAGCGACTCAAGGACGCCGCCGAGCAGGCCAAGAAGGAGCTCTCCTCGGCGACCTCCACGAACATCAACCTGCAGTACCTCTCCATGAGCGAGTCCGGCCCCATCCACCTCGATGAGAAGCTCACCCGCTCCAACTTCCAGGAGATGACCGCGGACCTGCTCGAGCGCACCAAGGTCCCCTTCCACAACGTCATCAAGGACGCCGGGGTGAAGGTCTCCGACATCGACCACGTGGTCCTCGTGGGCGGATCCACCCGTATGCCCGCCGTTACCGAGGTGGTGCGCGAGCTGACCGGCAAGGAGCCCAACAAGGGCGTCAACCCCGACGAGGTCGTCGCCGTCGGCGCGGCCCTCCAGGCCGGCGTCATCCAGGGCGACCGCAGTGACGTCCTGCTCATCGACGTCACGCCGCTGTCCCTGGGCATTGAGACCAAGGGCGGGGTCATGACCAAGCTCATCGAGCGCAACACGGCCATCCCGACCAAGCGCTCCGAGGTCTTCTCCACCGCCGAGGACAACCAGCCCTCCGTGCTCATCCAGGTCTACCAGGGCGAGCGCGAGTTCGCCCGGGACAACAAGCCGCTGGGCACCTTCGAGCTGACCGGTATCGCCCCGGCCCCCCGCGGCGTGCCCCAGATTGAGGTCTCCTTCGACATCGACGCCAACGGCATCGTGCACGTCTCGGCCAAGGACCGCGGCACCGGCAAGGAGCAGTCCATGACCATCTCCGGTGGCTCCGCCCTGCCCAAGGAGGACATCGACCGCATGGTCAAGGAGGCCGAGGCCCACGCCGAGGAGGACAAGAAGCGCCGCGAGGACGCCGAGACCCGCAACTCCGCGGAGCAGCAGGCCTACTCCATCGAGAAGCTCCTCAAGGACAACAAGGACAAGCTGCCCGAGGACGTCCACTCCGAGGTCTCCGAGGCCGTCGCCGACGTCAAGAAGGCCCTCGAGGGCGACGACATCGAGCCGGTCAAGACCGCTCAGGAGAAGCTGAGCTCGGTGGCCCAGAAGGTCGGTGAGGCCATCTACCAGGCCGACGCCGCCTCCCAGGCCGCGGGTGACGCCTCCGGCGCCGCCTCCTCCGCCGGCGGCTCCACGTCCTCCGACGACGAGGACATCGTGGACGCCGAGATCGTCGACGAGGAGGACTCCAAGTGACCTCGGCCGGCCCCACCCCCGAGAACGAGGGCATCGACCCCGAGCTCCAGGCGGCCGTCGAGTCGGCCTTCGAGGAGGTGCCCGACGACGTCCGCGACGAGCTCGTCCAGGGCTCGCCCGAGGGCGCGGCCGGCCAGTCCGACGCCGCCTCCGACGAGGAGGCGGCGGGGGAGGACCCCCTGGCCCAGGCTCAGGCCCAGGCCGCTCAGGCTGCCGACGACCTGGCCCGGGCCCGGGCGGACCTCTACAACCTCCAGCAGGAGTACCAGGGGTTCGTGCGCCGCTCCCGCGAGGGCGCGGCCTCCCACCGGGACGCCGGTGCCGCCGGCGTCGTCGAGGCCCTCATCCCGGTCCTCGACGAGATCGAGCTGGCCCGCCAGCACGGCGACCTGACCGGCACCTTCGAGACCACGGCCGGCAAGCTCGAGACGATCCTGGCCGAGAAGTACTCCCTGGAGCGCTTCGGCGCCGCGGGTGAGGCCTTCGACCCCACGCTGCACGAGGCCCTCATGGCCACCGAGTCCAGCGAGGTCACCGAGCCCACCATCGCCGCGGTCCTCCAGCCCGGATACCGCCTGGGTGAGCGCGTCGTGCGCGCCGCCCGTGTCCAGGTCGCCAACCCGGCCTGAGCGGTATCCACTGCATATCACCTGCACCACTCACCCAGGTCCGACGGCGGACCCGGACCCGCCGGAAGCGCCGGCACGGGTCCGCCGTCGAACCAGGGGGTGCCGTCGGGGCGCCCGAGGGCCCAGTCCCGGAGGGCGCCCATTCCATGACCTTCAAGCTTTGTCGCTCGTCAGTGACAGGCGGCTGTCATCAGTAAGGAAAACCCACGATCACCCGGATAAGGAGGCGGTGAGACGACCATGGCCAGTCAGGACTGGATGACGAAGGACTTCTACGCGGTCCTCGGCGTGAGTAAGGACGCCGACGCCGCCGCTATCAAAAAGGCCTACCGTACGCTCGCGAAGAAGTACCACCCCGACCGCAACCCCGACGACGCCGCGGCTGCGGAGAAGTTCAAGGAGATCGGAGAGGCGTACGCCGTCCTGTCCGACGAGGCCGAGCGCAAGCAGTACGACGCGATCCGCTCCATGGCCGGAGGCGGTGCCCGCTTCCAGGCCGGCGGCCCGGGAGGAGCCGGCGGTGCCGGCTTCGAGGACATCTTCTCCTCCATGTTCGGCGGCCAGGGCGGCAGCGTCCGCTTCGAGACCGCAGGCGGTGCCGGTGAGCCCGACCTCGACGACCTGCTGCGCATGTTCGGCGGCACCCCCAGCCCCACCCGCTCCGGTGGCCGCTCCGGCCCCTTCGGGTTCGGCGGCTTCACCCCCCAGCCCCGCCCGCAGAAGGGCGCCGACGTTCTGACCTCGGCGACGCTGGACCTGCGCGACGCCGTCGCCGGCACCACCGTGGAGCTGACCGCGGACGGCCGCACCATGAAGGTCCGCATTCCCGCCGGTGTCCACGACGGCCAGAAGATCCGCCTGCGCGGAAAGGGCCGGGAGGGCGTCAACGGCGGCGAGAACGGCGACATGGTGGTGTCCATCAGCGTCAACAAGCACCCGGTGTACTCCATCGACGCGGCTGACAGCGCCAACCTGCGCATGGATCTGCCGGTCACGCTGCGCGAGGCGGCCCTGGGCGCCACGGTCGAGGTACCGCTGCTCGACGGCGGCACCTCCAAGATCAAGATCAAGCCCGGCACTCCCTCGGGCACCGTCATGCGCCTGCGCGGAAAGGGCGCCACCACCCGCAAGAAGACCGGTGACCTGCTGGCGACCATCCAGGTGGCCGTCCCCAAGAAGCTCTCCAAAGCGGCCAAGAAGGCTCTCGAGGCCTTCGATGAGGCCATGGGCGACACCGACCCGCGGGCCACCCTCATGGAGGAGGCGGCGAAGTGAGCCGGCGTCGTGCGGGGCAGGGGCTGGGCGTCCTGGCCGACGACGCGGCCGAGCGCGCGGTCTACGTGGTCTCGGTGGCGGCCGAGCTCGCCGGGATGCACCCCCAGACCCTGCGCCAGTACGACCGCCTGGGACTGGTCAGCCCCGCCCGGACCCGCGGGCGGGGCCGGCGCTACTCCCACCGCGACGTCGAGCGCCTGCGCCGCATCCAGTCCCTGTCCCAGGAGGGCATCAACCTCGAGGGCATCCGCCGCATCCTCGCCCTGGAGACCCGCGTCGAGGAGCTGGAGGCGGACAACGCCCGCATGCGCAGTCGTGAGGCCGTCATCCAGCGGATCTTCGCCGCCGCCGCCGACGGCGAGGTCCAGGTCGTCGCGCCCGGCCGCCAAGGCCGTGGACCTGCGGGACGCCACCCCGAGGCGGGGCGAGGGCGCACCGCCGGAACTGCGGGCACAGTGAGCACCGATCTCGTGCCCATGCGCCCCCGGTAGCACTGACGGGCACTGACGGGCACCGATGGGCACTGCGCGGGCACAGATGCGGCACTGAGCTCTTCGGCCGGTGCGGCGCACGGCCCCGGCGCATCGTTCTTCAGGCGGATGCAGCCGGTCTCCTACCGGTCGTAGGGTCCTGCGCATGCGGATGACAACCTCCTTCACCGGCCCTCGGGGCTTGCGGTACCCCGCCCCTGACGTGGCCCGCGGCTTCATGCTCCTGCTCATCGCGGTGGCCAACGTTCCGTCATGGAACAAGATGCCGAACGGGGCCGAGCCGCCGGCCTCGTCCGTCGACGCCTGGTGGATGTTCGTCCGCGCGCTGGTGGTGGACCACCGGGCCTACCCGCTGTTCGCGATGCTCTTCGGTTTCGGGCTCATGACCATGATCAACCGGCGCATCGCCTCCGGCACCACCTCTTACCTCAGCTCCCTGCCCGGAGCGCAGACCGGCCGCGAGCCGATGCCGCACGAGGCGGCCTGGGCCCGTGAGATGGCCACCATCGACGCCTATCGCCTGGTGCGACGCCGTGGCTGGTGGATGCTTCTGTTCGGCTTCGTCCACGGCATCGTCTTCCCCGGTGACATCATCGGCGCCTACGGCCTGGTCGCCGTCCTCCTGGCCAACCTGCTGGCACGCAAGAACTACGGGGCGCTCTACCTGACCGCAGGCATCATCTCCGTGGTGGCGCTGGGGATGTACCTGGCCACAGGCACCCTGTCGGCGGGCGCCGCCCCGACGACCTCCGGGGAGCAGGCGATCTCAGTTGGAGCGGCGCTCCTCTGGCTCGGCGGCAACATCGTTCAGTGGCTCGTCGTGCTGGTCGTGCAGGCCCTCTTCGCACTCATCATCCCCGCAGCGGTCCTCGGCGCGCGCCTGGCCGACACCGATCTCATCACCCAGCCGGAGCGGCACCGTCGCCTGCTCGTCTCAGTGGGCCTCGGTGGTCTGGCGCTGGGGGCGTTCGCGGCGCTCCACAGCGCGCTGACGCTCGTGACGCCGATGGAGGCTTGGCCGTGGGACTTCGCCACCAAGGAGTTCTTCGGCCTGGCCGGGGCCTGCGGCTGGCTGGCGCTGCTGGCACTGTATGCTGGCGGTCCCAGACCGGACGGCCGGCTGACCGGGGTGCGACGGCTCGCCTCCGCTGTCGGCCGCCGCTCCATGACCGTCTATCTGAGCCAGACGATCCTGTTCGGCACTATCTTCGGCATCATTCCGCTCCTGGTGACGGGGAGGCGCCTGTGGGTGGGGCAGGCCACGGCCGCCCTCATCGCCCTGGGCGTCTGGCTGGCAGCCGTGGTCCTGTGCGTCCTGCTGGAGCATGGCGGTCACGCCGGTCCCTTCGAGACCCTGCTGCGCACCGCTGTTGCCCGCAGTGAGCGCAGGAGGCCGACGCCCCCGCCCCCGCCCGCCGTTTGGCCGGGGATGCAGCCCGGTGCGTGGCCGATGATGCAGATGGGGGCTCAGCCAGGAATGCCGCCGATGCAGCCGGGCATGGGGCCGGTGGCTCAGCCGGGTGCCCAGCCGGGAGTGCCTGTGCCGATGCAGCCGGGCATGGGGCCGGTGGCTCAGCCGGGTGCCCAGCCGGGAATGGCGCCGGCCACCCAGCCGGGATCGCAGCCGGCGCCCTGATCCGGCGCAGCCCCGCGGGCAGCCGACGAGTGCCGTGGAGCCTGATGCCACCGCAAGGAGGAAGGGCCCTGGTCCTCCGGGAGGAGGAGCGGGGCCCTTCCCGCCCTCTGAGGAGGAGAGGATCAAACCCTCACGTTAGCCCCGGCGGGGGATGTGCCCCTGTCCGCCGCCTTCTAGCGTGGAGGGCATGAAACTCGCGACATCGTTCACCGGTACCCGGGGCGTGCGCTACCCGTCCCCGGATGTGGCCCGTGGCTTCATGCTCCTGTTCATCGCGCTGGCCAATATCCCCTTCTGGACCGGCGTGACGCAGTCCTCCGCTCCCGCCGACGCCGCCGACACGGCGTGGCTGTGGGTGCGCTCCCTCCTGGTCGACTCGCGGGCCTACCCGCTGTTCGCGCTGCTTTTCGGCTTCGGGCTGGTCACCATGGCCAACCGGCGCATCGCCTCCGGCACCACCTCCTACCTCAGTTCCCTGCCCGGCGTGGAGGCCGGCCGTGAGCCGACGTCGCAGGAGGTGGCCTGGGCCTGTGAGCAGGCCACCGTCGACGCCCGCCGTCTGGTGCGGCGTCGAGGGCTGTGGATGATCCTCTTCGGCGCTGCGCACGCCCTGCTCTTCTCCGGTGACATCATCGGCCCCTACGGCCTGGTCGCCGTCATCTTCGCCGGCTGGATCACCCGCAAGCACTGGAAACGGGCCGTGGCCTTCTGCGTCGTCGTTGTCGTTGCCGGCACCGCCACCTTCCTCCACATGGGCAGCTTCCTGGCCTCCCAGGGCTCGGCCTCGGCGACGGCCGCGCAACAGGGGGCCGGCGGCTCGACCGACACGGTCCTGTCCTACGTCTCCCAAGGCCTCCTGGCCTGGGGTGGAAGCCTGGTCTCGGCGCTGTTCTTCTCCATGATCGTTCCGGCGATGTTCCTCGGAGCCCGCCTGGCCGACACCGACCTCATCATCCGCCCCGAGCGTCACCGCCGGCTCCTGGTCGCTGTCGGCCTGGGCGGCCTGGGGATCGGGGCCGCGGGCGGTATCGGCTTCGCAGTGTGGGCCGCGGGTGGAACCCTGGCCACCTGGGGCATGCCCCTTCATGCGGTCACGGGTGTGGCCGGGGCCTGCGGCTGGTTGGCGCTGCTGGCCCTGTACGCCGGCGGACCGAGGTCGGATGGCCGGCTGACGGGGCTGCGCCGGCTGGCCTCCAACGTGGGTCGCCGCTCCATGACGGCCTACCTCAGCCAGACCTTCCTCTTCGCCATTGTCTTCCTGGCTCTTCCCTCCCTGACCGGCATCGAGCTCCACCTGGGTGAGGCCCGGACCGCGGGGATCGCGCTGGCGGTCTGGCTGGTGACGGTCGGTCTGTGCACCGTCCTGGAGCGTGGCGGTCACGCCGGTCCCTTCGAGACCCTGCTGCGCACCGCCGTGGCCCGCAGTGAGCGCCGGCGCCGGCTGCCGGCTCCTCCGGCCCCGGCCTCCCCGGTCGGCGCCTCCGACACCTACGACCTGGTGCGCTGAGACGCTGAGACGCTGAGACACCGCGGCACAGGCTGGTGCCCAGGACGATGGGGAGTGCTTTCCCCACGGCACCGGCGGGTCCGTGTCCCCACGCCCTTCAGGGGTCCCGTACGCTGGATCGGCCCGATGACCGCTTTCATGGCGCCTCATCACCCCACGTCCTGAGGACTGTGAGTCGCCTCGCAGAATGTGAGGGTTGACCTCTTCGTTTCACAGGGCATCGTAGACACGGTAGCCTGCCTGCGTCCCCAACTCTGAAGGAAGCGAACAGTCCTCATGACTCAGCCCCCCAACCCCGGTCAGCCCTTCTATCAGCAGCAGCCCTCAGCCCCTTCGGCTCCGGTCCCGGGGCAGCCCTACCCGCCTCAGCAGCAGCAGTTCCAGGGAGCCCCCGGCGCTCCTGGCGCTCCCGGTCAGCCCTACCCGCAGGCGCCGGCGGGGGACAGCTTCATGGGCAACCTCTTCGACACCGCCAAGCCCTTCGCCGAGAAGTTCGGCAAGGTGTTCTTCTACATCGTTGCCGGCGGTCTGATCGCACTGTGGCTGTACAACGCCTACAACGCCGGTTCTCTGGCCGGTGACCTCGACTACGAGTCGGGCAAGCGGTCCTTCTCCTTCGGAACCTTCGTTCTCGACCTGGTCTTCAACGCGCTGTGGACCTTCGCCCAGATCGGTCTGATCCGCCTCTTCATCGAGCTGGTCATCAACTCCGGCAAGAAGAACTAGCGGCTCCCGGCGGAGTCACGTCTCCGCCGCAACCAGCTACTCGACTCTGACGGTCGCCGGCCCGCGTGGTCTGCGACCGTCAGTCGTTGGCGCCGGCTGTGTCCGAGTCGTCCCCGGTCTGATCGACCGGCAGCTCGAGGACAGCCGTCAGCCCGCCGTCAGGATTGGCGCTCAGACGGAGCTCGCCGCCGTGCGCGGTGGCCACGGCCGTGACGATCGCCAGGCCCAGTCCGTGCCCGGAGCCCCGGGTCCGCCCCCGTCCCTCACCGCGGACGAAGGGCTCGCGCAGGGACTCCACGCTCTCGGCCGCCACTACGGGGCCGTCGTTGCGGATCGTCAGACGCACGCCGTCATCCAGGCGCGCCATGCCCACGGTGATGCGGCCGCCCTCGACGTTGTAGCGGGCCGCATTGCGCAGCAGGTTGGACACGCTCTGGCGCAGCAGCACCGGGTCGCCGGGGACCCGGGCGGGCAGCAGGTGGGTGGAGACGTGAAGATCGTACTCAGCGACCTCCGGCGCGATGAGGCCCAGGGCGTCACGGACCGTGACCTCCATGTCCACGTCCTCGTGAGCCGGCTTCCCGGACTGGGCGTCTGCCAGGTCCAGCAGGGCGTCAATCGTCTCCCGGTTGGCGCGGTTGGTCTCCAGGACCCGGGTCAGTACCCGGCGCAGGTCCTCGGCCGAGGCCTGCGGGTCGGACAGGGCGACGTCGATCATCGTCTGCGTGGTGGCCAGTGGCGTGCGCAGCTCGTGGGAGGCGTTGGCCGCGAACCGGCGGTGGACGGAGAAGGAGCGCTCCAGGGAGGCCAGCATGTTGTCGAAGGTGTCCGCCAGGTCGTGGATCTCGTCGCGAGGGCCGGACAGGTCCAGCCGCTGGCTGAGGTCACCCGAGGCGGCGCGCTTGGCCGCCGCATTCATCGAGGACAGCGGCTGCAGCATCCGCCCCGCCAGGATCCAGCCGACGGTCCCGGAGAGCACCACGAGCAGCGCCAGCGCTCCGACGGCCGAGCGCATGATGCTGCCGAGCAGATCGAACAGGTTCGTGTCCACCTTGGCGGCCTGCGGAGTCGTCGCATCGATGACGGGAGTCTGCTGAGGCGGGTCGAAGGCGATGGAGAGCGTGACGTAGCGCGTGTAGAAGTAGACCAGGGCGATGAGGACCACGCCGGCTGCCGTCACCATCCCGGCGTAGGTCAGGGTCAGGCGTGCCCGGATACTCAGGTGCTGAGCGCGACGCAACCGCTCCGTGCGACCCGGTCGGGCCTCATGGGCATCGCGGGCGTCACAGGGCCCGCTGTCGGCGCCGTGCTGTGCCGCGTCGTCGGCCCGGGTCGCCTGGGCCCCCTGCCCGCTCATGCGCTGAACCTGTAGCCCGCGCCGGGGACCGTCTGGATCACACGCGGCTCACCGAGCTTGCGACGCAGGTGGGAGATCGTCACCCGCGTGGAGTTGGTGAAGGGGTCGGCGTTGGCGTCCCAGGCCTTCTCCAGGAGCGTCTCGGCGCTGAGGACCCCGCCCTCGGCCTCCATGAGGACCTGGAGGACCGCGAACTCCTTGGGGCTGAGGTGAATGAAGTGCCCGTCGCGGTAGACCTCCCGGCGGAAGGGGTCCAGGCGCACTCCGTGGGCCTCGATGACCGGGGTGCGCGCCGGCTGGCTGCGTCGCCCCAGGGCCCGCAGCCGGGCCACCAGCTCGGGGAACTCGAAGGGCTTGGTGAGGTAGTCGTCCGCCCCCAGCTCGAAGCCGCCCACGCGCGCGTCCAGGGTCCGGGACGCGGTGAGCATGAGGACCCGCGTGCTGGGATGGTCGCTGACCACCCGGCGGCAGACCTCGTCGCCGTGGACCACGGGCAGGTCCCGGTCCAGGACGATGATGTCGTAGTCGTTGATCTCCACCTGCTCCAGGGCGCTGGCCCCGTCGCCGACGACGTCAACGGCCATCGCCTCGCGCCGCAGCCCGGTGGCGATGGCCTCGGCCAGATACTCCTCATCCTCCACGACGAGCACGCGCATGGCCCTGTCTCCTTCGCTGTGGTGTGTTCGGCCGGTCCCCCAGCGAACCAGCCCCCGTGTTGCCACAACATAAGCGAAATTGTGAACCCCATGGCAACACCGCTCACGGTTGGCTGTTCCTCGAACGAACGGGTGCCTCCGCGCCCCGACCCACGTGAGCCGAAAGGACCCCTCCATGAACAAGCCCCTCAGCACTCGGATCCTCACCCGCGCCGCCACGGTCCTGACCTGCGCCGTGTGCGCCGTCGGACTCATGGCCGGATGCTCCCAGGGCTCGAAGGCGGACTCGGCCGCGGCCTCCGCCTCCGCCACCAGCGGGGACGACTACCTGCTCAAGATGGCCAAGTGCATGCGCGACAAGGGCATCGACGTCTCCGACCCCGACGCCAACGGCAACGTGCAGTTCCCCGAGACCGAGGCCGCCACCAAGGCCGCCCAGGAGTGCGAGCAGATCGTCGGCCCCGCCCCCGGCACCGAGGACCTCGCCAAGCCCGAGACGCAGCAGGACCTGGTCAAGGCCGCCGAGTGCCTGCGCAAGGAGGGCTACGACGTGCCCGACCCCGAGGCCGGCAAGGGCATCCAGATCAACGGTGACATCCCCCAGGACGTCATGAACAAGTGCTTCTCCCAGATCGGGAACAAGTAACGCGGCGCCCTTCCGGCGCCAACGGACCACAGGCCCGCGCAGCAGGGCTGCCGCGCGGACACACACTCAGACAGGCAGACACATGGATCAGACCACCACCTCCACGCAGGTCGACGACGGCTCGAACGGCACCGCGGACAAGCCGGGTACGGCCCACCGCACCCGACGCCGGGCCTTCCTGGCCATGGGGGCCGCCGCGATCCTGGCCACGGGCGCCGGTGCAGGCGCCTTCGCCTCCAGGTCGGGCCCCTTCGCGGTCAAGGCCAGGCCGACGACGCCGACCTTCAGCGGAGCCACCGACACCATCACCAAGGGGGACCTCCAGGGGCAGACCTCCGTGTCCGGGACCCTGCGCTACTCCGACTCGCGCAAGTTCAAGTCGGGCTTCGAGGGCGTCCTCATCCAGGTGCCGGCCTCCGGGGCCGTCCTGACCCAGGGCGACGTCCTCTACCGCACGGGCAGCGAGATCGCCTACCTCATGCACGGCTCCCTGCCCGCCTGGCGCACCTTCGAGGCCGGGATGGAGAACGGTGAGGACATCCGCCAGCTCGAGACCCTGCTCCAGGGCATGGGCTACTTCGACTACGAGCCCGACAACCACTTCAGCTGGGCCACCACCAGCGCCATCATGAAGTGGCAGAAGGACGTCGGCCTGCCCCAGACCGGCACCATCCCGCTGGGACGGATGGTCTTCACCCCCGGCGACCTGCGCGTGGGGACGGTCACCGCCCGGGTGGGGGACCGGGTCGCCGCCGACGCCGAGCTCTTCGACGTCACCTCCACCACCCAGGTGGTCGACGCCAACATCAAGCTCTCCGACCAGAAGCTCGCCGTCGTCGGCACCGCCGTGACCATCAAGCTGCCCGACGCCAAGACCACTACCGGGAAGATCACCTCCGTGGGCACCCCCACCGAGAAGTCCTCCGGCTCCGGGTCGGGTACCGGTTCCGGCTCCGGTGAGTCCAAGGAACGAGTCATCCCCATCACCGTCACCCTCACCGACGCCTCGGCGACCGCCAACTTCCAGGAGGTCTCCGTCACCGTCGACCTGCCCAGCGAGAAGCGAACCGGCGTCCTGTCGGTGCCGGTCGGGGCCCTACTGGCCCTGAGCGCCGACCAGTACGGCGTCGAGATCGTCGAGTCCGGCGGCACCACCCGCAAGGTGCCGGTCGCCATCGGGCTGTTCGCAGGTGGGCGCGTGGAGGTCTCCGGCGAGGGCCTCTCCGAGGGACAGCGAGTGGTGGTGCCGCAGACATGAGCCGCATCCTGTCCCTGCGTGACGTGCAACGAACCTACGGGGAGCCGCCCGTGGCCGCCTGCGCCGGCGTGAGCCTGGAGATCGACGACGGCGAGTTCGTCGCCATCGTCGGCCCCTCCGGCTCGGGCAAGTCCACGCTCCTCAACCTCATCGGCACCCTGGACCGGCCCAGCGCCGGCACCGTCGAGATCGACGGCGTCGACGTCGGCTCCCTGTCCGACGCCAGGCTCTCGGCCCTGCGGGCCAGCCGCATCGGCTTCGTCTTCCAGCAGTTCCACCTGGCCGACGGGGTCAACGCGGTCGACAACGTCGCCGACGGCCTGCTCTACAGCGGGGTCCCCCGCTCCGAGCGGCGTCGGCGCGCCCGGGCCGCCCTGAAGCGCGTCGGCCTGGCCCACCGGCTCGACCACCGTCCCCACCAGATGAGCGGCGGCGAGCGCCAGCGCGTGGCCATCGCCCGGGCCGTCGTCGGCGAGCCCCCACTGCTGCTGGCCGACGAACCCACCGGGAACCTCGACTCCACCTCCGGTGCCTCGATCGTCGAGCTCCTCCACGAGCTCCACGCCCAAGGCACCACGATCATCGTCATCACCCACGACAACGAGCTGGCCGCCCAGCTCCCGAGGCAGATCGCCATCCGCGACGGCCGCATCGTGGGGGACTCAAGCCAGAAGGAGATCGTCCATGACGACGTCTACGCTCCGGCGTGACCGGTCCGCGGCCGAGCGGGCCGGAAGCGCCCCGGCCCGGCGGCTCCAGCGCTCGCGGCTGCGTCTGAGCGACGTGCTGCGCCTGGGAGGCACCGGCATCAGGGCCCGCCCCACCCGCGCCTTCCTGTCCGCCCTGGGGATCGCCATCGGTATCGCCGCCATGATCTCGGTGGTGGGCATCTCGACCTCCAGCCGCGCCCAGCTCTCCGCCCAGCTCGACTCCCTGGGGACCAACCTGCTGACGGCCACCGCCGGGCAGGACCTCTTCGGCAACTCCTCCTCCCTGCCGCAGGACAGCGTCGGCAAGGTCCGCCTCATCGACAACGTCCAGAGCGCCTCGAGCACCGGCCTGGTCAAGAACTCGCTGGTCTACCGCACCCCGCTCATCGACAAGAACGCCTCGGGCGGCATCACCACCCTGGCCGCGGACAGGTCGCTGCTCGACGTCGTGGCCGGACAGGTGGACAAGGGCACCTGGCTCAACGAGGCCACCAGCAAGTACCCGGCCACGGTCCTGGGGCAGACGGCGGCCCAGCGCCTCGGTGTCGTCTCGCCGGGAACCAAGGTGTGGATCGGCGGCAACTGGTTCACCGTGGTCGGCATCCTCAAGCCGGTGGTGCTGGCTCCCGAGCTCAACAACGCCGCCCTCGTCGGTCAGGGCGCGGCCAGCGACCTGCTGGGGCACGACGCCAAGCCGACGACCGTCTACACGCGCAGCCAGGACACCGCCGTCCCCACGGTGCGCAAGCTGCTGGCGCCGTCGATCTCGCCGCAGGCCCCCAATGAGGTCAAGGTCTCGCGCCCCTCGGACGCCCTGGAGGCCAAGAACGCGGCCGACAAGGCCTTCACCGGCCTGCTGCTGGGAGTGGGCTCGATCGCCCTGCTCGTCGGCGGTATCGGGGTGGCCAACACGATGATCATCTCGGTGCTCGAACGCCGTCGGGAGATCGGGCTGAGGCGGTCCCTGGGCGCGATGCGCGTGCACATCCTCGTGCAGTTCATGACCGAGGCGCTGCTGCTGGCCTCCCTGGGCGGTGCCCTGGGGTGCGTCATCGGGATCGGGGTGACCGCCGGGATGTCGGCCGCCAACGGCTGGCCCTTCACCCTACCGGTGATCGCCGTCGCCGGTGGGCTGGGCATCACCATCGCCATCGGCGCCCTGGCCGGCGTGTACCCGGCTGTTCGGGCCTCCCGCACGCCTCCGACCGCCGCGCTCAACGCGCAGTAGACGAGCGCCGGCAGCCCCAGGGAGGCGGATGAGACATCTCGGTGGGAGACGACCGGGCCCCGCGGTGGTGGTCACCGGACTGTGGCGGCCGGTGACCTCACGAGGTGAGGGGGGAGCCCAGAGGAGCCGGGATCGCGTGAGGGCCCCGCACTGAGCTGTGCGGGGCCCTCACTCCTGCGATCAGAAGACCGCGGTGCCTAAGGGTAGGCGGACTCTCAGCTGGATCACTCCGTGCCGAGCTTGCCGTCGACGGCGTCGCGGGCGGCGTCGATCTTGTCGTCGTACTTGCCGCCGGTCGCCTTCTTGGCAGCACCGGCTGCGGCGTCCAGCGCCTTGTCGCTGATCGCCTCGGCCTTGTCGGAGCTGAGAGTGCCACCGGCCTTCTTCGCCAGGTCATCAAGTCCCATGTGTGTCTCCTTCCGTCGGGTGGCCGGACGTCGGATGACGACGGCCTCGCCTGAATAGTGCCAGGTTTGCGCACCTGCGTCACCTGAGGCCGGCTCGACCTCCGGGCGCATCAGCGGGGCGGCGTCTCACCACTGCCAGGTGGGGCGGGCGGGTGAGCCCGCGGCGTCGGCCAGGAGGACGGCCTCGCGAACGCGTCGGGTCAGGAGGGACAGGACGAGCCGGTAGGAGTCCTCGACCATGTCGGTGGCGTCATCCGCGAGGTAGTCGGGGCTGGTGAGGTCGATGCTCACCCAGTGCCGCTTGGACTGGTGGAAGCCCGGCTCCACCCACGTGTAGGCGGTTCGCACGGCGACGACGTCCTCGGGGTCGAGCTTGACGTTGGCCAGGAGGCGGCCGTCGGTGTGGGGGATGAGCAGCAGGAAGAGGCGAGGGCCCACCGAGGCGACGGGGATGTCCCACTCGGGCTTGTTCCCCGCCCAGGCGCCGGGCAGTGTGGCCGCCTTGGCCAGGAGCTCGTCCCGACGGGCGGCCACAGTGACCTCGTCGACGCACCTGGAGGGCTCGTCGGGGCGAGGGCTGTGGCGAAGCGGCGCGGTCATCGACGTCGAGCCTACGTTCTCCCGGCGGTCGGGCGCATGGCGCGCGGCCGGGTGCAGTCCGCTCCGGGCAGAGGGGCATCCTGCGCGTAGGGTGACAGGATTCCTGTCCCCGACGGCGTCGAACGCCCCCGGCTGCGTGGAGTGCCCCTGCTCGGAGTGACACGCCCCTGGCCGTGCTCAGTGGATCGTGTCGAGGATCGTGTTGCTGATCTGCTTCGCCTCTTCCGCAGAGCCGGCGGACACGTAGATCGACGCGTAGCCGGTGGGGCCGCCCGAGGACTTCGAGGTCGGAACCAGGATGAGGGTTCCATAAGCCTTGTTGCCGGCCGCCTCCAGCGTGTAGGTCCCCACCGCGGCTTCTCCCGTGGCGGTCTGCTTGGTGGAGTACTCCGTGAGGGTTGCGCTCTGCTGGGTGAGGACTGACGTGACCTCACTCTCGGTAGGTGTGGACTTCAGAGGCAGAGGCTGCGAGGCCATGTTGACGTTGTTGTAGAACCCCGCGGGGCTGGCCTCCTTGGCGCGGTAGACGATGTCGAACGCGGCGTTCTGCTGGTCGAGCCTGGCGGCGTTGGTGCCCATCGTCTGGGCGATGCTCTCCTTCTCCGCGGGGTCGAGGTTCTTGAGGTCCTGCCAGTCCTTCGGTACGGCGAAGGTGAGGCTGACGCTGGTGCCGGAGACTTCCTGGCTGTCGGCGGGGATCGGCTTCGCCGACGCGTCGGCCTGGCTGGACGAGGCGCTGCTGGCGGAGGCCTTGTCGTCGTCCTTGTCGTCGTCCTTGTCGTCGTCCCTGTCGCTCTTGTCCGCCTCGGCGTCCTCCTTGCGGTCCTTGGTGTCGCTCTTGTCCGATGCTGATGAGCTGTCGGAGTCGGCCGAGCTGGATGAGTCGGAGCCCGACATGATTTGTGAGCAGGCGGTCAGGGTGGGGGTGGCAACCAGGGCGAGGCCGGCCAGTAGGGTCGCAGCGGTGCGTACGGATTTCATGATGCTCCGAGGTCTGAGGGACAAGGACCTTGGTAGGACATCATGGTCGGCCGGGAATGCTCTATGGAGACAACTCCCCAACGGCGGGGGCCGCTGTGGAGGCCTGGCGTCGAGGGGGTGTCAGCGGACCGTCGTGAGGATGGTGGACACGATGGTGTCGACCTCCTCGGCGCTGCCGGCCGTCACGGCGATGCGTACATAGGTGCCCGACGACGTCGGAACGGCGACGACCGCGCCGGCCGTCTGGACGCCCTGAACCTGTGCGGTCGAGGTGTCGACGGCGGCCTGCCCGTAGGTGGACTGCTTGGTGGAGTAGCCCGTCGGCGTGCCGCCCTGCCGAGTGATGACCTCGTCCAGGCTCTCCTGGGACGGGGGCGTCGACGAGGCCTCGGCCTCCTTGGCGACCGCGGCGCTGCTGAAGGACAGTCCGCCGCTCTGCGAGAACCGGCCGTAGAAGGCGTCGGTGCTGCTCAGGCGCTGGGAGAGGACTGAGGGATCCTGCCCCTGGGCCCGGGCGAGGAGCGCCTTCTGGGCCTCGGGAAGGGCGTTGATGTCCTGCCAGTCCTCGGGAACCGCGAAGGTGAGGCCGGAGGTCGGTGCGGTGATCGCCTGGTGGCCTGCCGGGATGGAGGGGGCGGCGCTGCCGGAGGCGTTCGCGCTGGGCTGCGCGGCTGCGCCGGCCCCGCTCGACGACGTCGCCGCGGCCGCGGGGGACGAGCCGGTCGCTCCGTGCGAGCCCGCTGACGAGAGGCTGCCCTGTGAGCAGCCCGTCAGGATGAGGAAGGTGGCCAGAGCGAGGGCGGCGCGCGTGGTTCTCATGATGTCTCCGGGGCGGGGGCGTGATCGTGACGCGACCATAGCGGCGTCGTCGAACAGTGGTGTGTCAAATGCTCGGCTGGCATGTCGCGGGCGGCCGCGATGACCGGCGGGAATGCGACGAGAGCGACCCCAGGAGTAGCCCACGTCACTGTCGCTCCGAGAAGTTGAGTGGAATAGACTCAACTCTGCGAAGGTTGTGGTGACCAGAAGACGCAAGACGTGACCACCTCTCGAAGGAGATCCGTATGGACACCAACTACACCACCAAGTCGCAGGAGGCGATCTCCGGGGCCATGCAGGCTGCTGCCGCGGCAGGTAACCCCCAGATCGAGCCCGCGCATCTGCTCGTTGAGCTCCTCTCCCAGCCCGACGGCGTCGCCGCAGGACTCCTGGCCGCCGTCTGCCCCGACGCCGCGGCCCGCCAGGCCGTCGGCGCCTCCGCACGCCGCATCCTCACCCAGCTGCCCACCTCCTCGGGCTCCTCCATGACCCAGCCCCAGCCCTCGCGCTCGCTGCTGGCCGCCCTGGAGGCCGCCTCGACGGTCGCCAAGGAGCTGTCCGACGAGTACATCTCCACCGAGCACCTGCTCATCGGTCTGGCCAAGGGTGACACCTCCGGCTCCACCCCCACCGTGGCCCGCATCCTGGCTGACGCCGGCGCCACCCCGGAGGCCCTCATCGAGGCCCTGCCGCAGGTCCGCGGCTCCTCCCGCGTGACCTCCGCCAACCCCGAGGGCACCTACAAGACCCTCGAGAAGTACGGCACCGACCTCACCGAGGCCGCACGTGAGGGCCGTCTCGACCCGGTCATCGGCCGCGACGCCGAGATCCGCCGCGTCGTGCAGGTCCTGTCCCGGCGAACCAAGAACAACCCCGTCCTCATCGGCGAGCCCGGCGTCGGCAAGACCGCCGTCGTCGAGGGCCTGGCCCAGCGCATCGTCGCCGGCGACGTCCCCGAGTCCCTGCGCGACAAGCGCCTCATCTCCCTGGACCTGTCCGGGATGGTGGCCGGCGCCAAGTACCGCGGCGAGTTCGAGGAGCGCCTCAAGGCCGTCCTCAAGGAGATCAAGGACTCCGACGGCGAGGTCATCACCTTCATCGACGAGCTGCACACCGTCGTCGGCGCCGGCGGCGGCTCCGAGGGCGCCATGGACGCCGGCAACATGCTCAAGCCCATGCTGGCCCGCGGCGAGCTGCGCATGGTGGGTGCCACCACCCTGGACGAGTACCGCGAGAACATCGAGAAGGACCCCGCCCTGGAGCGTCGCTTCCAGCAGGTCTTCGTCGGTGAGCCCAGCGTCGAGGACACCGTCGCCATCCTGCGCGGCATCGCGCCCAAGTACGAGGCCCACCACCAGGTGACCATCTCCGACGGCGCCCTCGTGGCGGCCGCGGCCCTCTCCGACCGCTACATCACCGGTCGCCAGCTGCCGGACAAGGCCATCGACCTCGTCGACGAGGCCGCCTCCCGGCTGCGCATGGAGCTCGACTCCAGCCCCGTCGAGATCGACGAGCTGCGCCGCCGCGTGGACCGCATGCGCATGGAGGAGGCCTACCTGGACGAGTCCATCGAGGACGTCTCCAAGGCCGACCCCGCCGACGTCGACCGCCTCGAGCGCCTGCGCGCCGAGCTGGCCGACGCCTCCGAGGAGCTGGCCTCGCTCAACGCCCGATGGGAGGCCGAGAAGGCCGGCCACAACAAGGTCGGTGAGCTGCGCGCCGCCCTGGACGAGATGCGCACCCGCGCCGACCTGGCCGAGCGCGAGGGCAACTTCGAGGAGGCCGGCCGCCTGCGCTAC
Organism: Actinomyces sp. oral taxon 171 str. F0337; assembly: GCF_005696555.1. Taxonomy (NCBI): domain Bacteria; kingdom Bacillati; phylum Actinomycetota; class Actinomycetes; order Actinomycetales; family Actinomycetaceae; genus Actinomyces; species Actinomyces sp. oral taxon 171. The sequence continues at coordinate 2,917,016 of NZ_CP040005.1, read as the reverse complement.
GGCGACATGCCCGCCCTGGAGCGCCAGATCCGCGAGGCCGAGGCCGCCGACGACGCCGCCGAGCAGACCGCCGGCGAGCCGATGATCGCTGAGAAGGTCGGCGCCCCCGAGATCGCCGAGGTCGTGGGCTCCTGGACCGGCATCCCCGTGGGCAAGCTCCTCCAGGGTGAGACCGAGAAGCTCCTGACCATGGAGGACGTCATCGGCGAGCGCCTCATCGGGCAGAAGGCCGCCGTGGCCGCCGTGGCCGACGCGGTGCGCCGCTCGCGGGCCGGCATCTCCGACCCCGACCGCCCCACCGGCTCCTTCCTCTTCCTGGGCCCCACGGGCGTGGGCAAGACCGAGCTGGCCAAGGCGCTGGCCGAGTTCCTCTTCGACGACGAGCGCGCCATCGTGCGCATCGACATGTCCGAGTACTCCGAGAAGCACTCCGTGGCGCGCCTCGTGGGTGCCCCTCCCGGGTACGTCGGCTATGAGGAGGGCGGCCAGCTCACCGAGGCCGTGCGGCGTCGGCCCTACTCCGTGGTCCTGCTCGACGAGGTCGAGAAGGCCCACCCTGAGATCTTCGACATCCTCCTGCAGGTGCTCGACGACGGCCGCCTCACCGACGGTCAGGGGCGCACGGTCGACTTCCGCAACGTCATCCTCGTGCTCACCTCGAACCTGGGCAGCCAGTTCCTCACCGACCCGCTCACCAGCCCCGAGGAGAAGCGCAACGAGGTCATGAGCGTGGTTCAGGCCTCCTTCAAGCCGGAGTTCCTCAACCGCCTCGACGACATCATCATCTTCGAGGCCCTCTCCAAGGAGGAGCTGGGTGAGATCGTCGAGATCCAGCTGGCCCGCATCGCCAGGCGCCTGACGGACCGGCGCCTGAGCCTGGAGGTGACCGACGCCGCCCGCAGCTGGCTGGCCAACGAGGGCTACGACCCCGCCTACGGGGCCCGGCCACTGCGCCGCCTCGTCCAGCGCGAGATCGGCGACCGCCTGGCCCGCATGCTGCTGGCCGGGGAGGTCCTCGACGGGCAGAAGGTCGTCGTCGACAAGGTCGACGGCACCGACGGGCTCACGCTGCGGGCCGAGGGCGAGGCGCACCTGCCGTCCGCGTCCTCGGCGTCCTCGCCGGCCTGAGCCCGAACCCCGACTGAGGCGGCCGAGCGAGGCGGAGGCCGCGACGGGGCACTGACAGGCCAGTGACGGGCCAGTGATGAGGGGGCGGGCCCACCTGAGTGGTGGGCCCGCCCCTTTGCGCTGTCCGCGTCGTCGCGGACCTCAGCCGGGCTGGTTGTCCTCAGTGGGCCAGGCGTTGTACACGCAGCCGCCTGCCAGGTCGTGGCTCTGCTGGGCCATGAGTGGGGCCTTGAGGCCGGCTCCGGCGCAGAACTCGTGCTCGTGCCCGAGGAAGTGACCTACTTCGTGGTTGGTGACGTAGATGCGGTAGGAGTCGACGTCGGGGTAGGTGATGGCGCCCCAGTTCCACCGGTCGGAGTTGATGACCACGTTGTCCCCGTTGCGGCAGCTCCACATGCCGCCGGTGTCCAGCGGTGAGCACAGGGCGTCGGCGCTGGGCGGCGTGGCGATATTGAGGGTGAAGTCCGCGCTCGCGGGGTCGGCCACCGGCTGGAAGGACGTGTTCTGCGCGGTGGGCCAGCCGCGCTCGTCATTGAGGATGCGCTCCACGATGGGGGCCGCTGTCGCGGCGTCGACATGCGTGCCGCCCTCGACCCGCAGCACGTAGCGGTAGACGGTTGCGGCCGCGGGCCGGGAGACGGGCACGGCCGGCGCGATCGTCCAGGTGCCGTTGCCGACGGCGCCGGAGTGCGCGAAGCCCTCGGTGTCCAGTCGTGGGGATGGCAGCGCCGAGCCCGATGGTGTCGATGAGGCGGAGGCGGCGGCCGACGACGACGGTGAGGCCGCACGGCCGGCGGACGCCCGGACGGAGGACGGGGCCTTGGCCTTCGCCGGGGTTGAAGACTGCTGTGCGGAGGAGCCCAGTGGCAGGGCGAAACCGGGGTGGAGCCCCCAGGCTCGCAGTCCGACGACGATCAGGAGCAGCGCTACGACCAGCGTCGTGCCGTAGAGGATCCGGCTGCGCGAGCGTCGGCGCCGCCGCTCGCGGCGGGCGACGGCGAGTGCTCGCCGGCTGGCGGGATCGGGTGCGTCTGACGAATGACGATGAGTGGAGTGCTGGCCGGCTGGGCTGCGGCGATGCCCGGCGGACGTCGGACGGCGTCCCGACGCCGACGACGAGGCGCTGCCGGGGCGGGAGGGGCGCCGCGGCGGCTGCGGGGTCGAGGGGCGCATGCGACCATCGTAGGGGTGCGCATCCAACCGACCCGCCGGGAGCTACTCCTGCGCGCCCAAGGTCACACGCGGCGTCGAGGCGCTGGCGGCCCGGTGGTCAACGTCCGATTGACTTCTCGATGCGTCAGTCGCGTGCAGCCGGGTGCCGGTCATCCGCAGGGTGTGTGGGCCGGGCGTCGTCGACGGGGAGATTCACGGCAGGTATTTGAACCGGAGACAAGAATCCCGTAAGTGTTACACAACTGTGATCAACACTACTATGCCGTGCGAACCTGAGTGAAGTCGCAAAGAGTTCCGAGTGCTGGCGGGAAGGGGTGGTTGCCAGCAATCCCAGCAGCCGCAACAGACCATGTGGTCGGAGATCTCTGCGCTGGTAGGAGCCGGTTAATTGTGTAAAAACCGAGACCAAGTCGTCACTCACGTCACGGCGAGGGCACGTGGAGGTCACACTTGAGCGGATTATTCGGATGAGGGCCTTTCTGCCTTGCAATTCCCTTACTGGAAGGTGCCATGATTCGGCCATGAACACTGTCAGTACCCCGACTTCGCCCCAAGCTGCCCCGGCTAGGCGGCGCGGACCCGGGCGCCCCCGAGCGGGCAGCGAGGACAAGCGAGCACGCATCCTCAATGAAGCCGTGGTTCTCTTCGGAGAGCACGGGTATGCCGGCACCTCCCTGGCCGACATCGCCAACGCAGCGGACATCTCCAAGGCCGGACTGCTGCACCACTTCTCCTCCAAGGACGAGCTCTTCGCCAAGGTGCTGGAGCGTCGTGACCGTGAGGACGCCCTGAGCATTCTCGTGGAGTCCCCGGCTGTCGATGGTGACGCCGTCGAGGTTCCCGTCGACACCGTCGGCAACCTGGACACCCTCGAGGTCGCAGCAGTCTCCGACCTTGACGGCAACCCCTGGGCCCTGCTGGAGCGCTACATCGAGCTGCTCGAGTGCAACGTCGCCCACCGAGACCTCACGGCGATCTACACCGCCACGGCGGTCTCGGTCCTCGACGCCGAGCACCCTGCGCACCGGTGGATGGCCAACCACCTCAACGCCGCCGTCGAGCGGTTCGAGTCCAGCTTCGAGGCCGGCAAGGCCGCCGGGCTCGTGGACCCGCAGATGCCCTCGCGTCTTGTGGCGCGCAGCCTGGTCGCCCTCATCGATGGCCTCCAGCTGCAGTGGCTGTGCTCGACCACGCCCGGGACGGCCGCCGCGGAGGCCCTGTCCACCGACCTGGTGGCGGAGATCCGCCTCTACGCCGACTGCCTGCGCAGCCAGTGGGAGGTCCAGGAGACTCCGGAGACCCCTCAGCGACCCAAGGCCGCCTGACGGTCTGAGGGGTTGCGGGGGTCGCGCCGCATCGCGCTCGGCCCTCACGAGTCCTCATCAGAATCCCTACTCGTCCCATCCGGCTCGGGAACCTCGCGTTCCCGGGCCGGTTCTGTGCGCGGGCGCCGGTCATGAGCGGGTGTCCTGCCTCGCGTCGGCCCGCTTCAGCGCTGTGCCCACAGCAGCAGGTGCGGGGTGATCGACGCCAGGTCTGGGACGACGACGAGGCCGGGATCGGCCGGGAAGTGCTTGGTCGCCCCGATCTGCACGACGTGGATCCCGTTGCCCCGGGCCGAGGCCGCCCCTGTCGGGGAGTCCTCGACGACGACGCAGTCCTCGGGGCGCAGGTCGAGGTGCTCGACCGCTGTGGCGTAGGGCAGTGGATCGGGCTTGGCCCCGACGCCGTCGTCACCGGTGACCAGGACGGCGAAGACGTCGCCGAGCGCGGAGGCCACCTTCTCGACGATCCGGCGCGGTGAGGCCGAGACGATCCCCTGGGCCAGCCCCACCTCCGACAGCGCCGAGGTGATCCGCAGTGCTCCGGGCAGCAGGGGAGGGGCGGCGCTCACGGAGGCCTCGACGTCGTGCGCGATCGCCTCGAAGGCCTCCTGCGTGGCCGGATCGTCCCAGGAACGGGTGGCGCCGGTGGCGGCGATGAGCTCTCGGGCCTGACGGATGGAGGCTCCCGTCATCTGGGCGACGAGCTCGGGACGCGGGTCGCCGCCCAGGGCCTGGCAGTGGTGGATGAAGGCTTCGTCCCAGAAGGGCTGGGAGTCCATGAGAGTGCCGTCCATGTCCCACAGGACGGCGCGCACCGTGAAATCGGGGGTGGATGTCGTGGTCACGGCAATCAGCCTAAGGGGTGTCTCCGTGGATGTGTGACGGGTTCAGGTGTCGTGCGGTGCCTGAGACCCGCTTGCCGGCGTTCAGGGTTATGCGCTGCGCCGTCGTCCTGGCAGACTGCGGACAGGATGCCAGGTGGAGCACGTGCCGGGTCCGGACCGGGCGGGCTGACGGCGGAGTCGGTGAGGCCGGGAGGGGGCTGGGTGAAGGACACCTACAGGACCACCATGGAGGACGTGGCCAGGGAGGCCGGCGTCTCGCGCACCACGGTGTCCTTCGTGCTCAACAACCGCGACGACGCCCGTATCGCCCCGGAGACCCGTGAGCGCGTCCAGCACGTGGCCGCGCAGCTCGGCTACCGCCCGCACGGCGGTGCGCGCGCCCTGGCGTCGCGCCGCTCCGCTCTCATTGGCCTGGTCTCCGAGATCGTCACCAGTCCCTTCGGCGCCGCCACGATCCGCGGTATCCAGGACACGGTCCGACGTGCCGGCTACACCCTGTTCATCGTGCCGTCCTCGACCGAGACGACCACGGACTCCGAAGCCTTCGAGACGCTTCTGAAGTCCCGGGTCGAGGGCATCATCTACGCCACGGGCTGGAACTGCCGGGTCCGTATGCCGGCGCAGGCCCGTGAGATCCCCACCGTCCTGGTCCACTGCATCGACCCGCTCTCCGGTCTTCCCTGCGTGCGTCCCGACGAGGAGCAGATGGGGCGGCTGGCCGCTCAGGCCCTCCTGGAGGGGCATCACCGCGACATCGGCGTCATCGAGCTCGATCCGAAGGACGGTGAGGCCGCCCCGGGCCGGCGTGTCGGTTGCCGGACCTACTTGGAGCAGGCCGGAATCCCCTGGAGCACTGTTCACGTGGCCGTCGGTCACGGCACCACCCGGGGAGGGTACGCCGCCGCCGCCCGTCTCCTGACGGATCATCCCTGGCTGACCGGTCTGGTGTGCGGCAATGACCGCATGGCGCTGGGGGCCTACGACGCGATCCGCGCGCAGGGCCTGCGGGTGCGCGAGGATGTGGCCGTCATCGGGATCGATGACCAGGAGCTCATCGCCGACCAGGTCCATCCGGCCCTGACGACGATCGCCCTGCCCTTCGAGGAGATGGGGCGGGTGGCCGTCTCCCACCTGCTGACCCTCATGCGGGGCGGGGAGGTGCCTGACGAGACGCTCCTGCCCGGGCAGATCATCCGCCGCTGCTCGGCCTGACGGCGCGTCGCGCCGTCTCTCAGGCCCGCCGACGGCGCAGGCGCAGCACGTAGGCGCCGGTTGCGGTGGCGAGCGTGGCCAGGACGCCCAGCGTCACGGAGGCCCCGGTGCGGGCCAGCGGGAACCTGCCCGACGTGCCTGTGCCGGCGGCCGCTGCGGCCGGGCTCGTCGCGGCGGCGGCCTCCGCCTGACCGTGGCCGGCCGGCTTGTACGCGGCCGGCTTGCCGGGGCCGGGGGAGTCGGGGCCCTCGGCGGCCCCGGTGGACTCCTGGGGGGATCCCAGGTGCCACAGGCTCAGCGAGTTCAGGTGCGCCGTACCGCCCTCGGCGTGGAGTGAGACGTTCGTGGCGTTCTCCTTGGGGTAGACGGTCTCGGTGATGACGGGGGTGCCGTCGGCGGCGAAGACCTCTACGGAGTGGGCGTCGACGATGATGCGCAGGTGGACCTGCCCTTTGCTGTCCGGTGACAGCGGGGCAGTGGAACGTCCCGGGAACTTCGGGGAGAAGTCGCTGACCCCGGAGTGGGTGCGGTCCACGACGAGCTGCTCGGCCTTGGCGTCGTAGCCGATGAGCGTGTACTGCTCGCCGTTGTCGAGGACCTTGAGGCCGGCGAAGGATGATTGGCCGGGACTCAGGTCGACGCTGATGTCCAGGGAGGTTCCCTGGGCGGCCTGGCCGAGGGAGGTGTCGCCCGCCGGGATGTCGGTGTCGCTCCGGGTGAGCTCCTGGCCGGTGCGCAGGGACTCCAGGGCCGTCACCGGCTGGGCGGTCAGACGCAGCGTGCCGTCCACCCGGGTCAGCCCCATCTCACGCACCGTGGACATGGCGGTGCGCCAGGTGGTGGTGGGCAGGTCGCGCACGTATGCCCAGTTGCTCATCCAACCCACCTGGTAGCGCTTGCCGCTGGGGACGTTGTCCCAGGTGACGGCCGCGTAGTAGTCCTTGCCGTAGTCCAGGCGCGGGACGACGTCGGCCCCGGAGAAGGCCTTCGTGTCGGACTGGAGGATCTGGTCGACCATGAGGTGACCCCAGTCCTCGGCGTTGCCGTTGTGGTCCTCGATGACCAGGCGGGCCTTGCGGCCCTTGTAGGCGGAGACGTCCATGCTCGTCCACTCCAGGGTCCCGGAGTTGTTGCCGGTGGCGGAGGCGACGACCTTGCCGTCAACGACGAGGTTGACCGAGGTGTTGTCCGCGAAGGGGGAGGCCTTCGTGTCAGAGGCGCGCACCTCGTCCAGGAGGATGTGTCCCCAGGGGCCGGTGGCCGTGTCGGTGACGACGATCTGGGCCGACTTGCCCTTGAGGTCGCTGACGTCCCAGCTCTGCCAGTTGAGCTCCTCCAGGTTGCGGCCGGTGGCCGAGCGCACCACCTTGCCGTCGACGACGAGCTCGACGACGGTCGCCCCGGAGCCCCCGTCAGTGCCGTCCTCGGGGCGCGGGTTGTTGCCGCCGCCCATGAGGAGGTTGAGGTAGGCGGAGTCGATGGTGAAGGTCGGTGAGGTCGCGGTGCCGGTGGTGGCGTCCGAGCCCTGCCCGGTGGAGGCGTCGAAGTAGGTGTTGAGCAGCCCGGCGCTGGAGTGGTTGACCAGCGGCTGCTGGCCGGGGGTGGCGCCCTGAGGGGGCGTGGTGCCGAAGGCGGTGCCCTCCACGGTCCAGCCGTCCCAGGAGCCGTCGAAGCCGGCCAGGAGCTTGCCGCCGCCGTTGTCTCCGGTGGCCTGCGGATTGTAGGGGTGCTTGCCGCCGGCGGTGCGCAGGTTGATGTAGGACGAGGAGACCGTGAACTCATCCGAGGTCAGCGTGCCGGTGTCGGCGTCGCCGCTGCCGAAGGAGTCCACGTAGGCCCTGCCCTGGCGCCCGGGCAGGTCCCCGGTGGCCGGGCCCGATCCGAAGGCGGCGCCCTCGGACTTCCAGCCGGTGTAGCCGTTCTCGAAGTCGGCCAGGGGCGTGCCCTCCTCACCGGTGTAGTGGGGGATCTTCTCGGGGGTGAAGGTGGAGCCGTCCCAGCTGCCCACGAAGTACTGGGCGGAGTCGGCCACCGTGACCACGAGGACCCACTTGGTCTCCTTGGTGTTGCCGTCGACCGGTAGGGGGAAGAAGTCCGGGCACTCCCACACCGCCGAGGTGATGCCCTCCCCGCCGAAGCTGGACTGCTCTGTCCAGTGGATGAGGTCGGGCGAGGAGTAGAAGGAGATGCGGTGCTCGGTGGCGTGGGAGACCACCATGGTCCAGCGGCCGGAGGTCTCGTCCCAGAAGACCTTGGGGTCGCGGAACTCGTTGGAGCCGATGTCCAGGACCGGGTCGCCGTTGTTGTACAGGTTCCAGGTGCGACCCTTGTCCGTGGAGTAGGCCAGTGACTGGGACTGGTTGCCGCCGACGTCGGCCCGCGTCCACACCGCGACCATGGCCGGGTTGTCCGGGCTGCCCAGGCCGGAGGTGTTCTTGGTGTCGATGACCGCCGAGCCGGAGAACACCCCGTACTGGGAGGTGTGCGGGATCGCCACGCCCAGCTCCTCCCAGTGGACCAGGTCCTTGGAGACCGCGTGGCCCCAGGACATGTTGCCCCAGTCCGAGCCCTCGGGGTTGTACTGGTAGAACATGTGGTACTCGCCGTCGTAGTAGACGAGTCCGTTGGGGTCGTTCATCCAGTTCTTCTGGGGTGTGTAGTGGGTCTGTGGACGCCACCGCTCTCCGGCATGGTCGGTGTGCGGAGCGGTTGGAGAAGCGGCGGCCGGTCGGGCCTGGCCAGAGGCGGCGGCGGGCATGGAGGCCAGCGTAGAGCCGGCTGCGAGCAGGCAGAAGGCGGTCAGTGCACTGAGTGGCCGGGTGATCCGACTCATGTCATGTCCTCCGGGGAACGAGCTCGCTGTGAACGGGACTGTGCGCGGACGGGCGCAGGCATCGGTGTGGTGAGGGAATGTTGTGCCACCTCGCGTCGATCCGATAACGCGCGTTAGCACCGGTGATAAATTACGTGGTCCGCCGGTTCTGAGCAAGCACTCAGGGGCGGGCCTTGAGAAACATCGGGGACTTCTCAGGGGGCTCCCCGATAGCGGGTGACAGACCCTGTCGCCCAGACTTGTTGCCATGACGCAGCAGCAGTACCCCGGTCAGTTCAGTCAGTCCACCGGCTCCGAGGGTGAGGGCGCCGCCTCCGGCCGGTTGGGTGAGTTCTCCCGCTTCCGCGCCTCCCTGCCCCGGCGTTCCCGTGAGCACCGCATTCTCAGCGGCGTCTGCGGGGGACTGGCCGAGGCCTGGAACATGCCGGTGACCGCGGTGCGCGTCGGGGCGCTCCTGGCCTGCCTCCTGGCCGGTCCCATGTGCCTGGTCTACGTCGCGGCCTGGTGCCTCATGCTCGACGAGCCCGCCCCCGTCCAGTACTGACTGATCGCGTCTGCGCCCACCGCGTCACCCCCGGTTCCACGGGTGACGCGGTGGGCGCAGTGCACTGCACCGTGCTGCACCGTGCTGCTGGACAGGTGCACCCTAATGCGCCGAGATCCCTGGCCGTGACACGAGGGCGGCGGTCTCGCAGGAAGGCGCCGTCGATGGGAGGATCGAGCCGTGACCGACACCGTGAACGCCGCAGCGACCAATATTGAGTTCCTCTCCGCCTACGACCAGGGCTTCGCCCGCGTCGCCGCCGTCACCCTGCCGGTGGTGCCGGTCGATCCGGCCGCCAACGCCGCCGCCATCATCGAGCAGGCCCGCACCCTGGCTGACGATGGTGTCTGTCTGGCCGCCTTCCCCGAGCTGTGCCTGACCGGCTACGCCATCGACGACCTCCTCCTGTCCGACGTCCTCCTGTCCGACGTGCTCACCGCCATCGAGACCCTGCGCGCCGCCAGCGCCGACCTCCTGCCCGCGCTCGTCGTGGGCGCGCCCCTGCGCCTGGGCGACCGCCTCTACAACTGCGCCCTGGTCATCCAGGGCGGGCGGGTGCGCGGTATCGCCCCCAAGTCCTACCTGCCCACGTACCGGGAGTTCTACGAGAAGCGGCACTTCGCTCCCGGCGACGCCCTGCCCGCCGGGGTGGAGGGCATTGAGCTGCCCGGCGTGCGCGGCGGTGCTGACAGCACCGAGAGCCCCGACGGCGCCGGCGGTACCGAGCCGGTCGCCCGGGTCCCCTTCGGGGTGAACCTTCTGTTCGAGGTCGAGGACGTCCCCGGCCTGACCTTCCACGTCGAGGTCTGCGAGGACATGTGGGTGCCCGTCCCGCCCTCCTCCGTGGCGGCGCTGGCCGGGGCGACGGTCCTGGTCAACCTCTCGGGCTCGCCCATCACGGTGGGGCGAGCCGAGGACCGTGAGCTGCTGGCCCGCTCGTCGTCGGCCCGGGGGCTGGCCGCCTACGTCTACGCCGCCGCCGGGCAGGGCGAGTCCTCCACGGACCTGGCCTGGGACGGGCAGACCCTCGTCTACGAGAACGGCGAGCTGCTCGGCTCCACCGAGCGCTTCCCCGACGGGCCGCGCGCCACCGTCGTCGATGTCGACATCGAGGGCCTGCGCGCCGAGCGCCTGCGCCAGGGGACCTTCGCCGACAACGGCCGCACCCTGAGCTCCCCGGTCGCCGGTGCCCCGGCCGCGGCCACCACCTTCACCGACCCGGCGGCCTTCCGGCGCATCCGGATCGGCGCCGCCGAGCTGACGGCTCCGCGCACGAACATCGGTCTGCGCCGCCGTGTGGACCGCTTCCCCTTCGTGCCCGACGACCCGGCCCGCCTCGCCCAGGACTGCTACGAGGCCTACAACATCCAGGTGGCCGCCCTCGTCCAGCGCCTGGGGGCCATCGGCAACCCCAAGATCGTCATCGGTGTCAGCGGCGGCCTGGACTCCACCCACGCCCTCATCGTCGCCGCCCGCGCCATGGACCGCCTGGGCCGGCCCCGCTCGGACATCCACGCCATCACCATGCCCGGCTTCGCCACGAGCGCCGGCACACGCCGCAACGCCGAGGACCTCGCCGTCGGCCTGGGCTGCACCTTCGAGGAGCTCGACATCCGGGCCACCGCCACCCAGATGCTCACCGAGATGGGCCACCCCTACGGCGAGTACGCCCGCACCGGGGTCCTGCCCGAGGGTGCGAGCGAGCGCGAGCTCTACGACGTCACCTTCGAGAACGTCCAGGCGGGCCTGCGCACCGACTTTCTCTTCCGCATCGCCAACCACCGCGGCGGCATCGTCCTGGGCACCGGGGACCTCTCCGAGCTCGCCCTGGGCTGGTGCACCTTCGGGGTGGGCGACCAGATGGCCCACTACGGCGTCAACGCCGGCATCCCCAAGACCCTCATTCAGCACCTCATCCGCTGGGTGGTTGCCGAGAAGCTGTTCGACGACGCCGTCGGGCGCACGCTGCTGTCCATCCTGGACACCGAGATCAGTCCCGAGCTGGTCCCGGCCGAGGCCGGCGGCGCCATCCAGTCGACCCAGGCCAAGATCGGCCCCTACGCCCTGCAGGACTTCACCCTGTGGCACGTGCTGCGCCGCGGCTCGCGCCCCAGCCGCATCGCCTTCCTGGCGCACAAGGCGTGGGCGGATGCGAAGGCCGGGGACTGGCCCGAGGGGCTGCCGCCGTCTGAGAGGGTCGCCTATGACCTCCCGGAGATCCGTCGCTGGCTCGAGCTGTTCCACCGGCGCTTCTTCACCAACCAGTTCAAGCGCTCCACCCTGCCCAACGGGCCCAAGGTGGTCGCCGGCGGCTCACTGTCCCCCCGGGGCGACTGGCGCATGCCCTCCGACGCCGCCGCGACGGCCTGGCTGGCCGAGCTCGAGCGCAACGTGCCCCGAGGGTGAGGCCCCACGAAGAACTAGGACCATTGTCCTGTAGTGTGGCGCACAACACAATGTAATGCCTGAAGTGCTCCCTGTTCGGGATTGATGAGATTAAAACGCTCACTTCCTGCGTAAACGTCTGGTGGTGGGTTGGTAACGCGCGTTATCTTCGTTGGTTTTGTGCGCTTCTGTGTGAAAGTGGTGGACGCCTGAGTGGTGGCGATCACGCTGATCGTCTTTATCGTCGCCATGTCACACACGTTGCTGTTGCCCAGGCCTCACGAGCCCTTGGCGGCGGCCCGAATGAAAAAGGTTCCCGCCCATGGTTTCCCTGGTTATAGCCGCGCACGGACACCTGGCTGAAGGTCTTGTCGCCTCCTCCGCGATGATCGTCGGTCCCAGTGACGACGTCGTCGCCGTCACCTTCGAGTCCTCCGAGGGCCCCGACGACCTGCTGGCGAAGTATGCCGCCGCAGTCGAAGGCTCCCCCAGTCAGGAGCACCTCATCCTCGTCGACCTCTTCGGCGGTAGCCCCTACAACGCTGCGGCCTGTTTCGCAGCGGGGCGCGACGATGCCGACGTCGTCACCGGCGTCAACCTGCCCATGATCATCGAGGTCCTCTCCCGTCGTCTCACCGGGGCCGGCCTCACCGAGCTCGTGGAGGCCGCGCGGACGTCCGCCACGGACGGCGTCAAGGTCCTCTCCGAGGTTTTCACCCCCGCATCCACCACCACTTCCGACGATGAAGGAGACGAGCTCTGATGGACGTCAAGCTCCTGCGTATCGATTCCCGCCTGGTCCACGGACAGGTCGCCAACAACTGGGCCGGGTCCCTGGGAGCCGAGGCCATCCTCGCCGTCTCCGACGGCGCCGCCAACGACGAGCTGCGCAAGACCCTCATGCTGCAGACCGGCGGTGGCAAGGTGAAGGTCCACGTGCTGGGCGTGGAGAAGGCCGCCCGCGTCTACAAGAACCCCAAGTACGAGACCCTCAAGGCGGTCATCGTCGTCGAGACCCCGGCTGACATCGTGCGCCTGCTCGACCTGGGCGTGGAGGCCAAGGAGGTCAATGTCGGCGGCATGACCTTCAAGCAGGGCACCAGCCAGGTCTCCCAGGCCGTCTACGCCGGCCCTGAGGACGTCGAGGCCTTCAAGGAGATCGACTCCCGCGGCATCAAGCAGTACATCCAGCAGGTGCCCTCCACCGCGAGCTCCGACCTCATGGGGGCCCTCAAGGACAAGGGCCTGCTCTAAGGAAGCAGCTCCCGCCCGACACCTCCCTCAGACACCTCCATCCCGTCGCCATCGGTGGCGGGCTCAGCAGGAGTGTCCTGTCAACCCTCACGTGAGAGAGACGAACCGTGCAAGACATCAACCTGATCCAGATCATTCTGGTCACGCTCGTGGCATTCGTCGCGGGCCTGGCCAGCGTCCTGGACGAGCGGCAGTTCCACCGCCCGCTCGTCGCCTGCACCCTGACCGGTATCGCCATGGGGAACCCCACCGTCGGCATCATGGTCGGTGGATCCCTGGAGCTCATCGCCCTGGGATGGATGAACGTCGGCGCCGCCATGGCGCCCGACTCGGCCCTGGCCTCCACGGTCTCCACGATCATCGCCGTCGCCTCGGTGGGTGACGCCTCCTCCACCAAGGACGCCATCGCCGCCGCCATCGGTGTGGCCGTCCCGCTGGCCGTCGCCGGCCAGGCCCTGACGATCTTCGTGCGAACGATCGCCATCTTCTTCGCCCACCAGGCGGATCGATATGCCGAGCAGGCCAACTATCAGGGCATCGCCATCATGCACTTCACGGCTCTGGGCCTTCAGGGGCTGCGTGTGGCCATCCCGACCGCCGCGGTCGCGGCCCTGGCCTCCGGTGACACGGTGAAGAATGCTCTGGAGATGATCCCGAAGGTCATCACCGACGGGCTCAACATCGCCGGCGGCTTCATCGTCGTGGTCGGATACGCCATGGTCATCAACATGATGAAGGCGCGCAAGCTCATGCCCTTCTTCTTCCTGGGCTTCATCTTCGCCACCTTCGCCACCACCTATGGCGGCAAGGCCACGATCGGTGACCACAGCAAGGGCATTGCGAAGTGGGTCATCGACCTCGCTCCTAACGGTGCCACCCTCGTGGCGCTGGGCATCCTGGGGGCCTGCCTGGCCGTCATCTACGTCCAGCTCAACCCCGAGTTCCATGACTCCGTGCGCCTGCCCGCCGCTGCCTCGCCCGCAGCCAGTGGCGGCTCCAGCAGCGACCTGGATGACGACCTCGACGACGAGCTCGACTGAGCTGGAAGAAGGAAGACTCTCATGACTACTGAAACCGCTCCGGCCACGTCGGAGAAGATGCTGGACAACCGCGATCTCATGCGGATGTACTGGCGTTCCACCTTCCTGCTCGGCTCCTTCAACTTCGAGCGCATGCAGGCCATGGGCTTCTGCTACACGCTCATGCCGGCCATCCGGAAGGTCTACCGCGGTGACAAGGCCGCTGAGGCCGCCGCCCTCAAGCGGCACCTGGAGTTCTACAACACCCAGCCCTGGGTCTCCTCGGTCGTCTTCGGCGTCACCGCCGCCATGGAGGAGCAGAAGGCCAAGGGCGAGGACATCTCCGAGGAGACGATCACCTCGGTCAAGGTCGGCCTCATGGGGCCGCTGGCCGGCGTCGGCGACCCCATCTTCTGGGGGACCGCTCGCCCCGTCCTGGCAGCGCTGGGCGCCTCCCTGGCCCTCAACGGCTCGATCGTCGGCCCGCTGCTGTTCTTCATCGGCATCAACGTCCTGCGCGTCCTCACCCGCTGGTACGGCCTGAAGTTCGGCTATGAGCGCGGCACGGAGATGGTCACCGAGGTCGGCGGCGGCCAGCTCAAGAAGATCACCCAGATGGCCGCCATCATGGGTCTGTTCGTCATGGGTGCTCTGGTCTCCAAGTGGACCACCATCAAGTTCCCGGCGGTGGTCTCCACGGTGAAGAACGACGACGGCATCATGGTCGACACCACCGTTCAGAGCATCCTCGACCAGCTGCTGCCCGGTCTGGCGGCACTGGGCCTGACCTTCCTGTGCATGTGGCTGCTCAACAAGAAGGTCAACGCGCTGTGGATCATCCTGGGCATGTTCGCCATCGGTATCGCGGGGGCCGCCACCGGCTTCCTGGGACTGTGATGGACTAGCGGACCGGCTGTCGGCCGTTCACTACCCTGTCTCGGAGCGGGGAGGGCGCCGGAGGACTTCCCTCCGGTCCCCTCCCTGTTCCGTGTGTTCGGTAGGATGCGCGGGGCTTCTTCCGGACTCCGCCGGCGCCTGTCATCGCCCACCTGTCCCGTTTCGACGTCGTCCCCTGTTCTCCGCCCCAGCAGCAAGGAATCAGCGTGACCCGACTCCTCGTCACCGACCTGGACGCCACCATCGTCTTCGAACGCACCGTCTCCCCGGCCGACCGCGAGGCCATGGCCCGCTGGCGGGCCGCCGGCAACCTCCTGGCCGTGGACACCGGCAAGTCCTCCTTCGCCACCCGCGACGTCCTGGAGCCCCTGGGCGTCGACTTCGACTACGGCGTCGTCTTCACCGGGGCGGTCCTCATCGACAGCGGCTACCAGGTCCTCTCCGCCCGCTACCTGCCCGACGGCGTCGCCCGCGACGTGGCCACCCGCACCGTCGACCTGCCAGGGGTGACCACCTACGCTACCACCATCGAGACCGACTACATCCTGGCCGACAACAACGATGAGATCTCCCCGATCCTGGCGGTCTTCGAGCACATGACCCTGGAGGAGATGGACGCGCACCGCTTCATCGGCGTACCCCTGCGCGTCACCGACGACGCCCTGCGCGACCGCCTCCAACGAGACCTCACCCAGCGCTGGGAGGGCGTCCTGGACTGCCACCGCAACCAGGAGTTCCTCGACCTCGTACCGGCCGGCGCCACCAAGGGCGCCGGGCTGCGGGCCCTCCTGGACGGGCCCCTGGCGGGACGGGACGTCGAGGTCTGGACCATCGGCGACTCCTGGAACGACCTGGACATGCACGCCGTCGCCGACCACGCCGTCGCCCTGCCCTGGTCCCCACCGGAGGTGACGGCCGCATGCGAGACGACCGCGGGCTCCATGGCCGAGCTCATCACCACGATCCTGGAAGGCGACCGAGCATGAGTGAGAACGGCAGGACCGGCGGCGGAAAGTCCCTCGGCACCCGGGTGCGCGACTGGTTCAACGGCGGGGATCCTGACGGGCGCGCCAAGCTCCGTGCCTGGGCCACCGGGGACGACGGCCGCTGGCGCGGATACACGCACTCCATGGGCAAGTACGTCACCTGGCTCATGGTCATCGCCTGCATCCTCTACCCCTTCACCCGGGGGATCGGCTCGATTCTGGCCCTGCTCGCGGCCATCTTCCTCATGGGGGGACGAGTCATGATCGAGCGCCAGGTGCGCCGCGACGTCTCCGACCTGGAGGAGGCCAAGCGCCAGTACGGGCTCACCCGCAACCCCGAGTACCTGCGGTTCATGACCCTGCGCGCCGAGGGGCTGCTCGAGGACAACAAGATCCTCACCCCCGACTCGCGCAGCCTCCTGCAGGACTACGCCCAGTGGGCCCGCGAGCGCCAGGAGCGCGAGGACAGGAAGCAGGCCAAGAAGGCCCGCAAGGCGGAGAAGAAGGCCCGCCGGGAGGCCGATCAGGAGTCGGACGAGTCCGCTGACGCCGCTGCGAGGAATGAGGAGAATAAGGCTGCTGACGGCTCCTAGCGATTCCTCACGACTCCTGGGCGGCTCGCAGGCCGCTCTGAGGCGGTTGGAGACCGGCAGAACCTGAACGGAAAGGACTCCCATGCCACGCAGGCTCATCTCCACCGACCTGGACGGCACCATCGTCTTCAACGGGACGATCTCGCTGCGCGACCGCGAGGCCATGGCCCGGTGGCGGGCGGCCGGCAACCTCCTGGTCATCAACACCGGCAGGTCGGTCTCGGCGCTGGAGCACGTCGTGGTGCCCATGGGCCTGGAGTTCGACAACGCCATCCTCTACACGGGGGCCGCCATCGTGGATGAGGACATCAGGGTGCGTGACTCGACGGCCCTGCCTGCCGGCGTCGTCGAGGACATCCTCGACTTCGTCGAAGGGGCGCCGGGCGTCACCGTCTTCACCACCGGGCTGGACGAGGACCTGCTCGTCTACGACACGATCGGCTCCGGGTCGGACCTGCTGACCCTGTTCCGGCCGGCCACCCGGCGAGAGCTGGACGGGCGCGAGATCATCGGTGTGCCGATGCGCTTCACCGACCCGGAGATGGCCTCGCGCACCGAGACCTACCTGCACCGGCGCTGGGAGGGGCAGGCGGTGGGCTTCCGCAACCAGGACTTCATTGACGTCGTGCCCGCCTCGGCCTCCAAGGGAGCGGGCCTCAGGCAGCTGGTGGCGAGCCTTGCCGAGCCGCCCGCCCTGGAGACGGCCGGGGATGCGGGGGAGGCTCTGACCGGCGAGGCGAGTGAGGCGACGGTCGGCGGCTCGGTGGGTCCCGACGTCGGCTCGCGCTCGCCGGAGTCGGTGGAGACCTGGTCGATCGGGGACTCCTGGAACGACATCTCCATGCACCAGGCCGCCGACCACTCCTACGCCCTGCCCTGGTCGCCGCCGGACGTGGTGGCCCAGTGCGACGGCACGGTCTCCAGCCTCGCCGACCTCATCGACTCCCTCATGGGCCGGCCCACTGCCTAGGTCCCGCACACTTCGACCGAATCTTCACAAACGACGCGGCTCCGGGTCCTTTGTGAAGATTCGGTCGAAGTGTTGCGGCGTCGATGCGCTGGTGCGCGCGGCGGGCTCGCGGAGCGCGAGCTATGCTCGCCGGCATGCGCCTGCTTGCCACGGATCTTGACGGCACCCTCGTCTTCCACCACGCCGTCGGGCAGGCCGACGCCGAGGCCCTCCTGCGCTGGCGCGAGGCCGGCAACCTCCTGGTGCTGGCCACGGGGCGTTCGGTGCGGCTGGTGCAGCACGCCGTCGAGGTGGCCCGGGCCTCGACGTCCATCGGCCTGGACTACGACTACGCCGTGTGCGCCACGGGCACGACCGTCATCGACTCGGCCGGTCGGGTGCACCGCACCCGGATGCTTGAGGCCGACCAGGTGCGGGCGGTCGTCCGGGCGGTTGGCGACATCGCTGCGGTCCCCGTCTCCGTGTTCGCCTCAACCCTCGAGCGCGACTACGTGCTGGATGACCCGATCGGCCTGTCCACGGACCAGCGCACGCCCCCTGACCGATTCACCGCGGCGCCCCTGTCGCAGGTCGCGGGCCTGGGGGTCACCTCGATGCCGCTGCACATCCCCGATGCCCGGGTTGCCGCGGCGCTGGCCCGAGGCCTGGAGGAGAGCGTCGACGGCGTCAGCTGCACCCGCTCGACCGGCTTCGTGGACGTCACCGCCGCGGGGGAGTCCAAGGGGACGGGCCTGGCCCGGCTCGCCGCGCTTCTGGCCGATCAGGGCGTGGAGGTCAGTGAGGTGGCCGCCGTGGGCGACTCCTGGAACGACATCTCGATGTTCGGGCGGGCCGACGTCCCCTGCGCGATGGTCGGCGCCCCTGGCGACGTCATCGAGGCCGCCGGCGGGCGCACCACCCCGAGCGTGGCCGCCTTCATCGACGCCCTCCTGGCCTGAAGACGCGCGGGAGCGCGGCTCAGAGGGCGTGCCCGCACGCCGCCTTCGCGCGCCCACACTTCGACCGAATCTTCAGAAACGACGCGGCTCCGGGTCGTTTCTGAAGATTCGGTCGAAGTGATGGTGACGGTGGCTGGTGCGGAGAGGAGGCGGCCGGTGAGGGGCAGCGGGCGAGTGCGGCTCAGGCCTGGGCGTAGCGGTAGACGTTGGTCTCCCGCAGCTCGAAGCCGGCGCGGCGGTAGAGGCGGTTGGCGGCCTCGCGCGAGGGCCGGGAGGTGAGGTCCACGGTGCGCGCGCCCAGCTTCCCGGCGTGCTCGACGGCGGCCTCCACGAGGGCCTGCCCGGCGCCCTGGCCGCGGGCCTCACCATCGACGACGACGTCCTCCACCCAGGCGCGCAGGCCCGTGGGGATCGTGAAGGTCGCCAGGGTGAGCATGCCCAGGATCGGGGCGCTCTGGCCGGCTTCGGCCTCGGGCCGGAAGACGAAGAGGAAGACCCCCTCCTGAGCGATGAAGGCCTCGCACTGCTCGGCGCTCAGCGCCGGGGCGCTGCGGGAGAGCTGCGGGATGAGGCGCTCCATGGCCTCGACGATCTCCGGGCTGGAGGTGGTGACGAGCTCAACGGTCATGAGGAGTTCTCCTGCTGGTTGAAAAGAGGCGGCGGGCCGAGCGGGCTGCTCCCGCGACGGTTCCCTGTCAGCCCTGGAGCCTACCGCCTGGAGGCGCTCCGGGCGGCGAGGCGTCCCACCGACCGGAAGAATCCGGCGGGGTGCCTCGACCGGTGGGGCGCCCCGGCATGCGATCGGTGACCCGCTCAGGCCGGTCAAGAGTAGGCTTCCAACCAAGGTTCCACGACGTCCCGCAGCCGCCGCAGCCCCAATGCGGTCGCACGCCTGCGCCCCCAAGGAAGGTCACTCATGGTCGAGTCCGCAGCTCCCGTCGAGCACGTCTTCGCCGCTGACGAACTCTTCTTCTCCACCACGGACTCGCACGGACGCATCCGCCGCGCCAACTCCACCTTCATGCGCCTGTCCGGCTACCCGCGCGGCGCCCTGGTGGGGCGGGCCCACAACGTGGTGCGGCACGCGGACATGCCCGCCGGCCTGTTCCGTTCCATCTGGGACGCCATCGAGGAGGGCCGGGCCGCCAGCGCCTACATCACCAACCGCTCCTCCGACGACGGCCACTACCGCGTCTTCGCCACGATCGTTCCCTCCGGCTCCGGCTACCTGTCCGTGCGCACCCTGCCGATGCTCACCGACCTGCGCGACGACATCGAGGCCGCCTACGCCCGGGTCCGCGACGTCGAGGAGGTCTCCGCCGCGGCCGGCTCCACCCGCCGAGAGGTGGCCGCTGCCGGGCAGGCCGCCCTCCAGGCCGAGCTGCAGGCCCTGGGCTACGCCGACGCCATCGACTTCACCCGCCGGGTGCTGGTCGCCGAGGTCGGCGAGCTGCTCGCCCACGGCGTCGGCATCCCCGACAGCCCGCAGGCCGACGGCCCCGTGGCCCGGATCCTGGACGCCATGAGCCGGATCGAGGCCGAGACCGCCGGGCTGGTCGGCATCCTCCAGGAGGGCCGGCGGCTCATTGACCTGCTGGGCAGGAGGGCCGGCGAGATCGAGGCCCTCTCGGCCCGCCTGGGCACCCTGCGCGAGGCCATGCGCGCCGTCGGCGCCGACGTCGAGGTCCTGGGCCACGGCGAGCAGGCCGACGACGTCGCCGCACGCTGCCAGCAGGTCGACGCCCTGGTCCTGGAGTGCTCCGAGCAGCTCCACCCGCTGAGCAGCCAGATCGAGGCGCTGCGCGGCGACCTGGACTCGGTGAGCTTCCGCATCGCCCTGGCACGCCTGCACAACCTGGCCGCCGGGATCTTCGCCCTCCAGATCATCGAGGGCCAGGACGAGGTCGACGCCAACGACGCCGTCGGCAGCCTCACCGAGCTGTGCTCGGCACTGAGCGACGGCGCCGACAACCTGACCCAGCGCGTCGGCCTGCTCGACGCGCGCCGCGAGCTGGTGGGCGGCGAGCTGGATGTCGTGGCCGAGGACCTCGGCGTCATCCAGGGGCCGCTCCTGGAGCTCATCGAGGCGGCCGCGGCCGCCGGCGCCGGGCAGGCCGACTCCGTGACCACCGCCCGCACCCTGGCCGGACAGGGCTTCGCCGAGGCCCGGGACCTGGCCGACCTGGCCGTGCGCGTGCGCGACCTCGAGGTCCCCTTCGAGGCGGAGGCCATCAACAGCGCCCTGGCCGACGTGCGCACCGCCCTGGCCGAGCTCGAGTAGGGCCTTCAGTCCCGCACCAGCTCCACGAGCACCTCGGCGTGCTCGGTGTGCGGGAACATGTCGAACAGGCACGAGCGCACCACCCGCATCGAGGGCAGGTGCGCCAGGTCCGCCGCCAGCGTGCGCGGGTTGCAGGAGGAGTAGAGCACCCGCCCCACGCCGGAGGCCTCGATCCTGCCGGCCAGATGCTCCCCGATCCCGCGCCGGGGCGGGTTGACCACGAGCAGGTCCGGCCGCTGCGCCCCACCGGCGCGCCCCTCAGGGGAGGCCGGGTCCAGGACGCGGGCGTCACCGGCCTCGAAGCGCACCAGGGCGGGGTCCAGTCCCATGAGGTCGGCGGCCGCACGCGCCCCGTCAATGGCCGACGCCGAGACCTCCACCCCCAGCACCCGGCGGCCGGGCGCCGCCAGGGCCAGGGCGAAGCCGCCGACGCCGCAGAACAGGTCCCACACCCGGGCCGGCTGGGCCTCCTGCGCCCAGTCGCGGGCGGTGGCGTAGAGCGCCTCGGCCACGGCCGTGTTGGTCTGGAAGAAGGAACGGGTGGGCAGGTAGAGGGACAGCTCGACGCCGTCGGCGCGCCGACCGGCCCGGCCACCGTGCTCCGGTGACGGCAGGCTCAGGCGCATGAGGAGGCGGTCCTCCTGGGTCAGGACGATCTCCTCGGGTCCCTCGATGACGGCCTGGTGGACGCTCTGGATGTTGACGGCGGCCACCGCCAGCTGGGGCAGGCGCCGGTGCAGGTCCGGCAGGGCGGCGCGCAGCCGCTCCAGGTGGTGCCGGGAGCGCAGGACGAAGCGCACCATGAGGTCGTCGTCGGGCGAGGCGGTCACCAGGACGTACTTGAGCTCGCCGCGGCGCGTGGGTACGTCGTAGGGACGCAGGCCCAGCTCGGTGATGAGGCCGGCCAGCACTGGCAGGGCCGCCTCGATGGCCGGCACGTGCAGCGGGCAGGTGCGCAGGTCGACGCCGCAGCCGGCGCCATCGAGGATCCCCAGGGTGGGGTGGGCGCTGGTTCCGGCGACCGCCATTTTCGCCTTGTTGCGGAAGCCGGTGGGGGCGCTCGCGGCCGGTGCCTGCCACAGGCCGGATGGGATGTGGTCGGCCAGGAGGGCGGCGACACGGGACTGCTTGGCGGCCAGCTGGTCGGGCATCGGCAGGGACAGGTGGGGGCAGGAGCGGCAGGTGCCGGCGTCGTGGAGGGTGCAGGACGCCGCGTGTGCTGCGGTCACCGACATGTCCCCTCCCGGTGGTGCGCTCGTGGCCGGGCCGTGAGGTGGGGCTGAGGCGGGAGCAGCCGGGCCCGGCACGGCTGCGGGCGATGAGTGGAGCCGCTTGTCGGACTCGAACCGACGACCTGCTGTTTACAAGACAGCTGCTCTACCAACTGAGCTAAAGCGGCGCGCGGCCGGTCAGGCGGCCGCAGGTGCGTGGGACAGTCTGACACAGACCTCCCCGGGGCGGGAAACTGTGGGGGACGGTACTGCGCCTGTCGCCGCCCGGGCCCGTGGGTGCTGGGAGGAGGTCCGGGCAGGGCCGCAGCCCTGGGCGGCGGGTCCCGCGCGGGATCAGCCCTGCTGAGTCGGCTGCGGGCTGGGCTGCTGAGATGCCTGCTGGGTGGGCTGCGCCGTCGGGGTGGAGCCGGTGACGAGCTCGGTCAGGGCGGTCCGCGTCTGAAGCTTGTTCAGGTCGACCTTCTCGCCCTTGAAGAAGACGGTGGGGGTGCCCTCCAGATCCCGGGCCTTGAAGGCCTCATCGCCGAGATCCACCCACTTCTTGTACTTGTTGGCGTCGACGGCGGCCTTGAACTTGGCGGAGACCTCCTTGGGGACGTTCACCTTGGTGGCGGCGGCCACCAGGCCCTCCACCGTCATGTTGCTCTGGTTCTTGGTCTGAAGGGCCTGGGAGAAGAGCTCGAAGGCGGCGTTGTGGAAGCTCAGGGACTGGGCCGGTGCCTCGTCGAGCACCACCCCCATGGCGTTCATGACGACGCTGGTCCACTCCTGGCGGAGGAGCTTGCAGGGGTGGAGAGCCAGGGTGATCTTCTTGTCACTCAGGAGCTGGTTGATCTCCTGGGTGTGAACGCCCTCGAACTCGGCGCAGTGAGAGCAGGAGTAGTCGAAGTAGATGTCGAGGACGGGGGTTGAGGCGCCGACGGTGTCGAGTGCGGCGCCCTCGCCGTAGGTCCAGGAAGCGTCGGAGAGGACCTGCTTGGGGATGCCGTTCTGGTTCGCCTTCGCGGATGGCAGGCCCTCGCTCGGTGCGGGGAACTTCGAGCTCTTGGGCTTGTTCTTGGCATCGACGCCGAGATAGACCAGATAACCGAGCCCGCCGGCCACGGCCACGCCCGCGGTCCCGATGAAGCTGCGGCGGGCAATGGTGTTGCGGCGCGCGCGGCGGGCCTCGGCCTCGCGCAGCTCCTTGGCCTTGAGGCGCGCGGCCTCGCGACGCTGGGCCTTGGTCTGGCGGGGCTGGTTAGTGGACACGCGGTGCTCCTTGTGATGCGGTGACGAGCGAACGATCAAGAAGATCAACGATCAACGAGTGATGGCTGTCGTGACGTCATTCTGCCCGAGGATCCTGGAGGAAACCACGCCTGGTGTCTGCCGGTGGCGGATTGTGACGCATCGGTCGTCGGTGCCCCGGTGCCTGCGGCCGGGGTTGGGCAGAATCGGACGGAATCAGACCGAGTGGTCCGGAGTCGGCCGGGCGGAGAGGATTGTGACCATGATGGATGGCCCGATGGGCAGCCAGATGGAGGACCAGATGGTCCTGCTCCAGAACATGTCAACCGACTGGGCAAACTGGATGCAGTCCGTGGACGCCCAGGAGGTCGTGGTGGAGGTTGAGGGGGTGGGGACGCGCGCCGCCGTGACGAGCCGTGTGCTCAGGCCCCGCGGCATTCTGCGTCGCGCCCAGTGGGCAGAGAACGAGATGCCCGTTGAGCTGGTCCGTAAGGCCGTGCGCCTGCGGGCGCTCATGGCCCACCCCCGTGGCGGGACCTGGACCTGGGCGGCCCTGGCCATGAAGAGCAGCGAGGGCTACAAGCTCATCTCCGACTTCGACTACGATCGTGAGCCGGTTCTCGACCCGCCGTACACGGCGGAGGACTGCGCCAAGGAGCTGGAGATCTTCCCTCGCGACCCCGGCGCGATCCCCGACTGGATGAAGGCCGGGGCGTGAAGGCTAAGAAGAGCCGGCCTGGTGGGATGCGGTGGGAGGAAAAGGCGCGGTCGTATCAATGCCGCAGCAAGAGCGTGAGGGAGCACGTTGATGTCAAGTACCCAGGGGAATCAGAGTAATCCGGTGGTCTCGAAGTGTGAGGTGTTGTTGCGTGACTGGCTGGTAGATGAAGGTGGAGCTCGGGTCGACATTGATTATCATGCGATCCACCGGACGGGCCGAGTGAAGGTGTGGCTGATGCGCGGAGAACAGCGAAAGTCTGTTCATCTCCCCCGTGAGGTGAGCTTCGCGATGCATGATCTTCGTGCTGCGCAGGCGGATCCTCGTCGGGGTGCGTGGTTGTGGTCGCATTTTTGGATGGAGGCGTCTGAGGGGGTGCTGCATCAGGAGTGCGACTGGATGCGTGAGCCGGTGATTGATGATGATGAGCCGGTGATGGATGGAGATGCTGCTCTTGAGCTGGATTATTTTCCTCGGGATCCGGAGTGGATTCCGGAGTGGATGGCGACCAAGGCTGCTGCTCATCAGGAGGTGCGGGATGCTCGGGAACGTCGTCGTCAGCGTGACCGTGAGCGGCGGGCTAAGCAGAAGGCTGAGGCTGACCAGGCTGAGGGGGCGTCTGGTTCGGGCCGGTCTGGTGAGTGAGTCACCGGCGTGAGTGAGATGCGGGATCCCGAGGTCGTGGCGTCGTGGGGTGGTTACTACACGCTCCAGGAGTCGGCGCCGGAGGTGGATCCGACGAGGCGGTCGGTGCCGGGGCCAGTGTCGGGTTACGGTGCCTTCCCTGTGCCTGGGACTCCAGGTGTGCCGGCTCCCGGGATGGTGCCTGCACCGATGATGGCTTCGGCACCCGTCAAGGTGCGTGCTCCGTCGGGCGCTGAGGCCTGGAGCATGGGGTTGCTGGCGCTTCTGGTGTTTGTGCCGGGCTTCAATGTGCTGTTCGCCGCGGTGGTGATGATGGTGG
This sequence comes from Actinomyces sp. oral taxon 171 str. F0337, assembly GCF_005696555.1. NCBI lineage: Bacteria > Bacillati > Actinomycetota > Actinomycetes > Actinomycetales > Actinomycetaceae > Actinomyces > Actinomyces sp. oral taxon 171. The sequence goes on along the minus strand of NZ_CP040005.1, from coordinate 2,892,489 downwards.
TGGGTCTGTGGGACAAGAAGGGCCTGCGTGAGCCGGCTCGGACGAACCGTCGCCTGGCGGCGAGCTGGGGACTGACGCTGCTGCTGGTGGAACTGGCTCTGGTGATGATCCAGATCGTCGTGGTCTCCATTGCGAACGACGTTGATGAATCGCCGTCTTTCATTCCGTGGGGTGCCCCGATCATCATGGCGCTGGTCATGGTCGGGGTCCACGTGCTGGTGTGCTCCGTCCAAGCGGTCCGGGCCTACCGCGGCACGACCCTCCGCTTCGGAGGCCTCCCCTTCTTCCGCTGACCGTTAGGTGGTGGGTGTGTCGTTGAGCGTCTTGCTGTCACGATGGGGTGCGGCATGTGGAGACGAGTTCTCGGGCGATGACGGGTGAGTACAATCCTGATTTGCGTAACCCGTTGCCGAATGCGACGTACACGGTGGATGGGCGGTTCCACTACACGACTGACGGCTGGGCGAGGACGGTGCGCTTGGAGGTCGACAGGTTTGACATCGTTGGTGATGCGTTCCGGTCGAGGGCTGGTCATATCCAGTCCAAGGTGAACAAGTACGGAAGTGATCTGGTGGCTGGTACTAATAAGAAGTACGAAGGCGGTCATATTGTGGGTCACCAGTTCGGTGGGCCACCGGAAGAGATCAACATGGTCGCGATGCTGAAAGAGGTCAACCAGAATCCGCGCCACAACACAATGGAATCTTACAAGAAGTTCGAACAGGAAGTGGCGGACAACCCGGACGGATTCAATAACCTGGTTATTGAATTCCAGTATCCAGACCCCGTTGACCCCACAAAACTCACCAAAACTGAACGGGTTCCAGAGAAGTTCGAGGTAAAATGGACGGATGCGGCTGGAGAGGCGGACTCGAGGCCATTCGAGAATCTGCCTCCGCAGAAACAGGTAGGGGTAAACTGATGTCAGGTGTTCAGGGTGGCCAGGGTAATTCTGTTGTTTTGAAGTTTGAGAGGTTGTTGCGTGACTGGCTGGTAGATGAAGGTGGGGCTCGGGTCGACATTGATTATCATGCGATCCACAGGACGGGCCGCGTGAAGGTGTGGCTGATATGCGGAGAAGAGCGAAAGTCTGTTCATCTCCCCCGTGAGGTGAGTTTCGCGATGCATGATATTCGTGCTGCGCAGGCGGATCCTCGTCGGGGTGCGTGGTTGTACTCCCATTTTTGGATGGAGGCTGCTGAGGGGGTGCTGCATCAGAACGCGGACTGGATGTGTGAGCCGGTCATTAGTGCGAGTCCGATTGTTGGTGCGGATGCGGTTGTTGAGCTGGAGTACTATCCGCGGGATCCGGAGTGGATTCCGGAGTGGATGGCAGCCAAGATAGCGGAGTATCACGAGGAGGAGGCCCGGGAGAGCCAGAAGGCCGACACTGAGGCTGCGCAGACTGAGGGCAACGGAGCTGGCGAGTGAGTAAGAGGGGTTCAGTGTGAGTGGTGGTGTGTCGTTGGGGGCTGGTGGGGCGTCTGGTGGTTGGTCGCCGCTTCAGGTGGGGGCAGGTCTGGATCCGGCGCGTGGGTCGGCTTCTCCCGGCTATGTGGAACGTGGGTCGTCGGGTGCAGGTGCCTGGTTTGCAGGGTTGCTGGTGTTGGTCGCGGTGCCGTGTGTGAACTTGGTGCTGGGGCCGATGGCGATGATCGTTGCTGGTCTACGTGGTGGCAGTGGCCGTGTGGAGCCGGGGAGGGGTAACGGTCGTCGGGCGGCGAGCTGGGGGCTGACCTTCCTGCTGGGTGAGGTGCTGCTGATCGGGGTTCAGCTGTACATCGTGCAGGTGGTGTTCGGGCCGGGAGAGCGTGTGGCGTTGTTTCCGTGGGGTCTGCCAGCAGTGTTCGGTCTGATACTGATGGTGTCGCACTTCGCGATGTGCATCGTCCAGGGAGTCAGGGCATATCGGGGCGGAGTCACCCGTTTTGGAGGGATTCCCTTCTTCCGCTGACCGTTAGGTGGTGGTGGGTGTGTTGTTGAGCGTCTTGCTGTCACGATGGGGTGCGGCATGTGGAGACGAGCTCTCGGGCGATGACAGGTGCGTACAATCCTGATCTGCGTAACCCGTTGCCGAATGCGACCTACACGGTGGATGGGCGGTTCCACTACACGACTGACGGCTGGGCACGGACGGTGCGCCTGGAGGTCGACAGGCTTGACATTGTTGGTGAGGCGTTCCGGTCGAGGTCTAGCTACATCCAGTCCAAGGTGAACAAGTACGGTAGCGAGCTAGCCGCTGACATTGATCAGCGGTATGAGGGTGGTCATATTGTGGGTCACCAGTTCGGTGGGCCACCGGAAGAGATCAATACGGTGGCTATGTTGGAGGAGGTGAACCAGACGCGTGTTGGGAAGGAGTCGAACTCGTACCTGCTACTCGAGCGGAAGTTCGCGGCCAAACCAGAGAACTACAACAATCTCGTGGTGGAATTCAAGTATTCGGATCCTGCAGACCCCGCCAAGATCACCAACAGTGAGAGAGTACCGACTAGATTTGAAGCAAAATGGCATGATGCTGCTGGAGTTCCTGGGTCGCAGGGGTTTCGGAATGTGTCAAATCATAAAGGATGATGTACTATGGCTGATCTAAATGAATCGGCGAGTCAAATATTTGAGAAAGTTGGAGGGCTTCTGCGCAATTGGTTGTTCGAAGAGGGTGCCAAAAAGGTTGACTTCGAGTACGTTGCTGTGGCTCTTACTAGCACGTATGTCTGTTGGCTAGAGTTAGATGGCAACTGGTCTCGCATTCATCTTCCCAGTGAGATTAGTTTTGCTATGCATGATCTTCGTGCTGCGCAGGCGGATCCTCGTCGGGGTGCGTGGTTGTGGTCGCATTTTTGGATGGAGGCGTCTGAGGGGGTGCTGCATCAGGAGTGCGACTGGATGCGTGAGCCGGTGATTGATGATGATGAGCCGGTGATGGATGGAGATGCTGCTCTTGAGCTGGATTATTTTCCTCGGGATCCGGAGTGGATTCCGGAGTGGATGGCGACCAAGGCTGCTGCTCATCAGGAGGTGCGGGATGCTCGGGAACGTCGTCGTCAGCGTGACCGTGAGCGGCGGGCTAAGCAGAAGGCTGAGGCTGACCAGGCTGAGGGGGCGTCTGGTTCGGGCCGGTCTGGTGAGTGAGTCGCCGGCGTGAGTGAGATGCGGGAGCCGGAGGTCGTTGCGTCCTCGGGTGGCTACTACACGATGTTGGAGTCGGCGCTCTTCAACCCGTGGAGCGCCCCGCTCATGGCGGCGCCGGCGATGGTTGTGGACCACGTGCTGGTGTGCTCCGTCCAAGTGGGCCGAAGCCGACGTCGAACCAAGACCTCCGGGCCCCTCAGCGGGAGTCGCACAGGGCCAGGAGGGAGAAGGCGAGGGCGCCGAGCCTCGCGACCATGACCCCGCTGACTCGACCAGGCCTGCGGCTCGGTGTCCACAGCGCTGACATCAACGGGACCATCGTCGATGCGCCCAGCGGGGATCGTTGGAATACTGGGGTTCTTCTTCGGCCTGCAGCGTCAGTGCGGGGTTGATGTCAGCGCCATGGACACCGACGCCCCGTCAGACCTCTTCCCTCGGCCCGTCGCCTCCAGGACAACCAGCCCGCCCCGGGGTCCTTGCCCGAGCCAGTGCCTCAGAAGTGAGGAGACACGACAGGACGCACAACCCCCGGCCAGTAGGCCCCCATCCTCGTCGAGTACGCCGGCCCGAGGCGGTATCTCAGCTCCCGAAGGGAGCCAGGCTCGGAATCGGTAGCGCCCCGGCGAAGGCCAGGATGAAGAACACGGTGCCAATACCCAGTACGGCCATCACCAGGTTCCTTCTGCCGCTGTCGCTGGGGGTGAAGGAGTTGATCATGTGCGCGCCACCGCGTCGCGTCGCCGCCCCCCACGGCGCCAGCCACAGGATGAGAAGGTACGAGGCGACCTCGGTGAAATAGATGATGTAGATGCGACTAGCAGGGGGGAACGATCCGAGGACCACGGAGTCGTCGTTCACCGCACCCGTCCGATAGGCGACCGAGACGATGACGACCGCGCTCCCCAAGGCCAGGAGAAAAGCAAAGCCAACAGACACCAGCGAGCGCACCAGGTACCACGGACTCATCGCCCACATGCGGGAGCTGTCCGACGGCGAGGTGCCGCCGCGCTGGAGCCGGCTCCAACGCCGAGCATCCTGGGCCCGTCCCACAGCACCGGCGACCACGGTCAGAATCGCCGCGACAATCGCCATCCACCCCGGTCTGACGATCCCGATCGAGGACAGCATGAACCACAGGGCCAGCATCACCAGCGGACGACGCGCCGGCTCCTGCGCCCACTCGGGCAGCTCGCCCGGGCGTCTGGGTGTGTTGAACGCGCCGACCTGTGCACCTGAGGCGCCCGTTGCCATCGGTCCTGTCATCGCACCGGCCGGCGGCGCAGCCGTCGGACCGGTGACGGCCTGGGAGTAGCCGGGCTGATACGCCATCGGATGCTGCGTCGGATGCTGCCCCGAGTAGGGGAACATCGGCACCTGCCCGGATGGCGCCGGCCGCGGGTAGGCGCCCGACGAGGCTGCAGGGGCAGGAGCAGGAGCGCTCATGCCGTACTGCGTCGACTGCACCCCCCTCGAGGGCATCGCCGAGCTGCCCTGGTACCAGGAACGCGGCGGGATGGCCGGCGGGGGCTGAGCGGAGGCACCGGAGGCGGCCGGCGGCGTTGCGTAACCGAATCCGCCCTCCGCGCCGGAGGGCGCGGAGACGGGGCTGCCGTATGCGGCCGGGGAGGCCGAGGTCGCGCTGCGAGCATCGCGAGGCGACCCCGGGGCCGAGCCGTAGCCCGGGACGAAGGTGCTGGTGCTCCGCTCCAGCTCACTGAACTCCGGCCCCTCGTCCTCGGGCCCCAGGAGCCGGTCGACCGCCTCCTGCCCGGTCCCGCCCTCGGCGATCTCATCGAGCACCTCCAGCAGGCCGTCCGGGTTCAGCCGGTTCTCCGCCTCAGGGGCCAGTGCCGCCGTGAACGCCCGGGCCAGCGCCGGGTTCTCCTCCTCCAGGTTGCCCAGCTCCGGGGTGCCCGCGTAGACGCGCCGGAAGACCACCTGCCAGGCACCCGAACCGAAGGGCGCCAGCCCGGTGACGGTGAACAGGAGCACGCCCGCGCAGGCGTACCAGTCGACGTCGGCATTCGGCTCCTCGCCGTCGAGCATCTCCGGAGGGATGAATCCCGGCGTGCCCGTGACCTGGCCGGTCTGCGTGAGCCGGACGTCGTCGGCCACCTGTGCGATGCCGAAGTCGATGAGAACCGGCCCCTGGGCACCGAGCATGACGTTGGAGGGCTTGAGGTCACGATGGATGACGCCGGCGGCGTGCACCGCGCGCAGCGAGTCGACCAGCCCGTGGGCCAGGTCGGCCAGGTCGCGGGCGTCAGTGGTCAGGTCGTAGACACCCTCGTGCTCCACCTCGTGCTGCAGGGTGGGGCCCTCGATGAGCTCGGTGATGACGAAGGTGATGCCCTGGGAGCCGTCCCCGGTCTCGATGTCCAGGATGCGCGCCACGCGCGTGTCCCTCACCCGGGCCAGGACACTGGCCTCCCGGTCCAGGCGGCGCCGAGCCGTGGGGTCCGCGGCGATCTGGGGGTGGAGGATCTTCATGGCCACGTGGCGGCCACCCTCATCGGTGGCCTCCCACACGACGCCCATGCCTCCGGCGCCCAGGCGACGCAGAAGCCGGTAACCCCCCACCAGGGTGCCGGCGCGCAGCCTGCTCAGGGTGACCGGCTCGCCCGGGTGCGCGTCGAAGTTCTGCGTCATGCCCCCCACAGTACCGGCCTGAATCTCCTCACGGGTGCCCCGTACCTGTGGGGCTCTTCGCCCGACTGTGGGCCATATCGCGGGAGTAAGGCCAGCCGTGGAGCCACTTCGCCGACAGCGGGGCGGCTCGTTCCCGACGGCGGGGACGGGGAGACCTCCACCGACCGCCTCCTTAGCGGGACGGGGCGAGCCGCCGTCGGCCGTCACCGGCCTGCCGCCGACCCGCCACCGATACGCCACCGGTCCCGACGACGGTCTTTCGCCGCCATCGCCGGAGAAGACCTCCCTGACTATTTGCTGTGAATCGCTGGTCAAAGCGGGAAACCTGTGTCAAGATGAGCCCGTCCGCGGTCGAACGGCTGACCGCGGCACGTGTCAATGCGGACACGCATCGGCACCTTTCACGACGGATCGTCCGGCACGTACCTGCCGGTGAAGGGAAGCACCACTCATGGCAACTGTGACTTTCGAGAACGCCACGCGCGTTTACCCGGGCAATGACCGCCCCAGCGTGGACTCTCTCAACCTCGAGATCGCCGATGGCGAGTTCCTCGTACTCGTTGGCCCCTCCGGCTGCGGTAAGTCCACCTCCCTGCGCATGCTCGCGGGCCTGGAGGACGTCAACGCCGGTCGTATCCTCATCGGTGACCGCGACGTCACCGATGTTCAGCCCAAGGACCGTGACATCGCCATGGTCTTCCAGAACTACGCGCTCTACCCGCACATGACCGTGCACGACAACATGGGCTTCGCCCTGAAGATCGCCGGCACCCCCAAGGCCGAGATCGACAAGCGCGTGCGCGAGGCCGCCAAGATCCTCGGCCTGACCGAGTACCTGGACCGCAAGCCCAAGGCGCTCTCCGGTGGTCAGCGTCAGCGTGTGGCCATGGGGCGTGCCATCGTGCGCAAGCCCAAGGTCTTCCTCATGGACGAGCCGCTGTCCAACCTGGACGCCAAGCTCCGTGTGCAGACCCGTACCCAGATCGCCTCGCTCCAGCGCTCGCTGGGCGTCACCACGGTCTACGTCACCCACGACCAGACCGAGGCCCTCACCATGGGTGACCGCATCGCGGTCCTCAAGGACGGCGTGCTCCAGCAGGTCGGCACCCCGCGCGAGATGTACGACCACCCCGCCAACGAGTTCGTCGCCGGCTTCATCGGCTCGCCGGCCATGAACCTGGGGCAGTTCACGGTCAAGGACGACGTCGCCACCGTCGGCGCCGCCAAGATCCAGCTGTCCAAGGCGACCCTGGACGCCATCACTCCCGAGGACGGCGGCAAGGTGACCATCGGGTTCCGCCCCGAGTCGCTCGACGTCGTCTCCGCCCAGGACGAGCACTCCATCCCGGTGCGCCTGTCCTTCGTCGAGGAGCTGGGCTCCGACGCCTACATCTACGGTGAGCTCGTCGGTGCCGAGGACTCCGAGGCCAAGCTCGGCTCCGGTGAGGACTCCAGTCAGATCATCGTGCGGGTGCCCCCGCGTACCGCCCCCGAGCCGGGCGAGACCGTCTACGTGCGGATCCGCCCCGGCCAGGAGCACATCTTCTCCGCCTCCACCGGCAAGCGCCTGCCTGCCTGAGGATGCTGAGCACGACGGCGCCGTTCCCCTGCCGGGGGCGGCGCCGTCGTCGCGTTCACCGAGGCGGACCGGGGCGGTGACGACCGCGCCCGGTGGGAGCGGCTCCAGCGCCGACGTAAGAAGTGTGGTCGGCGGCTCATGTCTTGATAAGCAAAATGGATTCTGGCCTGAAAGAATGACCTCATGTCCCAGTCCATGAAGATCACGGCGGCAACGATTGATCCGGCGCTGCTCGACCTCCCCTGGGAGACGGCGCTGGAGGAGTGGCCCACCGAGGTCCTCGCCGCGCTGCCTCGTGGTCTGTCCCGCCACATCGTGCGCTTCGTCAACCTCTCCGAGCGCGTCATCGCGGTCAAGGAGATCGGCGAGACCGTGGCTCACCGCGAGTACGAGCTCCTGCGCGACCTGCTGCGGTTGGGGGCGCCCTGCGTGCACCCGACCGCGGTCATCACCGGCCGCAGAAGCGTCACCGGCGAGGAGCTCAACTCGGTGCTCATCACCGAGCACCTGTCCTACTCCCTGCCCTACCGGGCGCTTTTCAGCCAGTACATGCGCCCGGAGACCGCCACCCGACTCATCGACGCGCTCGCGGTGCTGCTGGTGCGCCTGCACCTGCTGGGCTTCTACTGGGGGGACGTGTCCCTGTCCAACACGCTCTTCCGCCGCGACGCCGGGGCCTTCGCCGCCTACCTGGTGGACGCCGAGACCGGCGAGCTCTACCCCGAGGGGCTCACCGACGGCAAGCGCCTCTACGACATCGATATCGCCCGCACCAACATCATCGGCGAGCTCATGGACCTCCAGGCCGGCGCGCTGCTGGAGCCGAGCGTGGACACCATCGAGGTGGGGGACCGGATCGTCAGCCGCTACACCGAGCTGTGGGACGTCCTCACCGCGGAGGAGTCCTTCTCCATGGACGAGCGCTGGCGCCTGCGCCAGCGGGTCCAGAAGCTCAACGAGATGGGCTACGACGTCGCCGAGCTCACCATGGACACGGACTCTCAGGGCAACCACATCACCATTCAGCCCAAGGTCGTCGACGCCGGCCACTACCACCGGCAGGTGATGCGACTGACCGGCCTTGACGTCCAGGAGCGCCAGGGTCAGCGCATGCTCAACGACCTGGAGGCCTACCGGGCCATGTCCGGGCGCAGCGACGACCCCATCGAGCTCGTGGCCCACGCCTGGCTGGCGGAGGTCTTCGAGCCCACCATCCACTCCGTCCCCGTCGAGATGCGCCGCAAGCTCGAGCCCGCGGAGATCTTCCACGAGATCCTCGAGCACCGCTGGTACATGTCCGAGGCCCAGGACCGCTACGTCACCACCCAGGAGGCGGTGGATGACTACGTGGCCACGGTGCTGCCCCAGCACCGTGACGAGCGGGCCTACCTGGGGGTCGGGGACACCCAGGAGATGGAGGCGATCGTCGTCGGCGACGACATCGACGAGCCGGTACCCGATGACGACGCCGAGTTCGCCGCCCGCGACGAGCAGACCCTGGCCGACTACGCCGCCAACCCCTACGGCTTCACCGCCGGCATGAAGTTCAAGGGGGAGTAGGCGCATTCTGCAGGCCGGACGGTGCGACGGCGCCAGCACCGGTGGCGTCCACCCGGTTGATAGTCTGACCCCGATCAGCGGAGGCGATGAGAAGAGCCGTGAAGGGGATATGAGCGAGGACGTGTCCGCATTCCAGGCCCTGCCCGGGGCGACGCCGGAGAGCAGCGCCTTCATCGACCTGTACTTCGACACGTCTGTTCGCCTCTATTTCACAACTCATGTCAATCTTCTTGTCAATGGTTGGCGGGTGCGGCTGCCCTACGAAGGTGCGATAAGGGTCGCTGTCGCCCCGGGGGCGGTGTCGGTAGTGCTTGATATTACGTTGCTCTTCATTTCAAAACCGCGGCTGGATTTCATCGTGCAGCCCGGCCAGGTGGTGCCAGTCTTTTATCGTGCCTCCCATATCAAGGGAGATCCTGGATCGCTGACCTTCACGAAACTTGAAGGGCGTTCCCCCTCAGAGAGCCGGCGGATACGAGCGGTAACGATCTTCTTCGCGGTTCTTGCTGTTTCAACTTTGGTTCCTATGTTATTTGTCTGGCTGTTCATATGGTTAATATATAGTGCGATGAGCTGACGAGGTGTTGGGATGAGTGGGAATAATCTTGGTTTACAGGCTCTGCCCGGGGTGGCGCCGTTCCTGTAGCCACTGCGCATAGGTGGGACCCGCTGCAGGGACGTCGTCGCCGGGAACCAGTGCGCCGCGACGGAAGGCGAGTCCCCACCCGGTGGGGACCACCAGGGGAACCGGCCTCGCCGTGAGGCTCGGCAGCTGTGCGGTCATCTCCCACAGCGTCATGACCTCCGGTCCTGCGACCTGGTAGGTCTGGCCGTCGGTCTCACTCAGGGCTGCTCGGGCCACCGTCTCGGCGACGGAATCGAGGCTGACCGGCCGCATCCTCATCGAGGGAACGAGTGAGACGGGCCCGTAGCGCATGCGCTCCATGTTCTGCTCGGCGAACTCGAACCACTGGGTCGAGCGAACCAGTGACAGGCGCCTGCTCGACTCGAGAGCAAGCCGCTCCTGCGCGCACTTGCCCGCAAAGTAACCGTAGCCCTGCACCTCCGGAAGGTCGCAGTTGACGATCGACAGCAGGACGTGCCTGGCGCCCAGGGTGTTCGCGGCCGCCGATACGGCGCGGGTCGAGCGTGTGAAGAACTCGGTGGCGACCCTCTTGCTGGTGGTGAACCGTCCGGTGGCCTCCACAATGACGTCCGCGCCGGATAGCGCGGCAGCTCCGTCGTCGTGCAGGACGTCGAAGCCGGTACGGCGCGAGTGCAGTGTCACCTGCGCCCCGGCCTCCTGCAGGGCTCGCTTGATGGCTTTTCCTGAGTCATCCGCTCCGACAACTGCCACCTTCACTGCGGTCGCCTCCTCATGGTCCGGTCTGGCCGTCACGTGGATCTCTATGATCATAGAGTGTTCTATGATCATAGAGATCCACGTGGTTGGAAGGCAAGGAGCAGGTACGATGGGGCGCAGGGAGCACATTGGTGACGCTGGGGTCAGGCTCATCGCCCGTGATGGGGTGCATGCCCTCACTCATCTGCAGGTCGACACGGAGGCGGGACTGCCCCGCGGGTCGACCTCCTACTACGCCCGGACTCGCCGTGATCTGCTGGCGCTCGTGGTCAACCGCCTCTCCGATGGCTCACAGGCTGACATCAACGACCTTGAGGTCCCCGCGTCCGTCAGCCGGCAGGAGGCCGCCGAGATCGTCGTCGGCATCCTGAAGCACATGGCGCGGCGTGCGGACGCCCAGGCCGCGCGTGGGGCTTTGCTGTTCGAGCTGCGCGACGACGTCGAGCTCCGGGAGCTGCTCACAGCAGAAGCGCCGGTCAGGCGGCCTCTGACGAGTCTGGCCGAGCGGATACTCGTTGCCGCGGATGTCGACCAGGCCTCTGTTCACGCTTCCGACCTAGTGGGGCTGGTGGACGCCCTGCTCATGTACCAGGCGGCCAAGGCGGCACCCGTGGACGCCCGCAAGGTGCTGAGGGCCTACCTCGAGGGGCTTGGTCGACCGGCCTGCTCCGCGGCGTGACGCTTCTAGGCGCCGAGCTCCTCGGCGACCAGAGCCATCTCCTCGTCGGCACGGCGGCGCAGCTCGCGGTGACGCGTCCAGGAGGCCAGCGAGACCTCGGTGATGGCGTCCACCAGCAGGAAGGCCCCCACGGCCGCCATCCCGCCCGGGATGCTTCCGGTTGAGCGACGACGGCGCACGGCGGCCCCCACGAGCGCCCCGCCCAGGCCCGCCTCGAGCAGCGCGGCGCCCCGCACCGCCCACGGCTTGTCCGTCACCGTGCGCACGTAGCCCTGCCAGAAGGCCGAGCCCGGGGTCGAGGGGTCGGCCAGCAGCAGGCCCACGCTGCGGCCCACCGCGTTGGACAGCCCGCGCGGCTCGTGCACGACGACGCCGGGAACCTCCACCGGCGCCAGGCGGCCGGTGAGGACCTCCAGCACCCAGTCGGGCAGGCCCAGGGCCTGAAGCATCGCGGCGAAACCGTCGATGCCGGGCTGGACGATGGCGGCGGCCGCTGCCTCCAGGTCCGCGCCCGGGACGGCGTCGACGATCCCCGACGCGTCGGTCAGGTCCGCCAGGAGCTCGTCCACCAAGGACCTCAGGGCTGGGCCGGGCTCCTTGACCCCGCCCCACACGTAGCGCGACGTCATGCCCCAGGAGAAGACCGCGTCGTCCTCGGGGTCCCCAGTGGGGATGGCGCGGATGGACATGTCCTCGGAGTCGGAGGTCAGCACCAGGGCCGGCAGGGACTCCTCGTCCCAGCCGAAGGTGCCCAGCTCCGTGCCCTCACCGGAGTACATGACGATGCGGCGGTCCAGGCTCGGCGTCGAGGCCACCGCCAGGGGCCGCTCCAGCAGGGTGGCCTGCAGCGGCACCATGTAGGCGCTCATCGGGGAGATCACGACGGTGCGGGCGCTGGCCGAGCCGTGGTGGGAGATCGTGGGCAGCTCGACGTCATCGGGCAGGGCGTTGAAGGTCGCCGGCCCCACGGCGACGTCGGCCGTGAACTCCCGGGCCAGGGACTCCACGAGCTCACTGACGCGCGGACCGGGCACAACGCCCCCGCGCGAGGGCGGCGTCACCGCGACCCGGCCCTCGACGTCGGTCATGAGGGTCAGGCTGAGCAGGTGGGTGGTGGCCGGGAACCACTCCAGGCGCACGACCACCCCGCGCGAGGCAAAGGCGTCGGCGACCGCCTCCGGCGTCGTGCCCGGCGCGATGAGCACGCCGTCGGTGCGGTTCCAGCGCTGTGAAGCGTCCTGGGCCATGGGGACCTCCTGTGGATCGGATGCGGCCCATTGTGTCAGCAACGGGGCCGTCATGGGGAAGTGTAAACCGGGTGCTTTCGACCGGGGTGGCCGGATCGGCCGGCTCTGCCGGGTCAGCAGGCTCCGCCGGGGCCGGCCGGCCCTGAGCAGAGGTGCGGATCAGCTGCCGCTGGCGGCGGCCCGGCGCCGCAGGCGGTCGACCTCGTAGAGGCTGATGCCCGTGGCCACGGCCGCGTTGAGGGACTCCACGCTGCGGCTGATCGGCACCGAGACCAGCACGTCGCAGGTCTCTCGCACCAGGCGGGACAGGCCCGCGCCCTCCGCGCCGGTGACCAGCACCAGGGGCGAGTCGGCCAGGGTGAGGTCCTCGACGGCGGTGCTGCCCGAGCCGTCCAGGCCGACGACGAAGCAGCCCTCCTTCTTCAGCTGCTCCAGGGCGCGCACGAGGTTCGTCTCCCGGGCCACGCGCACCCGGGCGGCAGCGCCGGCCGACACCTTCCACACGGTGGCGTTGACACCCACCGAGCGGCGCTCGGGGATGATGACGCCGTCGGCCCCGAAGGCCCCGGCGCTGCGCAGGACCGCGCCGAGGTTGTGGGGGTCGGTCACCTGGTCCAGGGCCACGAGCAGCGGTGTGCGGCCCAGGGCTCTGGCGCGCTCCAGCAGGTCGCGGGCGGTGGTGTACTCGTAGGCGGGCACCTCGATGGCCACGCCCTGGTGGGCGGCGGAGTCGGTCAGGGCGTCCAGGTCCAGCCTGGTGGTCTCCAGCACCGGGGCGCCCAGCAGGGCGGCGCGGCGCACCACGGCGCCCAGGCGCTCGTCGGACTGGGCGGAGACCGCCATGAAGACCCGGGTGATGGGCACCGAGGCGTAGGCGGCCTCGGCCACGGCATTGCGCCCGCACAGGATCTCGTGGCCCTCGGGCACGTCGAAGCGGCGCTTGATCTTCTCCAGCTGCTTGGCCCGGGTGGGCTGGGCGGCCCGGGCCTCGGCGCGGGCCTTCGCCCGGGCCTTGGGATGACCGACGCGGTTCTCCGCGCGCGGGGTGGGGCCCTTGCCCTCCAGGCCCTTGCGGCGCTGGCCGCCGGAGCCCTTCGTGGGGCCCTTCTTCGAGCCGGGGCGGCGCTTGGCGCCGGGGTACTGCTCGTTGCCGGGCATCCGGCCTCCTGTTCGTGACGGTGCGAGTTGCTCAGTAGTGGATGGTGGGTGGGCCGCTCAGGCCAGGTGCCAGCGGGCGCCCGAGGGCGAGTCCTCGACGACGACGCCGGCCCCGCTCAGCTTGTCGCGCAGGGCGTCGGCGCGCGACCAGTCCTTGGCGGCGCGGGCCTCGGCCCGCTCATCAAGGTCATGGCGGACGAGCCGGTCGAGGGCCTCCATGGCGGCGCCGCCCTGGGAGGAGCCGACGCCGTCGAGCACCCGGGCGCGCCAGGGCTCGGCCAGCGGGTCCAGGCCCAGGACGTCGAGCTGGGCGCGCAGGTCCAGGACGAGACCGATGACGGTTTCTCCGAGACTCTCGCTGGCAGTCACGTGAGTCTCTCCGAGAGGCTTGACCTCCCCCCTGAGAACCTCTTTGTCGACGGTATCAATGCGGGACAGTGCCACGTTGAGGGCCTTGAGGGTGGCATGGACGACCGCCATGGCGCCGGCCAGGTTGAGGTCCTCATCCATGGCGGCCGTGAACTCGGCAGGCAGGGCACGGGCGCGCACCTGCTCGGCGGGGGCTTCGACGGGGTTGGTGCCTCCGTCGTCGCAGAACTCGTAGGCCCGCAGGATCGCGCCGGACAGGCGCTCCCACAGGGCGGCGGCGTCGGCCAGGGTCTCATCGGAGAACTCCACGGTGGAGCGGTGGTGGACGGTGCCCAGCGCCAGGCGCAGCACGGCGGCGTCGTAGCGCTTGAGCAGCTCGGCCACCACCAGGGAGTTGCCCAGCGACTTGCTCATCTTCTCGCCCTTGATGGTCACCCAGGCGTTGTGGACCCAGTGGCGCGCGAAGCCCCAGCCTGCGCCGTGGGACTGGGCCTGCTCGTTCTCGTGGTGCGGGAAGCGCAGGTCGATGCCGCCGCCGTGGATGTCGAAGGTCTCGCCCAGGTAGCGGCGCGACATGGCCGAGCACTCCAGGTGCCAGCCGGGCCGGCCCCGGCCCCAGGGGGCGCCCCAGGCGGCGTCGGCAGGCTCGGTGGGCTTGGCGGCCTTCCACAGGGCGAAGTCGCGCGGGTCGCGCTTGTCGGCCTCGACGTCGTCATCCAGCTGGGACTCGTCCTCGGTGGTGGCCAGGTCCTCCAGGCGCTGGTTGGTCAGCGAGCCGTAGTCGGGCAGCGAGCGCACGTCGTAGTAGACGTTGCCGGACTCGCCGATGTAGGCGTGGCCGGCGTCCAGCAGGCGCTGGACCAGGTCGATCATCTCGGGGATGTGGCCGGTGGCGCGCGGCTCATAGGTGGGGGCGGCCACGCCCAGGGCGCGGTAGGCGGCGTCGAACTCCCGCTCGAAGCGCTGGGCCCAGGCCCACCAGGGCACCGGAGGCTCGGCGGCGGCCGACTTGCTGAGGATCTTGTCGTCGATGTCCGTGACGTTGCGGATGAGGCGGACCTCCTGACCGCTGCGCTCCAGCCAGCGGCGCAGGACGTCGAAGGCGATGCCGCTGCGCATGTGGCCGATGTGGGGCGAGCCCTGAACGGTGGCACCACACAGGTAGATCGTCACCAGGCCGGGGGTGGCCGTGGGGGCCAGCGGCACGATCGCGCGGGCGGCGGAGTCGTACAGACGCAGGGCCGGCGCGTCCGCGCGGGCGGGGGAGGCGACAGGGCCCGTGGACTCAGGGGGCTCAGTGGGGGTGGTGCTCACGGGCACAGGCTACCCGGCCGCCCGCCACCGGTGTCCACTGGGACCAGGGCTTTTTCCCGAGGCTCACGGACGGGCTCCGGTTCCTGGCCGGCTGCTCGCATGGTGCGCGCAGGACGCCATCCCCTCGTCCGCGTGGCTGACGGCTGGGGCTTACGGCTCCAGAGCCGGCGCGAGTGCGCACGTCAATGACGCGTCAGCCCCGGTTCACGGCGTCGGGCACCGGGTAGACCAGGGCGGTGGCCACGGCGAGCAGGCCCTCGGTGCGGCCCAGGAAGCCCAGGTGGTCGGTGGTGGTGGCGGTGAAGGATACCTGGGCGGAGGCGGCCTCGGACAGTGCCCGGGAGGCCTCGGCGGAGCGTGCGGCCACGCGCGGGCGCTCGCCCACGAGCTGGACGGCGATGTTGCCGATCTCGAAGCCGGCCTCACGCACCCGGCGGGCGGCCTCGCTCAGGAGCGTGGTCCCGGAGGCGCCCTTCCACCGGGGCTCGGCGGTGCCGAAGTTCGAGCCCAGGTCGCCCAGGCCGGCGGCTGAGAACAGGGCGTCGCAGCAGGCGTGGGCGACGACGTCGCCGTCGGAGTGGCCGGCCAGGCCCACCTCGCCGGGCCACTCCAGGCAGGCCAGGTGCATGGGGGTGCCCGAGTCGGGGGCGGCGAAGGCGTGCACGTCGGTGCCGATGCCGGTGCGCGGCAGGAACCGGGCGATCTGGTTCAGGTCGATCGTGGCCGGGCCGGCCGCGTGGCGGGCCCGGGAGCGTGCCTGGGGCTGCGAGCCGGAGGCGGTGTCGCCGAGGGCGGCGTGAGCGGGCTGGGCGGAGTGTTCCGACTGGTCTGGCTGGCGTGCGGACATGGGGCCGTGTCTACCAGATGGGGCCCGGCCGTGTTCCGAGCGGCCCGGCCTGGTCGGCAGGTGCCCGGCGCCGGCCCCCGACGCTTAGGGCAGGCGCCAGTCCACGGGGGCGGCCCCCATCTCAGTGAGGATCGCGTTGGCGCGGCTGAAGGGGCGCGAGCCGAAGAACCCGCGCGAGGCCGACAGCGGCGACGGGTGCGGCGAGGCGATGATGGGCGTCTGCCCCAGCATCGGGGTCAGCGACTGCGCCGGCCGCCCCCACAGGATCGCCACGAGCGGGCCGCCGCGCTCCACCAGGGCCTCGATCGCCCGCTGCGTCACCTTCTCCCAGCCCCAGCCCTTGTGGGAGGCCGGCGCCCCCGGGCGAACGGTGAGCACCCGGTTGAGCAGCATGACGCCCTGCTGGCACCACGGCGTCAGGTCCCCCGACGTCGGCCGGGGCACGTCCAGGTCACTGACCAGCTCACGGAAGATGTTCTCCAGGCTGCGCGGGGGCTTGACTCCGGGCGCCACCGAGAAGCTCAGCCCCATGGGGTGGCCCGGGGTGGGGTAGGGGTCCTGGCCGACGATGAGGACGCGCACGTCGTCCATCGGGTAGGTGAAGGCGCGCAGCACGTCGGTCCCCGCCGGGAGGTACCCGACGCCGGAGGCCACCTCCTGGCGCAGCCGTTCCCCGATCTCATGGACCGTGGGCTCCACGGGGGCCAGGGCGCGCGCCCAGGAGGGATCGATGATCTCGGACAGGGGCTTGGCGGATGTCACGCTGCGAGCCTAACGGCCCACCGGCGGCACCTGCAGGATCTTGCCGGACCAGATATCACGGCCTTGTGAGCCGGACGTGGTGAGCAATACCCGACGAATGACGCGCGGACCGGTATCTTGTGGGCGTGAGCAACTATGACTACCCCGAGGACGAGTTCGACGTCGGCGATGATGACGGCCCGGTTCCCGTGGGCGTGCATCGAGCCCAGGTGCCCCGGTGGCGCAGCTGGGTGCCGCTGCTGGCGATCATCATCATTGTCCCGGCGCTCGCCTGGGGCGCGGTGACGCTGATTATCAACGGGAAGCGGATCTGGGAAACCTTCAGCGGCTCCTCGGACGCGGTCTCCTCCACTCAACCGGCCCAGGGCGGACAGGCCGCCGGCAAGAAGGACGAGGGCAAGAAGGACGCCGCCGCCTCGGCCAAGCCCAGCGCGTCGGCCAGCGCCTCGGGCAACGTGGACTTCAACACCAAGGTCATGGTGTCCAATGGGACGTACACCGACGGCCTGGCCAAGGGGGCCAGTGAAAAGCTCACCAACGGCGGCTTCACCGCGGTGGAGGTCATCGCCGGGGTCTACGAGAACGCGGAGCCGACCACGTCGACGGTCTACTTCAGCTCCCCGGAGGCCCGCCCCGCCGCCGAGGAGGCCGGCAAGCGCCTGGGGATCAGCAACGTGGTGGAGGGCACCCCGGAGAACACCCAGGGTGCCCCGGTCGCGGTCATTCTGCGTGACGACTACAAGCCGCAGTAAAAAAGGGGCATGAGGCCACTGGCGCTTCCCGGGCGTCGTCGGGTCCTGACTCTCGCCGCGGCGGTCCCGCTCACCGCCGCCGCGGCCTTCTGGGGCGGCTCGCACCTGGTGAGCCGTGGCCGCCGCACCCCGACCCTGCTGAGCAACGGTCTCGTCGTGGGCGGGGGAGGGGCCCTGTACCCCCTGGCCCCGGGCGCCACGGTCGCCTACGTCCCGGGCACCCGCCTTCCCGAGGTCCCCGAGCCCCGGGGCCTGACCACCTCACAGCGGGATGCCCTGGTCCGTCAAGCGCTCGCCCGCCGCAAGGCGGCCCGCCTTCCCGAAGGCAGGTGGGCGGACCTGGCCGACGGCGCCCTGACCGATCTGCTGGCCCTGACCGGTCCTGCGCTCATGGCAGGCCCGGTCGGCCCTGCCACCCGGCCGACGACCTCACCGGCTCCCATCCCCGCTCCCGCCACCGGCACCGCTCCCGCGACCACCGGGCCTGCTGACCCTGAGGGCAGTGAGGTCCGCGACCCCCTCCCGCAGGGGGCGGACGTCTTCCCGTCGGGCGCGGTCGTGGCGGCGCCCGTGAGCATCTGGCGCTACGTCTGGCCCCGGGACGCGGCCTTCGCGGCGGCCGCCCTCAGCGCGGTGAACCTGCCCGACGAGGCCCTCGGCGTCCTGGGCAACCTGGCCTCCTGGCAGCGGTCTGACGGCGGCTTCGAGGCCCGCTACACCAGCAGCGGTCAGGTACCGGACAACCGCCCCGCCCAGACCGACGGCGCCGGATGGTTCCTGTGGGCCGCGGGCAGGCTCCTGGCCGACGGCGTGCCCGCCGCCACGCTGCGTGACCGCCTCGGTGCGCCCCTGGCGCGCTCCACCGCCCGGCTCCTGAGGCTCACGGGCACGCCCTCGCGCCTGCCCTCGGCCTCGCCCGACTACTGGGAGGTCGCCGAGACGGTCCTCACCCTGGGCACGGCCGCCCCGGTGCTCCTGGGGCTCGAGGCGGCGACGTCGCTGACCCGGGCCGGAGTCGACCTCGGCGCCCCCGTGGAGGGGCTGGCCGACCGGGTGACGGCAGTGCGCAGCGCCATGGAGCGCAACTTCGCCCCCACCTGGGGCCGGCACCTGCGGCGCGACGACGTCGACGCCGCCATCGCCCTGGTCCTGCCGCCCTTCACCCGACCGCTGGCCGGGGCTCGCGCGGTGCGGCAGACGGCTGCCGCACGCATGCGACGCCCCGCCGGAGGGCTCGCCCCCGGGTCCGGCTGGCGCGATGACGGTGTCTCCTGGACGCCGGAGACCGCCCTCATGGCCTGGTCGGCCCTGTCGCTGGGGATGGAGGAGGAAGGGGCCCGGCTGCTGTCGTGGCTCGAGGCGCACCGCACCGGCGCCGGAGCCCTGCCGGAGAAGGTCGTGGCCGACGGCGCCCCGGCGGGTCCCGCGCCCCTGGCCTGGACCTGCGCGCTCATCCTGCTGGCCACCGCCTCGCGGGCCTCCGACCCGCCCTCATGACCCGGATCGCCGCCTCGGGACGGGACCGCCCGCGGGCCCGGCGCCATTCCCTGCTTCGCCGTCGGAGGATTCAGTGCCGATGAGAACTGAGCTCCTTGCACTCAAGGGCTGAGAGTGCCAGCATTGCGGTTAGCACTCGGGCTCCTCGAGTGACAAAGCATCCTTGAATGCACCAAGTTCATCCAGGCTGGAACGTGAGGACCGGCACCGGGCGTGACGTGAACGCCCGGGACCGATCCGTCCGTCGCGGGCACGAACCGGCCGCCCCTACCACGCAGTGGAGGAAACTCAATGTCCAAGATCATCGCCTTCGACGAGGAGGCCCGCCGCGGCATGGAGCGCGGCCTCAACACCCTCGCCGACACCGTCAAGGTCACCCTGGGCCCCAAGGGCCGTAACGTCGTGCTCGACAAGAAGTGGGGCGCTCCTACGATCACCAACGACGGCGTGACCATCGCCAAGGAGATCGAGCTCGAGGAGCCCTACGAGAAGATCGGTGCCGAGCTCGTCAAGGAGGTCGCCAAGAAGACCGACGACGTCGCGGGTGACGGCACCACCACCGCCACCGTCCTGGCCCAGGCCCTGGTGCGCGAGGGCCTGCGCAACGTCGCCGCCGGCGCCAACCCGATCGCCATTCGCCGTGGCATCGAGAAGGCCGTCACGGCCGTCGTCGAGCGTCTGCTCGCCGACGCCAAGGAGGTCGAGACCCAGGAGGAGATCGCGGCCACCGCCTCCATCTCCGCCGCCGACGAGCAGATCGGTGCCTTCATCGCCGAGGCCCTGGAGAAGGTCGGCCACGAGGGCGTCGTCACCGTCGAGGAGTCCAACACCTTCGGCCTCGAGCTCGAGGTCACCGAGGGGATGCGCTTCGACAAGGGCTTCATCTCCCCCTACTTCGTCACCGACCCCGACCGCCAGGAGGCCGTCCTGGAGGACGCCTACGTCCTGCTGGTCGAGTCCAAGATCTCCAACGTCAAGGACCTGCTCCCGCTGCTGGAGAAGGTCATGCAGACCGGCAAGCCGCTGGCCATCATCGCCGAGGACGTCGAGGCCGAGGCCCTGGCCACCCTCGTCGTCAACCGCATCCGCGGCACCTTCAAGTCCGTGGCCGTCAAGGCCCCCGGCTTCGGTGACCGCCGCAAGGCGATGCTGCAGGACATGGCCATCCTCACCGGCGGTACGGTCATCTCCGAGACCGTCGGCCTCAAGCTCGAGAACGCCACCCTGGAGGACCTGGGCCAGGCCCGCAAGGTCGTCGTCACCAAGGACGAGACCACCCTGGTCGAGGGCGCCGGCGACAAGGAGGCCATTGACGCCCGCGTCGCCCAGATCCGCCTCGAGATCGAGAACTCCGACTCCGACTACGACCGCGAGAAGCTCTCCGAGCGTCTGGCCAAGCTGGCCGGCGGCGTGGCCGTCCTCAAGTCCGGTGCCGCCACCGAGGTGGAGCTCAAGGAGCGCAAGCACCGCATCGAGGACGCCGTGCGCAACGCCAAGGCCGCCGTCGAGGAGGGCATCGTCGCCGGCGGTGGCGTCGCCCTGCTCCAGGCCGCAGAGGCGCTCGACTCCCTCGAGCTCGAGGGCGACGAGGCCACCGGTGCCGCGATCGTCAAGGTCGCCGTGGAGGCCCCGCTCAAGCAGATCGCTGCCAACGCCGGCCTTGAGGGCGGCGTGGTCGTGGACCGCGTGCGCAACCTGCCCACCGGTGAGGGCCTCAACGCCGCCACCGGCGAGTACGTCAACCTGCTGGCCGCCGGCATCGCCGACCCGGTCAAGGTGACCCGCTCCGCCCTGCAGAACGCCGGCTCCATCGCCGGTCTGTTCCTGACCACCGAGGCCGTCGTGGCCGACAAGCCCGAGCCCCCGGCCGCTCCGGCCGAGGGTGGCGCCGGCGACATGGGCGGCATGTACTGATCGACGTGACTCCCTGCGAGCCAGTCATCACCCGGTAGCCCGGCCGCGACGTCGGCCGGCCCCGGGAACCGCGGCGGGCCGTCTCTCACGCACGTGAGGGGCGGCCCGCCGCCGTGTCCGTTCCGTGGCGGGTGCTTGTCCGTGCCTGGTAGGCCCCTGTCGGCAGACCTTGATGTGCGGCCGCTGAGGCCGTGAGGCGGCGGAGTCCTCGCAGGTCCGCAGGCGTCGGCTCCTACCAGGCGCCCAAGGGCGCGGAGCCCGTGGCCGGAGCGGGCGCGGGAGCCGGCGCCGAGGTGGCGAAGCGGCTCCGGTTGGAGGTCTCGGCGTCGTCGTAGCAGACGGCGGCGTTGTCCAGGGCCAGGCTGATCTGGTCGAGGTTGGACTGCACCTGGAGCTGGGTGAGGTGCCAGTCGGCCGCGCAGGCGGCCATGGAGTCCGACGCCGTCCCGGTCCAGCAGGACTGGAGCAGGCCGATGTCGCCCCGCATGCCATCGACCTCGGTCTGGATCGTCGCGATACGGGCACGGGTCCGGGCGGCGGTGTCGGTCACCGCCGCGGTGTCGACGGAGTAGGTGGGCATGAGGGGCGTCCTTTCGTGAGAGGCGGCCGGAGGGCCGTGCGCGGTGCGCTGGTGGTGCGGCGAGGTGCGCGCTGTGCCTCTCACGGTAGGGCGCTGGCCGGGTGGCGTACCGGGCGGGCAGCCGGCCCTGTGGAGCGGGCCCGCGGATCGTGGCCTGTGGCCCCGCAGAACGCGGGCGGTCCCTGGCGGAAGAGCCTCCCGGGTGTCTCAGAGCTCCCCGGCGCCGTCGTCGATGATCTCCTCGGTGATGGGGGTGATCTCGCCGGTACGGGCCTCGCGCAGCTCCTTGGCCTCCTGGGTCTTGGCCCGCAGCCTCTCCGTGAGCTTGTCCCGCTCGGCCTGGACCCGGGCGCGGCGGTCCTCGGCCTCGTCGGAGCGGTTGCGTGAGCACATGAGCAGGTCCAGGTCCGCGATGCACGACTCCATGGAGGCCGTGTGCGTCATCGCTTCCTCCCCGTCCTTGTCCTCGCGCGCCTCGCCCCGCTCGGCAGGCGCCTCGGCAGGGCGGTGCGCTGAGGCCACGGCTGGAACCCCACGGGCGGGAGTGCGCGGCGACGACGTGCTCGACGGGGCGGAGGGTGCTGCTGACGGCGCCGACGACTCTGAGGGCACTGAGGGTATCGGGGATGCCGGAGAGGCGGCCGTCGTCGCGCTCGGCGCCGGTACGGTGGACCTCAGGGCCCTGAGCTCGGTGGGGTCCAGACGCAGGGTGTCGCCGTCCTGGGCGGGGCCGATCATGGGGTGCTTGGTGGGCAGCGCCTGGAAACCCAGCGGAGGGGTTCGGGGGGCGCGTTCGGCGGTCTCGTCCGGCCGCCCGGGAACCCCGGCGACCCCGGGAACGAGGCCTACGGCGGCGGAACCGGCCAACGGGGTTGCCGGGGCGGTGCGCGCCGGCTCCTGAACGGCTCCGGCCTCAGGAGCCGCCTGATCGGCCTGCGGATTCTGCCCACCCTGCTCCTCGGCAAGCTTGGTGAGCTTCTCGTTGAGACGTCGCTGCTCGGCCGCCAGGTTCTCCCGGGCCGGGTGCTCCCAGCGCTCGCCCAGCGGTGAGTGGAAGAGGTGCTCCCTGTCCAGGAGCCGGGAGACGATCGTCAGGCGGCCGCGCAGGTACTCCTCCACGGGGATGTGGGAGTACTCCTCGCGCAGCAGCCGCACGTACTCGGCGTAGGTCTGGGGGTCCACGGCCAGGGTCCCCAGGTCGGCGTCGATGAGGGCCTGGGCGTCGATGTCGTGCTCGTCGAGCATGTGCCGCTTGAGGTTGACAATGAGGCAGCACACCCGCTTGATTGTCTCCATCGGAACGCCCAGGTGACGCAGGTCGGCCTCGGCGAAGGCCGCCGAGGCGGTCTCATCCTCGCCGCCGTTGCCGCGGATGACCTCCTCGACGTCGGAGGAGAAGACGCAGCCGTGGTACCAGCAGGCGACCCGCATGATGTCCGGGTTGTGCGACTCCTCGGCCAGCTCGTCGACGCGCGCGAGCATGTCGATGAGATGGCGAAGGTTGTGGAAGCGACGGTCCGGTGTGGACCAGCGCTCGATGAGGAGCTCGCCGGCGGAGCCGATCGCCTCTGGGGGCTGCGTGGCGCCGATCGCCCTCACCGAGCGGGTGAAGGCCGGTAGGAGCCATTGCGGTGCGTCGATGACACCCATGGGTCAGTCTCCGTGTTGGAAATGGAACGCGTGCCATCGTAGGACTGTCCTCGCCGCGACGTCGACGTGACACAGTGTCTCGCGTGCCACTCTTGTGATTCTCGCGGGTCGCGGGACTCCCATGAGGCGCGATGGCGGGGTCTACCAGGCCGGTGCGGGCGGCAGCTCGATGTGGACGGTGGCGCCGCCTCCGGGGGTCTGGAGCATCTGGACCGTGCCCTTGTGGGCGGCCACGATCCCCAGCACGATCGCCAGCCCCAGGCCGGATCCGCCGGTCTCCCGGTTGCGGGAGGTGTCCGAGCGGTAGAAGCGCTGGAAGACCTTCTCGGCCGCCTCCGGTGGCACGCCGTGGCCGTGGTCGCGGACCTCGACGACGACGACCGGCGGCGTCGTCGGGCTGGTGCGCGGGGGCGCCATGCCGATGGCGATCTCCACCGGCGTCCCGGAGGGCGTGTGGCGCACCACGTTGCCCAGCAGGTTGGTGAGGATCTGAGAGAGGCGGTCGCGGTCGCCGATGACCTGGAGCGAGGGGGCCTCCATGCCGGCGGCCTCGTCGTGGGGGTCGAGGGGGATGAGGGCGCAGTCGCGCTCGGGGGCCAGCACCATCATGTCGCTCAGGGCGCCGGCGGCCAGATCGGTGAGGTTGACCGGCTCCATCGACATCTCCCGGCCCTCGTCGATCCGGGCCAGCTGGAGGAGGTCGTCGACGAGGCGCCCCATCCGGTTGGACTCGGTCTCGATGCGCCCCATGACCTCACCGGTCTTGTACGCGGGCACCCCGCCCATGCGGTAGAGCTCGCCGTAGCCGCGGATCGCGGCCAGGGGGGTGCGCAGTTCGTGGGAGGCGTCGGAGACGAAGCGCGTCATCCGCTCCTGAGCCACGACCTGGGCCGCGAAGGCGCTCTCGTTCTGGGCGAGCATCGTGTTGATCGCCCGCTGCAGCGAGCCGACCTCCGTGGTGCGCGGTTCGGTCACCAGGATGCGGGCGGACAGGTCGCCGTGGGCGATTCGGGCAGCCACTCCCTCGATCTGGCGCAGGGAGCGGAACGAGCGGTGAACCAGGTAGGTGGCGAAGATGGCGCCCACCGAGATGATCAAGACGTCGGCCAGCGCCACCACGAGGCGGGTGCGCTCCACGGTCTCCATGACGTCGCTCAGCGGGAGGGCCAGGCCTATGGCGCCGGTGTACTCCCCGGTATCCGGGTTCTGGATGAGCGCGGTGATCATCCGCCACTGGCGGCCGGGCTTGTCGGAGTTGACCGTGATGATATCGAAGTTGCCTGTGTCAGCGTGTGTCAGGGCCCGCCGGTAGTCCAGTCCCTTGATCTGGGGCCGGCCGTACTTGGCAGCGGTGTCGGCCGAGATCCACTCCCCGTTGCGGCTGGCGTCGAGGAACTCCGCCTTGACGTAGTAGTTCGAGGGGATGTCGCTGGGGATACGGCCCTCGCGGAGCTGAGCCAGGAACTGCCCTCCCACGGGTCGTGCCGTGGAGCGCAGCTGACTGTCGATCTGCCCCATCATGTGGCTGTAGAGCAGTGAGGTCACCACGAAGGAGACGACGATGAGCCCGATGGCGAGCAGGCCGGTGGTCATGAGGGTCAGGCGCGTGCGCAGCGGCATCGCCTGCCAGGGGCGCTGGATCGCGGTGAGCGGGTGCCATCGGCCCCGTTTGATCGGGCGGTGCTGCTTACCGGGCGACTTGGCCGGGCGCGTGCTCCCCCCACGCGCCGCTGCCATCACTCGGCCTTGGGTTCGCGAAGCATGTAGCCGACTCCGCGACGAGTCTGGATGAGCGGAGTGACGGGCTGGCCGTCAGCGCCCTGGATCTGATCCACCTTGCGGCGCAGGTAGGAGATGTAGGACTCCACGATCGCGGCGTCACCGTTCCAGTCGTACTCCCAGACGTGGTCGAGGATCTGCGCCTTGGACACGACGCGCCCGGCGTTGAGCATGAGGTAGCGCAGGAGCTTGAACTCGGTGGGCGACAGGTCCACCTCGACCTCGGCGCGGTACACCTCGTGGGCGTCCTCGTCCAGGATCAGATCGGCTACGCGCACGACGCCGTCGTCCTGGTTCTCAATGGCGTGGGTGCGGCGCAGGATGGCACGAATGCGGGCGATGACCTCCTCCAGCCCGAAGGGCTTGGTGACGTAGTCGTCGCCGCCGACGGTCAGGCCCTGGACCTTGTCCGCCATGTCGTCGCGGGCGGTCAGGAAGAGGATCGGGGTGGTCACGTCACGTTCACGCAGGCGCCGTGCCACGGTGAAGCCGTCCATGTCGGGCAGCATGACATCAAGGACCACCAGATCCGGGGATGTCTTCTCCACCGTCTTCAGGGCGCCGTTGCCGTCGCCTGCGATCGAGACCTCGAAGCCTGCGAAGCGCAGGGACGAGGCCAGCAGGTCGCGGATGTTGGGTTCATCGTCGACGACAAGGAGGTGAGCTTCGGTGCGGGACTGCTGGGAACGCTCCATGAGTCTCACCATTCCTTCAGTTTCTGGTCGTTTCCTGAATGAGTTCCGAATGGTCGCTGTTGATAGGTCAAGTGGTTGGTGTGACCTCGAACCAATTGTAGACCCGGGGAGTCTTGGAAATCCCACAAAACTGGGGAACTGTGTGGTTGTTGCTTGAACAGAGGCAGCAGCCGGCGACTCCTCGGTGAGTCGGCCTGTGACATGAAACGGGGCGGCGACAGGTGCCGCCGCCCCGCCGTCGGGTCAGAGGAAGGCGAGTGGGTCGAAGTCCTCCAGCGGGATGATGCACACGCGCGGCAGCGGGATGGTGAAGGCCTTGACGTCACTCTCCAGGTCGTAGATCGTCAGGCCCTCGCCCTCCAGGCCGGCCAGCTGGGCGTTGAGGAACTCGCGGAAGCACAGGATCCCCACCTTGGCGCCGGCCTGCAGGAGCCGCTCGATGTGGGGGATGTAGTCGCCGTCATGGCTGCCCAGCAGGACGTGGGCCTCCTGGCCCGACTCGACCCGCTCGGCCAGCGCCTCCAGGGTGCGCTGAATACCGATGTCGACGACCTTCTCCTCATTGCTTCCGGACCCGGCCAGCGGCACGGGGCGATAGTCCATGGCCAGCAGGGCCTGGATGAAGCTCATGGGCATATGGCCGCTGGTGGCGTTGAGGAAGAACAGGGCTCGTGCCTCGTCCCCCTCACCCTCGGTGGCGTCAGCGGAGGACAGTTCATCGCAGTATGCGAGGACCCGGTCCCAACGGGGCCGCTCCTCAGGTTCGGGACGCCGCCCCAGCACGCTCATGCCGAGAGTGGCGTCAATGTTCTCGCCATCGACGAGAAGATAAGTCGGTACGCTCAT
Organism: Actinomyces sp. oral taxon 171 str. F0337; assembly: GCF_005696555.1. Taxonomy (NCBI): domain Bacteria; kingdom Bacillati; phylum Actinomycetota; class Actinomycetes; order Actinomycetales; family Actinomycetaceae; genus Actinomyces; species Actinomyces sp. oral taxon 171. The sequence continues at coordinate 2,866,117 of NZ_CP040005.1, read as the reverse complement.
GAGGCTCATGCTACCGGTCATGGAGTCCAGTAGCCTCCGGCGACGCTCGAAGACACCGCACCGATACCGGCCGGCGTCGTGGAGCACGAAGCCGCCCGGCACTCACCAGGACGATGAGGACCGGGCGGCTTGCGGCCGATGCGCCTGCGCGGCGCGGTCGGGTCAGTAGGAGGACTTCTCCTCGCCGACCGGCTGACCCTGGTTCTTCAGGGCCGCGAAGGCGGCGTTGATCGCGTCGTCGTCACCGTCGGTGATCTGGGCGGGGGCCTGCTGCGGAGAGGCCTGCAGCTCCGGGTTCTGCCCGGACTTCAGGGCCGCCAGCCGGGCCTCGGCCTCCAGGCCGGCGCCGGAGGCCTCGAGCTCGGCGAACTGGGACTCCAGGGAGGATCCGGCCAGCTCCATCTGCCCGGCGGCCTGGGCCTCGACCCGACGCACCTGGTCCTCGTAGCGGGACAGGTCGCTGGTGGGGTCCAGGACGTTGATGGAGCGGATGGCGCCCTGCACCTTGACCTGGGCCTCGGCGGTCTTCTGGCGGGCGATGAGCTGGTCGCGCTTGGAGCGCAGCTCGCCGAGCTTGACCTCCATCTGCTGCAGACCGGTCTTGAGCTGCTCGACGACCTGGCGCTGGGAGGTGATCATCGGCTCGGCGGCCTTGGCCTCGTTCTCCGCCGTGATCTGCTTGGTCAGCGCGATCTTGGCCAGCGAGTCCCACTTGTCCGCGCCGGCCGTGTCGCCGCCGCTGCGCAGTTGGTCGGCCTTGCGGGAGGCGGCCAGGGCCTTGTTGCCCCAGTCCTTGGCCTCGGCGACGTCGGCGTCGTGGTCCTTCTCCGCCAGACGCAGGTTGCCGATCGTCTGGGCGACGGCGTCACGGGCCTCGGCAATGGACGCCGTGTAGTCCCGTACCAGCTGGTTGAGCATCTTCTCCGGGTCCTCAGCGCGGTCCAGGAGCGCGTTGACGTTGGCGCGGGTGAGCTGGGCGATGCGTCCCAGGATCGACTGCTTCTCAGCCATGGTTGTTCGTCCTTCCGTCGGGCTGCGACGTCGGTGTGGGCAGATTGTGGGCAGATTGTGGGCAGGTATGGGCAGATACGGACTCGGTGCTTGCCGGGTGCTTGCCGGGTGGGCCGGGCGGATCAGGCGTTATGATCGCAGGTCCCCGCGCCCGGAGTCACGCGGGCGGGGGCCGCATCGCTCAGGGCATGAGTGGCGTGCGACCGGGGCCTGCCACCGGAGGGACGCGGCTCAGAAGTCGCCGCCCCCGTCGAAGAAGTCGCCGACCCCGTCCAGGAAGTCCCCGCCTCCGGAGAAGAAGCCGCCGCCTCCGCCCCAGTCGCTGTCGTGGTGGGAGCCCCAGCCGCCGTAGTTGTGGCCGCCGCCCATCAGCAGCCCTCCCAGCAGCAGCGAGCCCAGGTCGAGCCCGCCTCCCGAGCGGCCGTAACCGCCGGAGTAGGAGTAGCCCTCACCGGAGCGCGGGCCCCACGAGCTCGATGACGAGCCGCGCACGTCGGCCTCGGCCAGGGCCTGGGCCTGGGCGATGAGCGGCTCGGCTGCCGCGACCTCTGCCAGAGCCGCCACCGGGTCGGTGGTCTGGACACTGGTGGCGGCCGTGGCGTGACGTGCGGCCTCGCTCAGCGCTGTGCGCGCCGAAGGGCCCACCGCCCCGCGGTAGGTGGTGATGTAGGAGGTCACGGACTCCACCTGGGAGTTGAGGCGGGCCAGGCGCGAGCCCAGGGAGGCCCGGGCGCGCGAGTCGTTCTCCTCGCGCTCGCGGGCCGGGGCCAGGGCGGCGTCGATGGCGGCCTCGGCCCGGGCCAGGTGGTCCAGGGCGGCCAGGGGATCGCCGGTCGGGTTGGCGCCGCTGGCCTGACGGCCCTGCTCGACGGCGGCCTCGGCGTCGGCCACGAGCGGGGCCAGGGTCGCCGCCGGCACCGAGTCCTCCAGACGCTTGGCGTCCACCAGGTCCGAGGAGATCGAGGCGATGGCCGCCTCCAGATCCTTCGCCGCGCTCTGGAGGCGCTCGCGGGCCCCGGTGACCTGGGCGGCCAGCTGGCCGGCCTGGGCGATGGAGCCCTGGGCGATGCGCACCTGCTCCACGGCCGTCGCGTCCTGGGAGGCCTCAACGCTCGCGCGGGCCTGGTCCAGGGCGGTGCGCCCGGCGGCCAGCAGGCGGCGGGCCTGCTCGGGGGCCTGGGCCACGCTGGTCAGGGAGGAGGCGGGGTAGGCGGCACTGAGCGTCACCAGGATCGTCTCGGCCATGACGATGGCCTGCTCGGTCTCGTCGGCCCGCTGGGCGGTCTCGGCGATCGACGTCGGCAGGTTCGCCTCGATGCCGCGCCGCTTGTTGAAGGCCTCCTCCTGGGCGCGGATCTCACCGACCGCCTCCGAGCAGCGCTGGAGGATCTCGGTGTACATCTGGCGCTGCTGCGGCTCGGTCTCGGGGATGTCGTCGTCGAGGATCTTGCGCAGCTCGAAGCACCGCGACAGGTGCTTACGGGCGCTGTCCAGGGCGGCGGTGAAGGCGTCCGTGGCGGACAGGCCGAACTGCGCCTGCGCGTAGGACAGCTCCTCGGCTGCGGCGCGCACCGTGTCGTCGGCCTGGACCAGGGCGCTGCCGGCCTGGGTGCGCAGCTGCTCCACCGTCATCGCGGCGGGCCCTGATGCCTGGTCCGCCGGCGCGCCGCCCGAGGCGGCCTGCTTCTTGCGCTTGCCGAACAGCATGTCGTCGTTCTCCTTGTTCTTCCTGCGCTTGTACACCGTCCAGGCGGCGGCCCCACCGGCCGCCACCGCGCCCCCTCCCAGCAGCACCGGAAGGGCTGAGGAGCCCGAGCCCCCCGAGTTGTGTGAACTGCCTGAGCCCGAGGAGCCGGATATGTTCTCCGGGATGGCCGCCACGGCGTCGTCGTAGCTGCCCGCGCTCAGCTGCTTCTTGAGGGCCGAGTCGATCCGCCTGTAGTCAGACTCGGAGAACTTCGAGGAGTTGCTGTGCGCCTGCAGCTTGTAGCTCTTCGAGGCCGAGCCGTCGGCGGGGATGTTGATGACCAGGAGCATGTCGTCGCGTCCCAGCTTCGTGTCCTTGAAGGCCTGCTCGGCGATCGCGGAGGCCTTGCGGCTGGAGTCGGAGACGGTCAGCACCCACAGGCCCACGCCGTGCTTGGAGGACATCGTGTCCACGGCCTGCTGGGCCTTGGAGGCGTCCAGGATCCCGAGCTCGTCGGTGACGTGCTGGCTCAGGGTTGTCGATGCTGCCGGGAGGGCTCGGGGCGCGGCCGCCGACACGGCCGACGCCGCCGGGATGGAGGAGGTGAGGGCCAGGGGCGCGGAGCCGGCCGTCGTCGGCGCGGCCGCGGCGCTCGCCGAGAGCCCCAGCAGCCCCAGGACGGCCGTCGTCGCAAGGCCGGAGAGGGCCATCTGGTGCCAAGGACGGGGGTGCGGGGACTGTGGGTGCTTCATCCGGGCCATAGTCCCCGCAGGGCGCCGGTGTGAGCAAGTCGTTTCGCCTCAGGCGGCACGTGTGAGCCTGTCGCCCGTCACGAGCAACCGAACCACCGGCAGAATGTCACCCATGACAGACATGCTCACGATCACCGTCATCGAGCCCGAGGAGCTCGCGCCCGTGGGGCGCCTGGGGGAGTGGCTCTTCGCCGAGGGGGCCGCGCTGCGCATGGTGCGCCCGTGGCAGGGCGAGGCCATCCCGACCCTCGAGGAGGTCGGTGACGGCCTCGTCGTGCTGGGCGGATCCATGAGCGCCCACGACGAGGCCGACCACCCCTGGCTGGCGGATCTGCGTGAGCTGCTGCGCGGCGTTGTCGCCGACAACATCCCCGCCATCGCCATCTGCCTGGGCGCCCAGGTGGCCGCCGAGGCCCTGGGCGGCACCACGGCCGTGCCGGCGCTGGGCAATGACGAGGTCGGCGTCGTCGAGCTGACCATCACGCCGGCCGGCGAGAGCGACCCGGTCTTCGGGCAGGTGGCCGCCGAGGCCGTCCGCGCCGCCCACCGCGCCGGGATCTCCACCTCCGACGGAACCCGCCTACCCGTCATCGTCTCCCACTACGACGCCGTCACTCACCTGCCCGAGGCTGCCACCCTCCTGGCCTCCTCCGACCGCTCCCCGGTGCATACCTGGCGGGCCGGCCGGCTCCTGGCCTTCCAGCACCATCCCGAGTCCGACCCGGCGCGCGTCGCCTACTGGCGCACCCGCGACGCCCTGAACGAGCAGGCCGGCACCATGGACACAGCCTCGCTCAAGGCCGCTCGCGACGCCCTGGAGGTGGCTGCCGGGAAGAACGCCGCACCGGGCGCCGCCGGAACCCACGGGGCGACCGCTGCGGACCTGCCCGAGGCGGCCGCGAGCGCCGGGGCCGCCGCCCGTGAGGAGGCAGAGAGGGTGGATCCCGTCATCCAGGCCTTCGGCCGCACCCTGGCGCGGGTCCTCGTGCGCAACGTGCGCGCCCGCCGCCTGGCGCGTTGAGCCGGCCTGCTCATCGCCGCCGGGCTCACCGAGGCTCGGCGGCCTCCGTGCGGGTCCGGCGCCAGCGGGCGAACAGGACCAGGAAGAAGATGATCTGCAGGCCGAACACCCCCGCGTCGCCGACGATGAGCATGCCCATCCGGAGTGGGGACATGTGGCTGCCCACAAGGTTCATGTGCATGGGGACGAAATAGGCGAGGAGCAGGGCGCTCGTAATGATGAGTACGAGGAACTGCTGACGCAGTGACAAGGGGGACTTGCCCCGGGTGGCGAGTCGGTGACGTTCATGTGACATGGTTCATGCCTCCTCGGCGTCGATGATGGCGTATGCGTATCCCTGCTCGGCCAGGAATCGTTGGCGGTGGGCTGCGTACTCCTGGTCGGCGGTGTCGCGGGCGACGACCGTGTAGAAGTGGGCCTGGCGGCCGTCCTCCTTGGGGCGAACGATCCGACCGAGCCGCTGGGCCTCCTCCTGGCGCGAGCCGAAGGAGCCCGAGACCTGTACGGCCACGCTCGCCCCGGGCAGGTCGATGGAGAAGTTCGCGACCTTGGACACCACCAGTGTACGGATATCTCCGGAGCGGAAGGCGTCGTAGAGGCGCTGACGCTCGCGCACCGTTGTCGAGCCGGTGATGACGGGGGCGCCCAGGTGCTCGGCGATCTCGGTGAGCTGGTCCACGTACTGGCCGATGACGAGGGCCGACTCGCCCTCGTGGCGGGCCAGGAGGGCATCGATGATCGGCAGCTTGCGCGGGGAGGAGGCGGCCAGGCGGTAGCGCTCCTCGGGCTCGGCGGTCGCGTAGGCCATGCGCTCACCGGCGTCGAGGGTCAGGCGCACCTCGGTGCAGATCGCGGGGGCGATCCAGCCCTGGTTCTCCAGGTCCTTCCAGGGGGCGTCGTAGCGCTTGGGACCGATGAGGCTGAAGACCTCGTCTTCACGGCCGTCCTCGCGCACGAGGGTCGCGGTCAGGCCCAGGCGGCGGCGCGCCTGCAGGTCCGCGGTCATCCGGAAGATCGGGGCGGGCAGCAGGTGGACCTCGTCGTAGACGATGAGCCCCCAGTCGTGGGAGTCCAGCAGGTCCAGGTGCGGGTAGACGCCCTTGCGGCGGGTGGTCAGCACCTGGTAGGTGGCGATCGTGACGGGGCGGACCTCCTTGCGCGAGCCGGAGTACTCGCCGATCTCCTCCTCGGTCAGGGTGGTGAAGCGCATGAGCTCCTCCTTCCACTGACGCGCCGAGACCGTGTTGGTGACCAGGATGAGCGTCGTCGTCGAGCTCTTGGCCATGGAGGCGGCGCCCACGAGGGTCTTGCCGGCCCCGCAGGGCAGGACGACCACGCCCGAGCCCCCCGCCCAAAAGCTCTCCACCGCCTCGGTCTGGTAGGGGCGCAGCTGGAAGGTGCCGGGGGAGTCGGTCAGCGTGATGGGGTGGGCCTCGCCGTCGACGTAGCCGGCCAGGTCCTCGGCCGGCCAGCCCAGCTTGATGAGCACCTGCTTGAGGTGGCCGCGCTCCGAGGGGTGGACGATGACGTCGGCCTCTCCGAGCCGGGTCCCCAGCAGGCCCTTGGTGCGCTTGGAGCGCATGACCTCCTCCAGGACCGGCACGTCGGTGGCGTGCAGGACCAGGCCGTGGGCGGGGTCGGTGAGGAGCTGGAGGCGGCCGTAGCGGCTCATCGTCTCGGCGATCTCGGTGAGCAGGGCGTGCGGCACCGGGAAGCGCGAGTAGGTGATGAGGGTGTGGACGACCGTCTCCGCGTCCAGGCCCGCGGCGCGCGCGTTCCACAGGGCCAGCGGCGTGATCCGGTAGGTGTGGATGTGCTCGGGGGCTCGCTCCAGCTCGGCGAAGGCGGCGATGGCGCGGCGGGCCTGCCCGGCCTGGGGGTGGGCGACCTCCAGGAGGACGGACTTGTCGGACTGGACGATGAGAGGGCCGTCGGGTGCCGACGGCGCCGAGGACGCAGGGTCGCTGGGCGTAGCGGACATGGGCGGGAGTATCCCAAGTCGGGGCGCCGCGGCGCCGTGACGGAGGAGACGTTCCTCTTCCAGCGGGAGGCGCTACAAGGGGCCAGAAACGGTGACATCTGCGGGCTCGTGTCCACATCGGTGACAAAGGCGCGAGATGGACTCCATCCTGCGAAAGAGAACCGCATGATTCTGCGGTTTGCGTTGCCGGCATCGGGGGTGGTCGGGTCCCTTTGTCACCGATGTGGACACCGGCGCCCTCTCCGAGGACCGGGCAGGTCTCCTTCCATAGGATGAGGTATCCAATCGAGCGGACTGTTTAGGGTGGCGGCATGAACAACGAGCTCAATCAGACTGGAGGCGACCGAGAGGACTCCGGCGCCGGTCAGCGCGGTCGCAGGGCTGGCTGGTCGGAGGTCATCGAGGAGGCGTTCAAGCCGGCTCAGGGGCCGGCGACGCCGTGGTTCTGGCCCATGGTCTACGGCACCATGCTGGGAGTCGCGATGGGTGTGGCGGCACCAGGGCCCTGGTTCCTGTGGCTGCCGGTGGGGTGGGCGATGGGCCTGTCCCTCGGAGCCGTCTTCAAGACGAGTGAGAAATCGGAGTCCTCCGAGGAGGCCGAGGGAGAGTAACTGGCACTGCTAGTTGGCGCCGATCCCCGCTTGTAGGCCGGCCTTCTCACCCCGCCCACTCTGTCAGCGAGTGGGCGGGGGCGTATTTTGGTGCGGATGAGCCCTTCCGCCTCCACCCAGGACCTCGCCGTGCACCTGACGGCGCTGCCGGACCGCGAGGTCGCCGCCCTGCTGGTGGCGCGCCCCGACCTGGCCGCGCCGCCGTCCTCCTCCTTCCTGGCGCTGGCGACCCGCGCGGGGGGCCCCGGCAGCATCGAGCACGCCCTGGCCGGGCTGGACGCACCGACGCTGGCCGTGGCCGAGGCAGTGGTGGCTCTCAGTCGGCCCAAGGGGGCAGGGGAGGACAACGGAGCCGGGCCGACCGAGACAGCCGAGCACGGGCGGGCCGATGGGACCGGCGGGACCAGTAGAGCCGGCGGCGAGCCGGCTGGCGATCTCCCAGGCGACCCGGCGGACCCGGCCGACCCGGACAGTGCTGACCTGAACGGGCTGGTCGCCGCCCACCTGCCGCTGTCAGCCGAGCAGGTCACGGAGGCGCTGGGGCACCTGCGCCGGCTGGCACTCGTCGTCGGGGGCAGGCCCGTGGCCGCGCTGGAGGCGGCCTTCGGGCCGCACCCCTTCGGCCTGGGGCCCTGGGCCGCCGAGCCCCTGAGCGCCGAGCACCTGCCACCCACCCTGGAGGAGCTGAGCGAGGACGCCGCTGGCGATGGCAGCGAGCCAGTCATCCCGGCGGCCTCCGTGGAGATGCTCCAGGCCCTCACCTGGGGGCCGCCCGCCGGCACGCTGCGCTCGGGCGGCACCGCGCCGGGGGCGGCCCCGCTCGTCGAACGCGGCTGGCTGGAGCGCAGCAGCGACGCCCGGGGGCGCACCCGCTTCATCCTGCCGCGCCAGGTCGCCCTCGCCCTGCGCGGCGGCCGCCTGACCCGCGGGCCCCTCACCGCCCCCGAGGCCGGCGACCTGGAGACGGTGGGCGCCGATGTCGTCGCCTCCGAGTCCTCCTTCCACGCCGAGGAGGCCGTCCGGCTCGTGGCCGATCTCCTGGAGGAGTGGGGCCGCGAGGGCGGGACGATCCGCCGCACCGGCGGAGTGAGCGCGCGCGCCCTGGCCCGCACCGCCGACGCCCTGGGCCTGGAGGTCGACGCGGCCGCCCGCATCATCGAGATCACCGCGGGCGCCGGGCTCCTGGGGCTCGACGACGACGGCGCCACCTGGGTGCCCTCCTCCCTGGCCGCCGGCTGGCTCGCCGACAGCCTCCCCCAGCGCTGGGCGCCGCTCGCCCTGGCCTGGTCGGGCAGCGCCCGCACCCCCTGGCTGGCGGGCACGCGCGACGACGACGGAACCCTGCGCGCCGTCCTCGACCCGGACCTGGAGGCCGGGTGGGCGGCGCGACTGCGCGCCCAGGTGCTCGCCCTCCTGGGCGACCTCCCACCGGGGACCAGCGCCACCCCCGCCTTCGTGCGGGCGGCCCTGACCTGGGAGGGCCCTCGGCGCACCATCCCCGGAGGGGCGATCTCCGCGGTCCTGGTCGAGGCCGAGACCCTCGGGATCACCGGCGGCGGCGCGCTCACCGAGGCCGGCAGGATCCTCGCCCGACGGGCGGCGGCGAGTCTCGACGAGCAGGACGCGGGACTCAGCGGCAGCCTCGGTGGCACCAACCGCGCCGAGGAGGCGGGCGGCGACGCGCTCGCCGAGCCTCTGTCGGATGACGAAGCCCTCACCGCCCTGGAGACGGCGCTCGCCGCGGACCTGCCGGCCGCCGTCGAGACGATCCTCGTCCAGTCCGACCTCACCGCCATCGTCCCCGGCCGGCCCGCCCCCGAGCTGGCCGCGCTGCTGGAGCGCACGAGCGTCGTCGAGTCGCGCGGCGGGGCGCTCACGGTGCGGTTCACGCCCGAGTCGGTGCGCGGCGCACTCGACGTCGGCTACCGGGCCGAGGAGATCACCCAGGCGATCGGCCGCTACAGTCCCACGCCCTTGCCGGACTCCCTGAGCGTGCTCATCCAGGACGCGGCCCGTCACCACGGGGCGGTGCGGGTGCGGGCCGTGTCCGCGCTGCTGCGGGTTGGCGACGAGGCCACGGCCGCCGGGCTCCTGGCCGAGCCTCGCCTGCGGGACCTCGGTCTGGATGAGGTGGCTCCCGGGATCCTCGTGGCCACGGCGAGCGCCGGACAGGTGCTGCGCGAGCTGCGCGCCACCGGGCTGGCGCCGGTGACCGAGGACGCCGACGGCCACCTGGTGGTCGGGCCGGCCACCGCGCAGCAGGCGCGCCGGGCCCCCGAGCCGACGCGTCCCGGCAGCGAGCACTCGGTGCGGCGGCGTCGGCCCGGGAGGCGTGAGCTGACGACCCTGGTGGGGCGGCTGCGTGTGGGGCAGGATGCGCTGCAGGCCGCCGGGGAGACGGCTGTGGCCACCGACCCGGTGCACGCCTTGGCGGTGCTGCGCCAGGCCCAGTCCTCGCGCTCGCGGCTGCGGCTGAGCCTGGCCGGTCCCGACGGCGCCGTGCAGGAGCGGCAGGTGCGGGTCATGGCCGTGGAGCCCGGGCGGGTGCGCCTGCGCGACGTCGTGCGCGAGACCGAGCTGACCGTGGCCGTCCACCGCATCGTGTCGGTCGAGGCCGAGTGACGGCAGACGTTAGTGACCGTCTGAAGGCAGCATCCCGTCGAATGCGCTAGTCGTTGCTGAACCTGGTGCTGTCGGCGAGTTTGAGCCAGACGACCCCGGCGATGATGACGGCGAGCCAGATGGCCTTGGCCGCTGTGAAGGTTTCATCGAAGAAGACGGGGCCGAGCACTGCAGACCCGACAGCGCCGATTCCAGCCCAGACCGCGTATCCAATGCCGACATCGATTCGTTTGAGCGCGACGCTCAGGAAAAACAGGGTGCAGAGGAAGAAGACGAGAGCGACCAGGGACCAGGCGAGGTGAGTGAATCCTTGACTGCCGTTGACGCTCAGGGCGTATCCAACTTCGAAGGCTCCGGCGAGGAGCAGGGCGGACCACGGACCTGCCGCGCTGCGTCCGGTGGTGGGCACGGTGTTGTCATTGGTTGTTGTCATGATCATTCCTTTCGGGTGTGATGTGAATGAAGAGTCAGACGGTTCCGGCAAGGTTCAGTCCGACGACTCCGATAATGACGATGGCGATACCGAGGAGTTTTCTCCATGTCAGTTTCTGCTTGAGGAAGATTGCGCCGAAGATGACGATCCCTACGCCGGCAAGTGAGGTCCACAGGGCGTAGCCGACGCCGACATCAAAGGTGAGGAGGGCGAGACTGAGGAAGAAGGTGGCGATGGCGCCGCTGATCAAGGTTGCGATGGTCCAAGGGATGTTGCGGAAGCCTTGGGCTTTTCCGGCGGCGATACCGACCGTGACCTCGAAGATGACGGCGATCGTGAGGTAGATCCACTGCATGACTGGTCCTTTCTGAGATGTCAGTTTCGGATGTTGTGAAGGGCAAGAAATCGGATGAACGGTTCAGTGTCACCGGAGACGCGGAGTGGTCGCATGAGGGTATTGCGCAGTGAGTCGGTGATGTCGAATGCTGGATAGCTGTACCGGTAGTCAAAGCCGAGTTCAGCGACTTGGTCGCGGTCGACGGCGACTCGGATATCGGCGATTCGGGCATTGACGGCATGTCGGTAGCACATGCCGCACGGTTCGCCTGTTGCCAGGATGGTGGTGCCTCTCAAGTCGGTTCTCCCACTTGATGTAAGGGCATCGCGGATCGCCGTGATCTCTGCGTGAGCGCTTGGGTCGCCCGTTTCCTGGACACGATTGACGCCGAACTCGGAGATCACCTGCTGCCCATCAACGATGACCCCTACGAAAGGGAGTCCTCCGCTCTCCACGTGGGTGATTGATCGCACGACTGCCTGCCTCATTATCTGTTCCAGGTGGTTCGTCATAGCTCGCATCCCCTTGAAGTTGCAAGTGCGTCCACGGTCTCTTTTAGTCGTGTTGCACTGGGGGTGCCTTGAAGTGGGGTGCCGCCGATGATGATTCCGGGAACGGCTGTGATCCTCATGGTTTCGGTGGCATAGGCGAGGTCCGCCTGATGCTGACGTCTGCGTTCGGGGCTCGCTATGGCCTCTCGAACGGAGGTTTCCTCCAGGCCTAAGGAGCTGGCGATATCGACAATGACTTCCTCGTCCCCGATGTTGCGATCGTCCTGAAAGAACGCCTGGAACATCGCATGAGAGTACGCTTCGGCGATATTGCGCTCGTGCGCGAGCTGCAGTACGAGGAATGCTTTCTCAGTGCGAGGCTGAGGTGACACGCTCGGCAGGCGAACGGGGATCCCGACGCGGTCGGCCATCGGATAGACAATGTCATTCCATATGCGCGGTAGATAGTCGTCCTCCGGCCTGAGGGTCGGAACTGGGGTGGGGCGCAGCTCGAGTGGACGAATATTGACTTCCACGTCCCGGTCTCGCCTCAGTTCTTCGAGGGCGGGTTCGACCAGGAAACAGAATGGGCAGACGTAGTCAATGAATACGTCGACAGTGGTGCTCATGATGTCGAGCCTCCTTAGTTGCATGTACATGCATGTAGTGGAGTGTTGGGTGGTGGTTTGTGTGTCGTGTGAGCTGACGGTGCGGTTTCTGCTAGGGGGTCAGGTCTGCGATGGTGTGAAAAGCTCGACCTGCAGTGCCAGGTGCTCTGATGGCGGGTGGGGTTGTCAACAGGCCGGCGAGCTTCTCGCTGTAGGGCGTGGCCAGCTCATGCGCAAGGTCGAGGCCGGCCTTGGTGATGACTGCGTAGACGCCGCGGCCGTCCTCGGGGCACGTGTCGCGAGTGACGAGACCTTTGAGCTCCAGTCTTCCTACGAGCCGTGTCGTTGAGCTCTGATTAAGGCCGACTCGGACGGCTAGGTCCGAGATCCGCAACTCGTGGTCCGACGCCCTGCTGAGGAGTGCCAGTGCTCGATAGTCGGTGAGCCCCAGTCCGTGACGCTGAGACAGCCACAGGTTGAGTGAGGTCTCGATTCGTCCGACTGTTGCGACCACCGTTGCCCATGAATCGCCCGGCTCAGTCAAGGTGGGCACCTCTCTGGGATGGACGACATGTATTCATGTGCATGCAAGTAGATTAGGGTAAGCGGACATCGTCGTCAAGGGCGGCATGAGGTGTGCCCAGGCCAACCCGCGCGGGCCGGGGCAGTTCCAGGAGCCTCCCCTACACTGGCCGGGTGACCGACACGATCGACTCTCACACCAACACCGCAGGCGCGCCCGCGACCGGGACCGACTCGGGTTCTCCGGCGGGCGCCGCCACCGGGGCGCGCACCTCCACGGCGACCCTTGAACGCCCGGCTCCGGGCGCGGCCTCGGCCTCTCCGACGCCGGCCCCCGTGCCTCGCGCCGGCGCCCTGCCGACCCCCAGCCAGCAGGCCCAGGCCGCCAAGGACAAGCCCCTCACGTCCCCGGCCGCCATCGAGCTCGCCCGCCACGCTCTGGAGGAGATCACCGACCCCATCACCGTCGGCGAGTACCTGGCCGCCGCCCCCGAAGCCGAGCGCCTCGTCACTCACCTGTTCGACTGCACCCTGAGCGGCTACCGCGGCTGGCGCTGGGCTGTCACCCTCAGCCGCGTCCCGCGCAGCCGCACCGCCACCGTCTGCGAGATGGCGCTCCTCCCCGGTGAGGAGGCCCTCCTCGCGCCCGCCTGGGTCCCGTGGGCCGACCGCCTCGAGCCCGGCGACATCACCCGCTCAGACCGCCTGCCCCGCAAGGAGACCGACGAGCGCCTCGAGCCCGGGTGGGAGGCCACCGGTGAGGACGCCGACGCCGTCGCCCTGGACCAGCTCGACCTGGGCCGCCCCCGGGTCCTGAGCGCCCAGGGCGTCGCCAGCGCCGCCGAGCGCTGGTACGGCGGCGATCACGGCCCCGACGCCGAGGGCGTCCGAAAGGCCCACGCCACCTGCTCCACCTGCGGCTTCTTCCTACCCATGGCCGGTGCCCTGCGCGCCATCTTCGGCGTGTGCGCCAACGAGTGGGCCGCCGACGACGGCAGCGTCGTCTCCCTGGACCATGGCTGCGGCGCTCACTCCGAGACCGACCTGCCCGACCAGGGCCCGGAGTGGCCCATCAACCCCTCACGGGTCGACGACCACCTCATGGTGCCGCTGAGCACCAACGGGCTCGACCTGCGCGAGGGCCGCAGCATCGCCGAGCTCGCCGCCGAGCAGGCCGACGACGTCGACAGTGAGACCGACGACGCCCCCGCCGAGGACGCGGCAGGCGCTCCCGGTCGGGGAGCCGATGCGGAGTCCTCCGCGCGGGACGCCGACGCCCCGGCCGACGCAGACCGGGCCACCGCTGACTCCGACGGCCCCGTTGACGAAGCCGACAGCGCTGACACCCCGGACGCTCCGGACGCCGAGGAGACTGAGGGCAACGCCTCTGGCGCGGACGCCACCACTTCCGCGGCCGAGGAGCGGCCGGCGGCGGAGTCCAGGAAGAAGCCCGGGAAGAAGTCCGCCTCGTCTGAGCAGAAGCCCGCTGCGAAGCGCTCCCGCCGAGCGGCCACCTCGACGCGCCGCCGTCGCACGGCCGACTCGCCGGAGGAAGCCTCCGCGGAACGCAGTAGCCGCCTGGTGGGGCTCGACCTGGGAGACCTTGAGAGGGCGACCGCCACGGCATCGGCCTCATCGGCCCCCGATGCCGCGAGCGTCGCTGAACCCCTCGCGGCGACCGCGGAGTCGTCCTCACCGGCCCCCGCCGGCGGTGAGCCCAGTGACACGCCCAGCGAACGGGCCGCCTCGGCCCGTGCCGCCGTCGCCGGCCTGTCGCTGGCCCTCGGGGTCGACGCGCCGCAGGACGAGGCGGCCTCCGACGACACCGAGAATGCTGAGGCCGGCGCCTCCGCGGAGCAGGCGCCACGGACCCTTGCCGAGCTCGAGGCCATCCTGCCCAACCGTTCCTGACGCCGCGCAGCCGCAGCGCGTCATCATGCCTCAGCGAGGCGCTTGGCGGCTGCCAGCACCTCATCGAGCATCGCCTCGGTGAGCCGACCGGTGAACGTGTTCTGCTGGCTGGGGTGGTAGCTGCCGAGCAGCGTCACCGGCCTGCCGTCGGGCCTGGTCAGCTCCGCCGTCGCCCCGTGGCCGAAGCGCGGCTGCGGGCGGGGGATGACCCAACCGGCCTCCCGGGTGACCCGCAGCACCGCGCCCCAACCGATCCCGCCCAGCGCCAGTAGCACCTTGACCTCAGGCATGAGGGCGATCTCGCGGGCGAGCCACGGCGCGCAGGTGGCGCGCTCGACGGTCGTCGGCTTGTTGGCGGGCGGGGCACAGCGCACGGCGGCGCCCATGCGCGCCCCGATGAGCCGCTGCCCGTCACCGGCCGCCGTCGAGGTGGGGGACGTCGCCAGGCCTGCCCGGTGGAAGGCCGCCCACAGCCAGTCCCCGGAGCGGTCGCCGGTGAACATGCGGCCGGTGCGGTTCGCCCCATTGGCCGCGGGTGCCAGCCCGACGACGTAGATGCGGGCATCCGCCGACCCGACGCTCGCCACTGGTCGCCCCCAGTACGGCTCATGGGCGAAGGAGGCGCGACGGCCGGTCCGGGCCACCTCCTCACGCCAGGCCACGAGCCGGTCGCAGGCACGGCACACCGTGATCCGGGCGTCGAGCGCGGGCAGATCCGACGATGCACCGGCCAGGTGCGCCACGTCGGAGGCCGATCGGGCCATGGGCGTGGTGGCGGTGGCGGGATCATCGGGCCATCCGGTCCCGGGAGGGACCGGGGAATCGAAGAACGCTCCGGTGATGGGGTGCGGATCGGCCATGTCCTCATTGTGGACGCGTGGAGCGCACCATGGGCCGGCTTCTGTCACCGGCGAGGGGCCGGCCCGCTCATCGCCAAGCGGCCCCGTAGGGGCTGACGGCGAGCCGCATCCCCCTGGGGTCGCGCACGAAACCGGCCTGACGCAAGAGGTCGCTCACGGTGGGCTCCAACGTGGTGACCCCGTTGAGGGACTCCACCACTGTGCGGCGCCTGACCGCCGCGGCCCCTTGGCGCGCAAACATCCGCTGCCTGTCGGCCGCCAGCGCGGTTAGGGCGCGCACCAGATCCTCGCGCTCGGACGTGTAGGAGATGAGGACCTTGAGGTTCTCCGAGGCGTAGAGCACCGGGGTGCCACCCAGCACGACGACGCTCGCCCCCTGGCGCCGGACCGGCGGGCCACTCGTCTCCTCGCTGCGGTCCCCGGTCGGCTCGCCGAGGCCTGTGGGCAGCACCGGTTCGGGCCACGGCACCCCGCGCCCGACGAGACAGGCCGGGTCCTTGAGATCGAGCACGACCGGTGTCGCCGTCGTGCCGACGGGGCCGTGGCTGAGGGACCGCAGCCGGTCAACGCTCTCCCGTTCGGCGAACTGCGCCGGCCCCAGGCCCTCAATGAAACCGCCGCGCAGAACCACCCCGGTCTCCTCCATGCGTCGCAGCACCGGCATGAGCGGCACGAGCCCTCCCGCCCCGCTGAAGGCCAGGGCGAGGTCGCGGCAGACGACCCCGTAGCGGTCCAGCAGTGACTCCACCTCCGTGATCGCCCGCTCCTCATCGCCGGCTGGTGCGCAAGACAGCCTCACCCAGGAGGTGGAGGCCAGAACGGAGGACAGCCGTCCGGCTGCCGTCACCTCCCCGGTGCGCGGCGTCTCCATCATGAGGCGACGGCCCCGGCGGCTGCGCACCCGCCGTGAAGACGGGGAGGTGCGCGTCCCGGCGGCGGGCGCCAGTGCCCGGCGCACCGCCTCGAAGGAGCGGCCCGTGGCGGCCCCTTCGCGAACCAGCTGCCAGAGAGCCTCCTCGGTGACTCCCGTCTCCCGGTCCGCCGGCGCCTCCGGCTCACCCGGCGCGATCGCCTTCCCGGCAACCGGTGTCAGGGCGGAGTCCGTGGGGAAGAAGGCGATCTCTCCCGGTGCGGGGACGTGGCCGGCCCCGGTTCTCACCCGGGTGGGACCGGACCGGGATGCGGCATCGCCGATGGGCCGCGCCTGCCAGACGACCTCCCCGGAGGCGATGAGCTCATCGAGCATGGCCGGCCGGTAGTCGACGACCCTGGCGGGCAGCACCACCGACTCCCACAGGCCGGCCGGCAGCCACACGCCCTCCAGTGCCGCCAGGGCCTCCGCTAGGGCATCAACACCGCCGCCCGGCTCATCCAGCCCCGCCCGCTCCAGCACGAGACGCTGGAGAGCCGCGGGCGGCACCGGCGCGACGGCGGCCCGCGCCCGGGCCAGGGAGCGGTTGCGCACCCGGGCCAGGACCGCCGGCTCCATCCACCCCGCGGCCCCCAGGTCCACGAGCGAGCCGGCCCCGGCCAGCTCGGCCAGGGCCCCCGCCGCCACCGCCGCCCCCAGCCCGAAGGCTCGTGCCACGCGCTGCGGCGTCACGGTCGTATGGGTGCGCGCGTAGCGCAGAAGCAGGTCGTTCAGCGGTGAGCGGGCCGACGCCGTCCGCTCGACCGCACCACCGGCCCCGGCCCGCTCCAGCGCCCAGTCGGGGACCTCCACTCCCAGGGCCAGCCGAAGATCCGGGGCGTCCTCGACCCGGGCCCACAGCTCCCGTCCGCCGACCCGCACCGCGGTGGCTCGGCGGGCCCCGGCCAGCTCGGCAAGCGCCCGTTCGACCGTGCGCTTGTCCCCGCGTTCGACGTCATCGCCGGCCCCGCCCGCGCCGTCGCCTCGCGTATCCTCCCCCGGATCCCGCCCGCTGACGTCGGTGCACCGCTCGGCCAACTCGGCCGCACTCAACGGGCCCAGCTCACGCAGAAGATCGGCGACCCCCTCGGCGTCGGCGCGCACCCGCCGGCCGGGGGCCAGGTGCTGGAGCTCGGCCTCCACCTGGGCCAGGACCTCGTCGTCGAGCAGCTCCGCGACGCCGCCGTCGCCCAGCAGGGCATCGAGCGCCTTGGGGTCCAGGGAGAGCAGCTGGGCCCGGCGCTCGGCGTGGGGCAGGTCCTCCTGGTAGATCAGGGTGCTCGCGTACCCGAACAGCAGCGGGTGGGCGAAGGGCGACGGCTCACTGGTGACGGCCTCGACGACGCGTACCCGGCCGGAGGCGAGACGCTCCATGAGGTCGGTGAGCGCGGGCAGGTCGTAGTACTGCTGGAGGCACTCGCGCGCCGCCTCCACGCTGACGGGGAAGTCCTGGAACTGGCGGGAGGCCTCGAGCAGCTGTCCGGCTTTGACCCGCTGCAGCCACAACGGCGTGCGGTGCCCCGGGCGGGTGGTGGGCATGAGCAGGGCTCGAGCGGCGCACTCGCGGAACCGGGCCGCGAACAGTGCCGTTGTCTCGATCCGGCTGCGCACCAGGGAGGAGATCTCCGCGGCGTCGAAGGTGATGAGCCCGGCCCCCGGGAGGCCGCCCTCAACCGGTGGGATCTGCAGGACGATGCCGTCGTCGGCCACGATGGTCTGCGGGCGCACCCCCAGGAGCTGGTGCACTCGCTCCCGGATCGCCATCGCCCAGGGCTCGTGAACGCACCGACCCAGCGTGCTGTGGATGATGATCCGCCAGCTGCCGGACTCGTCCTCATAGCGCTCCAGGACCAGGGTCTCGTCCGTCGGCAGGGTGCCGGTGGCTCGGTACTGCTCGCGCAGCAGCGCCAGCAGGTTGCTGCGGGCATGATCATCCAGCCCCGCCTCCGTGAGCCGGCTCCGCAGCGCCCGCTCGCCCTCCGACTCCCCGGCTCCCGCCTCCGACGGCAAGGAGGCCTGAGCCTGACGCAGGAAGACGCCCTTGGCGAGCCCGGTGGCCGCAGGTCTCCCCAGCCCCTCGCCCTTCCAGAACGGCAGGCGGGCGCTGCGTCCCTCGGCCGGGTCGACGACGACGCGGTCCCCCGTGATCTGGCGGATCCGCCAGCTCGACGTCCCCAGCGTGATGACATCGCCCGGGCTGGACTCGTGCACCATCTCCTCGTCGAGCTCCCCGACCCGCCGCCGCCCGGGATCCTGCGCCCCCTCGGGCAGGACGACGGGGAACATCCCCCGGTCCGGGATCGTGCCCGAGGATGCCACCGCCAGCCGCTGCGTGCTGGGCCGGGCACTGAGCTCACCGGTGGCGCGGTCCCACACGATCCGTGGCGAGAAGTCCGCCAGGTCCGCCGAGGCGAAGCCACCGGCCAGCAGCTCCAGGACCGACTCGAAGGCCGAGCGCGGCAGCGAGGAGTAGGGGGCCGCCTGCGTGACGGTGGCGAACCAGGCGTCAGCCGTCAGCCCCTCCGCCACACTCACCGCGGCGACCGTCTGCTGGGCCAGCACGTCCAGGGCGTTGGACACCAGCTCCGTGCGCTCGATCGCCCCGGCACGCATCCCCTCGGCGGCGACGACGGCGTCCACCAGGTGAGTGCGCTCCACGGGGTAGATGACGCCGCGCGGCCGCCCACCCACCCGGTGGTCAGCGCGCCCCACCCGCTGCAGGCCCGCCGCGACCGAAGGGGGCGGCGCCACCTGGAGCACGAGGTCGACCGAACCGATGTCGATGCCGAGCTCGAGCGAGGCCGTGGCCACCACGCACCTGAGCTCACCCGCGGCCAGCTCCCGCTCCACGCCCAGACGCTGCTCCTTGGAGACCGACCCGTGGTGGGCCTTGGCGATCACCGGGGCGCCCGCCGCCAGGGGCTCGGTGTGCGAACCGGTTCCCATCTCCCAGGACTCCCGGTGAACCGGCACCTGCGGCGTCGGCGCCGCCGCCCCGAGACGTGCGGCGTAGGCCTCGTTGAGGTGTGCGGTGAGCCGCTCGCAGGCGCCCCGGGAGTTGACGAAGACCAGCGTCGTGCGGTGGGCCAGGATCTGGTCGAGGATCGCCTTCTCCAGGTGCGGCCAGATCGAGGCCGACACCCGGACGGGCACCCCCGCACCGGGCTCGTCAGCCCGCCCCGCCGCCATGGCTCGGCCCAGCGCTTTATCGGAGCGCCATGCCTGCGAGGACCCCGCCCGCCCGAGCCCGGAGGGCCGGGAGCCGCGGCCGCCGCCCGCGCTCGTGGGGGCTGCCAGGGCCCGTTCCATCCGGGTGCGGCGGTCCGAGATCGCCGGGATGCGGGCTATGTTCTCCACCGGCACGGACACTGTGACCTGCGGCGTCGCCCGGCCGTCGTCGGAGATGATCGTCACCGGGTGCGGCCCTCCGAGGAAGCGGGCGACCTCCTCAGGGGGCGAGACGGTGGCGGACAGGCCGATTCGCTGCGCCGGGCGCCCCAGGAGGTCATCGAGGCGTTCCAGGGACACGGCCAGGTGCGTGCCGCGCTTGGAACCGGCGAAGGAGTGGATCTCGTCGACGATGACCGTCTCCACCGTCCGCAGTGTTTCTCGCGCGGCACTGGTGAGCATGAGGTAGAGCGACTCCGGCGTCGTGATGAGGATGCTGGGCGGATGGCTGCGCAGCCGACGACGCTCCCGCGCGGGCGTGTCCCCCGAGCGCACGCCCACCGAGATCGGACGGGTGGGGCCGACGGCGGAGATTCCCGCCAGCGGCCGGCGCAGGTTGCGTTCGACGTCAGCTCCCAGCGCCTTGAGCGGAGAGACGTAGAGGACCCGCACGCCGTCGGCCTCGGCCGGCGCTCGCCCTGACGCCGCCTCGGTCCCCTGCTCCTCCGCGGCCGGCTCCCGTCCCAGGCGGTCGATGGCGGACAGGAAGGATGCGAGCGTCTTGCCAGAGCCGGTGGGGGCGATGACCAGGGCGTTCTCACCCCGACCGATCGCGGCCCAGGCCCGCTCCTGCACAGGGGTGGGGCCGGTGGGGAAGGCGTCGAGGAACCAGGTGCGGGTGGCCGAGGAGAATCCCGCCCAGCCCGGCTCATGCGGTCCCGCAGCGGCAGCCGGGTCCCTTGCTGTCTCGGTCACTGCCATCACCTCCTCCCGTCCGGTCTCACCGACCATCCTTCCACGAGGGTGTGACGGTCATTCCGGGGCTTGAGCGACGGGGCGAGCGCTGGCGGGAACGATGACGGCATCGCTCAGTTTCGCTCAGCGCGTGATGATCTGGAAGAATGCCGCCGTGAGCACACGTACCCCGACGAAGACCTCATCTTCGTCCACTCCCAGCAGCGCATCCCGGCTGGATCGGTTCTTCCACATCACTGAACGCGGTTCGACCATTTCCCGGGAGATCCGTGGCGGCATCGTCACCTTCTTCTCGATGAGCTACATCCTCGTCCTCAACCCCGCGATCCTGTCCAAGGCGAGCCCTCCGGGATCCGAGGCCCAGCTCGCCGCCGGCACCGCCTTCGTCGCCGCGGTCATGACGATCCTCATGGGGATCGTCGCCAACTACCCGATGGCCCTGGCCGCGGGCCTGGGGATCAACGCGATGGTCGCCTACACCCTCGTGGGCACTCAGGGCATGACGTACGCCGACGCCATGGGCCTTATCGTCATCGAGGGTGTCATCATCCTCGTCCTGGTGCTGACCGGCTTCCGGGAGGCCGTCTTCAAGGCCGTCCCGGACCAGCTCAAGACCGCGATCTCGGTGGGTATCGGCCTGTTCATCGCGCTCATCGGCCTGGTGGACGCCAAGATGGTGCGCCGCGGCGGCACCCCTCTGGAGCTGGGGCTGGGAGGGTCCCTTCAGGGCTGGCCGGTCCTCGTCTTCCTCTTCGGGCTCTTCCTCATGGTGGTGCTCCACGTGCGCAAGGTCCGTGGCGCCATCCTCATCGGCATCGCCTCGGCCACGCTCCTGGCCATTGTCATCGACGCCGTCGCCCACCTGGGCCCCTACAACGACGAGACGATGCCCGGCCCCGACAACCTCACCGGGTGGTCCCTGTCCGAGCCGCGTCTGGACGGCCTTCCGGTGGACCTGCCGAGCCTGTCGACGCTGGGCCACTTCAGCCTGCTGGGCAGTGTTCACAAGGTCGGTATCGTCTCGGTGATCCTCCTGGTCTTCTCCCTGCTGCTGGCCGACTTCTTTGACACGATGGGCACCATGGTCGCCATCGGTGCCGAGGGTGACCTGCTCGACGAGCACGGCAACCCGCCCAAGACGCGCGAGATCCTCGTCGTCGACTCCCTGGCCGCCATCGCCGGTGGTGTCGGGGGCGTCTCCTCCAACACCTCCTACGTGGAGTCCGCCGCGGGTGTGGGGGAGGGGGCCCGCACGGGTCTGGCCTCCGTGGTCACCGGCTGCATGTTCGCCCTGTCCATGTTCTTCGCCCCGGTGGTCAAGATGGTCCCCTACGAGGCGGCCACCCCGGCGCTCGTGGTGGTCGGTTTCCTCATGATGATGCAGGTGACCGACATCGACTGGAAGTCCCCGGAGATCGCCCTGCCGGCCTTCCTGACCATCATCATGATGCCCTTCTCCTACTCGATCACCAACGGGATCGGGGCCGGCTTCGTGGCCTACCTGGTCATTGAGGTGGCTCAGGGACGGGCGCGGAGGATCCACCCGCTCATGTGGGTGGCCTGCGCGATGTTCGTCGTCTACTTCACCCTCGCCCCGATCAAGGCGATCCTCGGCGTCTCCTGACGAGGGCCGACTGCCTCCGGCGGGAGCGCCGGAGGCGGCTCCTCATTGGGCGCTGATGGTGTAAGTGTCCATATCTGCAGCAAAGGCTGCGAACGGCCTCGCTCCTTCGCAAGAAAACCGCATGATTCCGCGGTTCCTGCTGGTGAGGTGAGTGGCGTTGAGTCCCCTTTGCTGCAGATGTGGACACTCCTGTTTCTGCGGACGACTTTCCGCTCCTCTTCACCTGTGCCTCGCGCCCCGGTACCGGGGCGTCTTCGCGTACCTCGGGGCGCCGACGAAGGGCGGAGACAGTGGTTCTGCTCAATAACTGAGCCGGGCCGCGCGCGGTGGTTGGGTGTTCACCATTGGTTGAGGATGGTGGGGTAGGTGTCGGGGGTGCCGAAGGTGAAGATGGCGCCGTTGGCCACGGGAACGGTTCGGGTGGCCAGCTGGGTGGCGCGTTGGTAGTGGGGTGAGTCGGAGGCGAAGAACATCTTCCAGCCCGGAACGTAGAAAAAGGGGTACGGCTTATCTCTGTTGAGGTTCTTGATGGGGTGGTCGCTTCTCGACAGGCCTCCAATGATGTTGGGGGTGAATACACTTGCGGTGGTGTGCATGAGGGTGTCGGCCAGGTCCTCACTGGCGTCCAGTGCAGACCCGAGCGCCTCTCCGGTCATCAGACCGATGCCGGCGTTGCCGGGGCTGGGTTTATTGAAGCTCAGTTCGAGCTTGTTGCCCTGGTTGATCTGTCCGGAGAAGGCTGGGGCGAGGCTGAAGTGTGGGTAGCGGGAGGTGGTTTGAGCGTCGTGGATGTACTGGAGGAGGTAGTCCTGGGTGATGGGTGGGCCCTGTTCGGCCTCTTGGGGGCTGTCGGCGGTGGGGCGCCACAGGCCTAGGGAGGGGTGTAGGGGCCTGATCTGTTGGATCCACTCCCAGACCCGGCGTCCCTCTGATACTGGGGCATCGAGCGCTCGTCGTCTCATGTGTAGGTGCCACCCCATGGTTGTCGCTCCTTTAGTGGAAGTACTGGGGGTACTCGATGTAGGGGTCGTGCTCTGTGTGGTCGACCCACTGGTCGATGACCTGTTGAGGTGTGATGCCGGGGGTGAGGATGGTGTGTCCGTCGAAGACGCTGGTAGTGAACCACAGCACCAGATTCGGGTTGGGGTTCAGTGAGCGAACCCAGGCAGCGATATCGGTAGCCTCCTCAAAATCTAATGCGCCATCAGCGGAGATAAGCTTATTGTCGCGAAAATGACTGACGGTGACTGCCATGTCCTCGGGGTTGATGATGATGTCGACGTCAGTATCGCGCTCATACTCTCTCCATCTCAGGACCCTGCTCCCAGGCCATCTTTTGTTGGACTCGAGAAGGAAATTATTTCCGTCTATTATCGTCCCCGTTGCGCTAAGTTCTGGAAATAAGAAGCTAACACTCATGGTTTTTCTCGTGTCAAGATGTCATAGAATTGTGTAAACAGTCAAGGTGATATTTGGGATGAGGGCTTTTCTTGCTCTGTTTCCTAGGTATGTCGCAGTTTCGGGAGTGTTGGTCGCTGAGGCTTATTCATAGGGCTAGTCGGCGCTGGCAACTGTGCAGTTCGCATCACCTTCGATGGGTGCTGTGCATAAGCCCCGTATCCACATGCATCCCTTGAGTAATCCTCAAGGAGTAAAGGTGTCCAACCCTGCTGGTGGACTATAGTCGCTCGGTCCGGGTTCTCATGGTAGTGATCATCTGCTCGGTGGTGTATGCGTAGAAAGGAGTGTCGGCATATCGGCTGTAGTCCAGAATGCTTGTCAGGGTGTTCGTGATTCTCCTGCCATGTGGGCGGGTGCTCTGGGGAAGGTCGTTACATCTCTCCGCCTTCATCGAAGTAGCGCTGCTGTGCTTCGGCAAGGTCCGTCGTAGCAGGGGATTCGATGGTTGTGGACAGAAATCGCCTGGTGGCTGCGATGGCTACGCTTGCTCGAGAGGGCAGGTACCACTGCGTGATTGCCACGTCCTGGTCGGACTCTGAGTCCCCGGCTCCGTACATCGAGTTGAATGCACTGATGTAAGAGGCGTAGGTATTCTGAATCGTAGCCTGTATCTCGGGTGGAGCATCTTGTGGGAGTCGAGAACTCAATCTGAATCTAACTTTAGCGACTAGGTTTTTGTTTTCGACATCTATGCCGATGAAGCCGTCTTCGTCGCCGCTGCTGACTGGGGTGGTGAAGATGGTTCCGTCGTCGGGCGCAGGCCTCCATCCGAACTGGTCTCGCAGGGAGAAGGCCTCGGTGAGATGCATGGGCCACCTGTGCTCGGCGATGGCTCGGATGATCGCCACTCCTTGTTCCACTGGGTAGATTCGGAATTCGGGGTCACTGTTGGTCCGGGGGTCCTTCATGGCTTCGTACCTGTTGGAGGTGATGTGTCCGGATGGCCTTAGACTGGCGACCAAGGCCAGGCCGGGTGTCTGTTCCGTTTGGGAGTATTACTAACTGGCCGTACCTCGGGGCCTCGCATGCTGCTTGGGGGTTCACCATTGGTTGAGGATGGTGGGGTAGGTGTCGGGGGTGCCGAAGGTGAAGATGGCGCCGTTGCCCACAGTGGCGATGTTGGTGGCCAGCTGGGTGGCGCACTGGTAGTGGGGTGAGTCGGAGGCGAAGAACATCTTCCAACCTGGGATGTAGGTGTAGGGCTCTGGGGTGCGGTTGAGCGGGTGTTCCTTACGGGGCAGGGCCCCGATGATGTTGGGTGTGAACATGGTAGCGGTGGTGTGCATGTGGGTGTCGGGAACACTGTTTGGTGATGAGTTAAATTTCATAGTTCAAGCACCCACTGTTGGTCGTCGAGTGTGGGATGCATGGGTTTGTTAAATTTCACAATATGTCTCGCTATAGGACTTGGTTGCAGTGAATGAGGTGCATTGTCGCCGAATCAGATAATCAAGTGCATGAATTGCGCGGACTGCTTTCAGTTGCGCCGATGGTCTGCGAGGCAATGAATGGCCTGCAAGATTCTTTCTGTCTGCTCGGGAGAGTGGATGCGCATCTTGAGGTATGTTTGATTGAGGATGAGGGCTAGCGAAGCATGATGTGGAAGTGTCCAAGTGCAACACTGGCCGGCTTCATTGTTGAAGATGTCGGGCTTTCCGTACAGTTTTGATATGGCGTTCAGATAGTCAGTGTAGATTCTATTGACGACAGGAGTCGTGCTTGATATTAGTTCATCGGGAACACGGGGGGTGAGTTCCACATCGACGCCAGATATTATGGTTGGATTCAGTGAATCGAATCGGATGGTCCCGTTGTCGGTACTCCCGTAAGGGAGAGGGGTGCCGAACACCTCATCTTGCCCCAGCATGACCACCCAGTCGCATTGACTACAAAGAGTGAGGGCTTTCTCCCTGCTGATGGGCCAGGGTTGTGCGGCCCAGACCTTCACCAAAGCGGTTAAGTCGTCGGTGGAGTACGCGGAGACTTCGAGATCCATAAAACTTCTGTTGCTGCTCGTTGCGGAGAGGTTGTCCATACAGGCCTCCTATCGGCCATCAGTTAAGTATTGCGTCCACGGTTGCTTCTGGTGATCGGACGTACACCTCGATGAAAGTACTTCCCGGTGAAAGAAAGACGGAGGAGCCGTTCTGAAGAATCCAGTCCACATACAGGCCAGTTTCCTCGTATTCCTCCTTAGGGCGCCCGTAAAGTGATAAGAATGCACTCAGGTACTCTCTGTAGATTGAGCCCGTTATCGCTGTTGTTCTCTCCTCGAATCTAAGCTGGGCACGTGTGGTGACCATGACGTCAACACCTGAAGTAAGGCTTTGGTCGCCATAGTTAACGAGGATATGACCGTCGGGCTCTCCGTCGCTGACTGGAGTGCAGAAAGAGGAGTAGCAGCCGGGAGAGGCGGTCCATCCGCACTGGTCCCGTAATGTGAAAGCCTCCTGCATGGTCAAAGGCCAAGGGGCCTCCGTCCACGCTTTGATGATAGCTGCCATCTGATCTGGATGGTAAGCATAAAACGTAGTGCCAACCGATCTACTGTAGTCTCGAATTGCTATCGCACTGTTCACCGTAGTCTCCTCAGTGTGGCATTATGACATGGTGCTGTCACCTCACAGAGGTGTTGCACTAAAACCAGTCAGCGTGAGTTGGTCATGAGGGTTGGGGTCATATGCGTGTGTCCGGTGATGATTAGGGGATGTCGGGGCCGTACTCGTTCTCGTAGTATTTCCATAACGCTTCACTTTCTGTTTCGACGGGAGAGCAGATTTTAATTTTAATAAAAGTCGCGACAGAGTAGAGGGTTATCGACGCATTACTATGCAGCGTCCATGTAGAATATGGCCCGGTGCTGTAGGTGTCGTCTTCGGGCGGGCCGTATAGCGCCGATAGTGAGCTTCGATAGTTTGTGTATATGGACTGTGTGATGGTGGATATCTGTGACGACTTTAGCTCGATAGGGGCTCTGGTGGTCATTCTGGAGTTGATGGTGCCTACTAGGTTGCCGTTCTTAATATCTTTCGTGATAGCTCCGTCCAACTCCCCATTGCTCACCTGGGTGCTGAATAAGGTGCCGTCGCCAGGGGCGGGGATCCAACCGCACTGGTCGCGGATTGCGAAGGCCTCAGCGAGGGTGATGGGCCAGGCGTGCTCGGCCCAGGTTCTCACGATGGTGACCATCTGCTCGGTGGTGTATGCGTAGAAAGGGGTGCCGGCATACCGGCTGTAGTCCAGAATACTCGGTGGGGTGCTCATGCTTCTCCTGTCATCAGACTAGAACTTATCGATGTTTTGCTGCAGGTGTCGGATCACCTCGGGTGTCAAGGTGAAGGGCTGCTCAGTGATCCTAGTCAGCTCTGGGGTCTTGGTTCTCATGACCTTGATTGTCAACCTGGTTTGGCCGCTCTTGACTCCCTCCCACACGTCAGGATGATCATGGAAGTACTGCGCGAAACGAGGATCGCTCAGCATGCGATCCCTAGTATAAGCAGGGGTGCCCTGCCTGGCTGTGCCTTCATAGATTGTCTGCCGCAGAGTTGAGCTGAGGCGACTCGTCCCGCCCTTGTACTCGCTGATGACAACTTCATCACCGTTCGAGCTGATCGCCATTCCGTCTAGCCATCCGCTGGGAGCGGTGCCGTTGTTCACTGGAACGTTCGTCGAGAGGAACTCGTCAGGTATGCGGTAACCCTGCGACTTAAGATATTCTTCACCTCCGATCTCCCCGGCGCGCGTCGTTGCGGCATACCAGTCTCTTCGAGCGTCAAGACGTTCTTTGGCGATTTGTCGTAGTTTTTCAGTGGTTTCCAGGTCGTAACCTTGCTGCTCTAATTCGAGGATTGTACCTTCGTAGGTGTCTGATTGGTATTGCTTTATGGTGTGACCCTCGGGGAGTTGGCGTCTTAACGCCCTGGTAGCCGCGTAGTGGTCTGCTTTTCGTCGTGCCCGATAGTCGAACAGGTACTGAATCTCGGAAGCTCGGGGGCTGCTCAGCGGGTTCCACTTCGGGAGCT
Organism: Actinomyces sp. oral taxon 171 str. F0337; assembly: GCF_005696555.1. NCBI lineage: Bacteria > Bacillati > Actinomycetota > Actinomycetes > Actinomycetales > Actinomycetaceae > Actinomyces > Actinomyces sp. oral taxon 171. Next base: position 2,839,110 of record NZ_CP040005.1, on the reverse strand, counting down.
TGCGCACGGCGGCTTCTTCTCGGGCGAGAGTGCGTGCGGTTTTGGCGGCGTAGCCGGCGCCGCGCAGGGCTTTGCCTCCGGGGAAGACGGCCATGGCGGCCATGCCGGTGTCGGTGATGACTTGGAGGTCGTTATGGGTGTCCAGGTAGTGGCCGGTGGTGCCCTGGGGGTCGCGCATGAGCTGGGCGGAGGGGCGGGCGGCGTCCAGGGCAGAGGCGATCCCGAGTCCCACGCTGAAGGCCAGGCCAAGGCTACCCCCGGACAGGAAGACGGCGATGGCGCCGATGAGGACCAGGGCGGCCTTCTCAATGGGGCTCATGGACTCCCAGACCTGTCCGAGCATATCCAGGATGCCGGCGAACCAGAGGGTGGGCAGCCCGTTCAGACGCTGGTCGAGCTCGCTCACCGCAGGCGGCACGACGGTGTAGATGATCCAGGCTCCTGCCAGGGCCGCCGCTGCGGCCAGGGCCGAGGTGGCCCAGCGGTGGGGGCCGGCGTCGAGTGCTCGTCGTGCGGCCAGGTCGCGGGCGATGCGATGCTCGGCCCAGGCCTGCAGGAACAGGCGGGGTCGGCGGGCGGTGGCCGCCTGAGTCAGGGCGAGCCTGAGCCTGTGGGCCCTGGCCCTGGCGGCGGCTGCCGCCTCGACGACGTCGGCGCCCCACCTGCCCACAACGCCACCAGGCGTGCCCTGGGGCGCGCCCGGCCCGCCACCCGGCTCGGCGAGCGTGCGCGCGTAGCCGCCCAGGCGCATCACCCGGGCATCCAGGAGGACCGCGACGACGAGCATCACCAGGAGCAGCCAGCCCCGGCCCTGACCAGAACCAGCCATGCTGCTCGTGGTCCCGATGATCGGCCAGGGAGGCTCACCCTTGGTAGCGCCCCAAGCCTTAATGACAGGCTCGTCCGAGGTCCAGCTGATGTTGAAGGATCTGGAGTTTGTCGCCATGTGGTCGACGATCGCCACCCACAGCACGCCCAGCGGCAGGCCCAGGGCTGCGCAGCGCAGGGCGACCCCGAAGGCGGGGTAATGGTGCCTGGCGCGCCACCACAGGTGCCGCGCCAAGCCGATGCTCACGGCCACCAGGCCGGTGACAATGGCGTGCCCCGCATAGGTCACTGGGCCGGGGAACGCGTCGGAGAACGGCCAAAGGCTGAAGGTATGAGCGTGTATGCACTCGATGATTCCCTCTGGGTCCTCGGGACATATCGCCTTGGACAGCTGCAACCCCGGGGTGTTTCCGAGGACGTACGTCAGGCGCCGGGCGACCTCCTCGACCGCCATGAAGCCCGCCCCGCAGGCGACCCCCAGGACGAGCCAGTCCTGAATGAGCAGCCGGCGCACCCGCCCTGGGGCGATGACCGCCACCAGACAGATGGGGGCGAGCTTGGCCAGCTCCTCGACGACGCCGGCGATCACGACCTGCGAGGCCGCATGGTCCACCGGTACTCCCGCCGCGGCGGCGACCTGGAAGGAGAGCCACCCAACAGCCCCGGCCCACGGCATGGACAGGGCGAAGAAACCCGAGCTCATGCCCCAGGAGACGGTCTTGCCCCGCGCCAGCCAGAAGCAGACCGCCACGATCCAGAAGCAGCCGATCCAGGCGCCCAGCACCGTCCGGGCCACTGGCGATACGGCCAGCGTCGCCGCCACGATCAGCAGGCTCACCCAGGTCAGCACCATCCGGACCCGCATCAGGATGCGGAAGGCCCGGAACTGCAGAAGGAAGCCGCCCAGGCGTTCCCACCACTCCAGGCGCACCGGTGCCCCGTTCAGGTTCAACGAGGACGCGGCCGAACGATCAGTGGAAGAAGACGCCGGCGCGGCAACCGGCACGGGCCCTGCCCCCGCCACCGACTGCTCAGGTCTCGTCGCCGTCACTGGTGCGGGCATCAGCCCGTACTGCCCCGATGACGCCGGGGCCGCCGCAGGGGCGGGAGGTACGGCGTCGGCCGGAACACCTCCCGACGGCGCCACCCGACCGTAGCCGGGCGCTGTCGCCGGCCCGGACGGGTGGCCCGTATAGGTGCCGCTGGAGCTCGGCATGATCCCGTACGACGCATCCGACGCATGGCCATGGCCACCAGGACCCTGCTCCCCAGGCGCTGGGGCGGCGGACCGGCCGGCCTCCGCGGCTCCCACCGGAGGTTCTGCCGTGAGTCCACCCGGAACAGACGGGTACGGGGAGGTGCCGCCCGGTGCGGCCGGCGGGACCGGCCTTGGCGCCCCAAGAGCGGCAGGTCCCTCCTCGGCGGGGACGCTCCCGCTGGGCGGCGCCGGTGCCGCATGCCGTCCCTGTCGTGGCCACTCCGGAGCCGCATGCTGTCCCCGGGGCCATCGCTCCTGCTCTGGCCCCTGGCCGCGCGAGACCGGCACGTATCCCTGGCCGTTATCGTTCAACGCCGACCCCTCTCTCACGCGACGGTCAGTGGTGTGACCAGTTTGTTATCAACCGGTTGGAAGAGGGGCGGTTTTCCCGCAATCCCGTTTCCTTCGCCGTCGTCAGGGGTAGTGCCCACCACAGGGAATCGTTGACGCCCCTAGGGCTACCCTTCTCAGACGGGGCGTTCGTCGCCTGGGCGGCACCGTCCGGCACCACCCCTGACACTCGTCAACCCGCCCCACGTCTTCACCACTTCAGGACATGACTCGCACGACCTCACTGCGCCGCCCCGGTGGTGGCCTCTTCGCCTCCTTGAGATTCCACAACTACCGGATCTGGTTCCTGTCCGCCCTCGTGGCCAACACCGGAACCTGGATGCAGCGCGTGGCTCAGGACTGGCTGGTGCTGCGCGTCCTCACCGACGACTCCGCCTCCGCCACCGGTCTGACCACGGCTCTGCAGTTCCTCCCCATGCTGCTGCTGTCCGCGCACGCCGGCCTCGTCGCCGACCGGGTCGACCAGCGCAAGTTCCTCATCCTCACCCAGAGCGCCATGGGGCTGGTCTCCGCCGTCCTCGCCGTCGACGTCCTGGCCGGTACCGCCCGCCTGTGGCACGTCTACCTGGCCGCCTTCCTCACGGGTGTCGCCGCCGCCTACGACGCCCCCGCCCGCCAGACCTTCGTGGCCCGGATGGTGCCCGCCGAGCACCTGTCCAACGCGGTGGGCCTCAACTCCGCCTCCTTCAACGCCGCCCGCCTTCTGGGGCCGGCCCTCGCCGGCGTCGTCATCACCTGGGTCGGCGCGGGCTGGGTCTTCGCCGTCAACGCCGCCACCTTCGTCTTCCCGGCCGCGGCGCTGGCCGCCATGCGCGTGAGCGAGCTCGTGGACATGCCCCGCGCCCGCCGCGGCGCCGGCCAGCTCCGCGAGGGCCTGGCCTACCTGCGCGGCCGTACGGACCTCGTCGTCATCATCGCGGTGGTCGCCGTTGTCTCCATGCTCACCCTCAACTTCCAGGTCACCATGGCCGCGATGGTGCGCACCGTCTTCCACCTGGAGTCCGACGCCTACGGCACCGTCTCCTCAGTCTTTGCCGTCGGCTCCCTCTCCGGGGCCCTGTGGGCGGCCAGGCGCCGCAACCCCCGCCCCCGAACCGTCGTGGTGGCGGCCCTCGCCCTGGGAGTGTTCACCCTCCTGCTGGCCGTCATGCCCACCTACCCGACCTTCATGGTCATGACCATCCCGGTGGGCCTGTGCGTGCTCACCCTCCTGACCAGCGCCAACCAGACCGTTCAGATGACCACCGAGCCGTCCATGCGTGGGCGGGTCCTCAGCATCTACATGATGTTCTTCCTGGGGTCGACGCCGGTCGGCGCCCCGCTCATCGGCTGGGTGGCCGACGCCTGGGGGCCGCGTATCGCGATCGCGGTCGGCGGCCTGAGCGCTGTCCTCACTGCGCTGGTGGCCGCCGCCTGGAGCTACAGGCACTGGAACCTGTCCCTGCACTACTCCTCCACCCGCCCCTACCTCAGGTCTGCACCGAAGCCGCCGCAGACCCGGCAACCGGGGACCCGTGGCGACGGCTGACGCTGACTGACGCTGACTGATGTCGACTAGCACCGACCGACGCCGGCTCATGTCACTCAACTACCGCTTGACCGGGCCGCACATGCCGCCGAGCGAGTAATACGTACGCTACCCGTGGCGCATCTCCGAGACACTGGGGAGGACTCCCCAGCCGAGGATCGGCGCGCTTTCAGGTGGTGCTGGCCCACATCACAGGATGCCGCCTATCCTGTCAAGGAACGCGGTTCGGTGAGCGAGCCCTTCCGAAGGCATCGAATAGCCGCGGTAACCCACCTCAAGCAGGAGCCCACCCCCATGACCGAGCTGATCGACACCACCGAGATGTACCTCAAGACCGTCTATGAGCTTGAGGAGGACGGCGTTCCGCCGCTGCGCGCCCGCATCGTCGAGCGTCTCGACCACTCGGGCCCCACGGTCTCCCAGACGGTGGCGCGCATGGAGCGTGACGGCCTCATCAAGGTCGCCGATGACCGCTCCCTCGAGCTCACTGATGAGGGACGCAGACGCGCCACCGACGTGATCCGCAAGCACCGGCTCGCTGAAAGGCTGCTGCTGGACGTCATCGGCATCGAGCGCCGATTCGTCCACGAGGAGGCCTGCCGCTGGGAGCACGTCATGAGCGAGCAGGTCGAGGAGCGCCTCGCCGTCATCCTCGACGACGTCTCCACCGACCCCTTCGGCAACCCTGTCCCGCCGCGGACCGCGGAGCACCCGCGACCCTCTGCCGATGAGGTCAGCGCGGACCGCTTCGCCGGCCGTGAGACCGTCACGGCTGTCATCAGCCGCATCGGGGAGCCGATCCAGGCCGATGCGGAGATCATCGCCGGCCTCGAGGACGCGGAGATCGTCGCCGGAGCCGAGGTGGAGCTGCGTGTCAGCGCCGGCGGGGTGCGGCTCGTCGGGTCCTCCGGTGACCCCGTCGTCCTGGGCGACGACGTCGCCCGACACCTCTTCGTCCGGCGCTGAGCGACGGCGCTCAGCCTCCCTGCCAGAACTCTCAAGAAAACCTGAAAATACTCTGTGCAGGCAGGGGATTGGGGGAGGTGACCCTCGTTTCAGAATGCGAGACGTGAGGTGCTGCCTCGCAGTCCGGGCGATGGTCGTGCAGTCGTCCTCCCTGAGGTGTCTCACAGGTGTCGAGACGGAGGGCCTGTGTTGGGGCCCTGTCGAGGTGTGTGTGATTTTTCCGCAGAATGCTGAGCATTTTCGGTTTCAGTTGCGGGGGCTCAGATGGACCGACGTCCCTGGAGCAATATGGAGAAAAGCGAGAAGCGCTCCAAAGTGCTTCGGCTCACAACAGTGTGCGACACCTGGCCGTGACGAAGTGAGGGTCTGTCATGTAGCGTTCAGGTCGTTGCCGCAGACAACCGTCTCGGTGACGTCTCGGATCGGGGCTTAGTCCTGCCACTCGATCTGAGGCACGTGGAACCAACAACTCAAGTGGCAGGAACGGGGGAACCAACTACCGGCCGCTGAGGCGAACAGCCGAGGCGGCCTTGGGGTGAAGCCCGCGTCTGCGGGCCGGACGTCTCCAGTCCGAACCCGACAGCTCACCTCGTCGGCTCAACAGGAGAAAGCATTCATGTCCTCACGCACCACCGCACGTCACCGCAAAGCCACCCGCGCCCTTACCCCACTGGATGACTTTGCTCCCACCGCGCGCCGCGGTCTGGCTGTTGCCGCTTCGTCCGGCCTCGCCCTGACCATGATCGCTTCGGGAGCCAACGCCGCCGGTCACAGCGAGGTCACCTCCTCCGGCACCATTGAGGCTTCCGGTGTGACCCCCGGAGTGGGCATCCTCGCCGCCAACGCCCGCGAGGCCCTGGCCGCCCGCCAGCAGATCACCATCGCCCAGGCCAACTGGGTCACCGAGGCCGCCCCGCAGGTGGAGGCTGTCGCCCCCGCCGCTCCTGCCGCCCCGGAGACGCCCGCCGCTCCCGAGGCCCCTGCTGAGCAGGCCGCTCCGGCCGAGCAGCAGGCCCCCGAGGCTGCCGCCCCGGCTGCTGCCGACCAGGGTGCTGACACCGCTGCCGCCGACGCGCAGGCCGCTCAGACCGCCCAGGCCTCCGCGCCCGCCAGCACCTCCAACTCCTCTGTCGTGGCCATCGCCATGCAGTACGTGGGCTCCCCCTATGTGTGGGGCGCCTCCGGCCCGAGCGCCTTCGACTGCTCCGGCTTCACCTCCTACGTGTACGCCCAGGTCGGCATCAACCTGCCCCGCACCTCCGGCGAGCAGGCCGTGGCCGGCACCCAGGTGTCCGCCGCTGAGGCCCAGCCCGGCGACCTCGTCACCTGGCCCGGTCACGTCGGCATCTACGCCGGTGACGGCAAGGTCATCGACGCCGGTGACGAGTCCACCGGTGTGGTCTACCGTGACATCTGGGGCTCCCCGAGCTTCGTCCGCGTCGGCTGATCCCAGACGCTGAAGTCCTGACCGTGAGGGGTGGGCGCCATGAGGCGCCCACCCCTCACGGCGTGTCAGGAGGAGGGGTGGAGTTGGTCGTCGGGGCGTGTCATGGGAGCAAAACGAGGACAACCTCGTCATGTGGTGGTCCCCACACCCCTTTTCGGGGCAGAATGTTCCTTGGGTCGTAGACCGTGATCTCGAGAAAGGGCAGATCCCATGACTGATGACAACGTCGTCCTCGTCGGAGTCGATGGTTCACCCGAGTCCCTGGCGGCAGTGGACTGGGCTGTGGCGCGCGCTGAGTGCCAGGGCTGGCGCGTCCACATCCTGTGCGCCTACTCCCTGCCCTCCTTCACCACCGCCTCCCTTGACGGCGGCTACGCGGCGCTTGACGACTCGGCCATCAGGTCCGGGGCCCAGGCCGTCATCGACGAGGCCGTTGAGCGCGTCAAGAAGTCCGGCGTCACCGTCACCTCCTCCCTGGAGACCGGGGACCCGGCCGGGGTCCTCGTCGACCTCTCCGAGGAGGCGACGCTGGCCGTCGTCGGCACTCGGGGAGGCGGCGGCTTCGCCGACCGGCTCCTGGGCACTGTCTCCTCCGCCCTGCCCGCGCACAGCCACTGCCCGGCCGTCGTCGTACCCCAGCACCATGAGGGCGCCGACTACACGCCGGTACGCCGCATCGTCGTCGGCGTCGACGGATCCTCCTCGGCCCGCAGGGCCCTCAAGTGGGCCGTGGCCGAGGCGGAGGCGTGGGGCGCCGAGCTCACCGCCATCGCCGCCGTGCCGATGGCCTCCGGGGCCGGGGCGCTCGCCTGGCTGCCGGCCGCCGTCGACCGCGAGCAGGTCCTGGTCGACGTCCGCTCCGGGCTGGACCGCGCCATCAACGAGGCCCTCGAGGGCCACGAGGGCGTCACAGTGCGCCGTCACGCCCTGGACGGCAACCCGGCCGAGCTCCTGGCCGAGTTCTCCACCGCCGTGGACCTCATCGTCGTCGGCTCGCGTGGACGCGGGGGCTTCTCCGGACTGCTGCTGGGCTCCACCAGCCAGGCCGTCCTGTCTCACGCCTCGTGCCCCGTGCTGGTCGCACCCACGCACCACGCCAAGGGGGAGCGGCGCACCTCGCGCACCTCCACGCCGTGGGGTCGGGCCTGAGGCTCCACCCGCCGCGGCGAGCCCGCCTTCACTCGCCACGGCGCCACCCCGAAGCCCGAGTGGTCATGGGCGGGGCGATCCGCTGGTAGTCTTCCGCCCAGGCCCTCGTAGCTCAGGGGATAGAGCACCGCTCTCCTAAAGCGGGTGTCGTTGGTTCGAATCCAATCGAGGGCACTGACACCAGCGGGTCCGGTCGGCGTTCCTGCACGGTGGCCGGAGACGCATCGAGCGCCGGCCGATGCCGATCAGCACGTGCCGGCGTGGGCCCATGGGGCGTGCCACGCCGCGGTGCGTCTCCACGCTCAAGAGTCGATCGGCCTATATCTTGAGCATATGACGCCTTCGTTCTTCTCCTTCGGCCGCAGACGGCGCGATGCTGCCCTCCGGGAGGATGAGCGTAAGGGTGCCAGAACTTCGGCCGGATCAGATCAAACCGCGAGCCGGCGGCGTTTTGCCGCGGACCTGGGAGCCTTGGCCGCGGCGCCGAGCAAGCCCGAGCCCGCCACCGAGCCTGCACCTCCCAGCCCCGTGCGCCCCGCTCCCGCACCGCCGCTGAGCGCGACCGACGTCGAGCGGCGCGAGCGCATTGACGCGGCCCTGTCCGCCTGGCGCGGCCAGCTCGTGGACCTGGGGGGTGTGGCGAGCCTGGATGACATCACCATGCTCGACGGCGTCGTCGACCTCACCGCCGCGCACCCCTCCGGCCTGGCTCAGCTCTACGCCGGCCGCCCCACCAACCTGTCCAGCATCGTGCGCGAGCGCAACGCGCTGGGCGAGGCCCGCCAGTCCCTGCGCGAGGTCTCGGCGCGAACCGACGTCCTGGCCCGCCAGTTCGGCGTCGCACCGGTCTACCTCGCCATCGGGGTGGCCACCTGGAACGAGACGATTCCCGAGGACGGTGAGGAGGACAGTCTTCACCTGGTCGACGGCGTCTCACCGGAGGCGGACCTGACCGCCCAGATCCCGCACGTCGAGCGCATCGCCGCCGAGCACGCCGCCCGCAACGCCCTGGCCGCCGCCGGCCTGACCGTCCCCGAGGTCCCCTCAGGGCCACGCGTGCGCACCGTCAACGCGCCCGTCCTGCTGCGGCCCGTGCGCCTGGTCAGCGCCACCGCGGACGCCACCCTCACCCTCGACCCCACCATCGAGGTCAACCCGGTCCTCACCCGGGCCCTGCGCCGCTACCAGTGCAGCACCGACATCGGGGACATCGCCCGCGCCGCCCTGTCCTCAGCGGGCTTCACCCCGCGCTCGGCCCTGGCCCGCATCGGTGCCCTGGGGCGCCAGTACCTGCCCGGCTTCGAGATCCACGAGCGCCTCGTCGTCGGGGCGTTCGTCCACCCCGGACAGGCTCTGGTGGAGGACTTCGACGCCGTCCTGGAGCGCTCGCGCACCTCCGCCCTGGTCGCCGCCATCGCCGGGGACGAGGGCGCCCGCGAGGCCCTCAGCGTCGAGCTTCCCCCGGCCGTCCCCACCGACCGGGTCCCCGGCGCCGAGCGCGGCGTGGGCGACCTGGAGCCCGCCCAGCTCGACGTCATCGAGGCGGTGGGCACTGGCGCGAGCTTCCTCGTCGATGCGCCCCCCGGCTCCGACGTCGCCGGCACCCTGGCCGCCGTCTTCGCCGACGCCGCCGCCTCCGGACGCACCGTGCTGCACGTGCCCGCCACCAGCGCCGACGGGCACGCCGTCGCGGCCGCCCTACGCGAGGAGGGGCTGGGCTCCATGGTCCTGGACCTCACCGAGGACGCCGCCTGGCGCCAGCACGCCTCCGAGGGCATCCGCGAGAGCCTGGGCGTCCAGCCGCCCCAGCTCGACGTCGCCGGGATCATCGCCTCGCGGGACCGCCTCACCTCCGTCCGCTCCCGCCTGGACCGCTACGTGCGCGCCCTGCACAGGCCCCGCGAGCCCTGGTCGGTCTCCGCCTACGAGGCACTGCAGAAGCTCGCCGAGCTCACCAGCCGTCGCGACCGGGCGACCACCCGGGCCCGCATCGACGCCGAGCACCTGGGCCGCCTCGACGAGGAGCGCCGGGAGCGCGCTCTGGCCCTCCTGCGCCGCGGGCACGCCCTGGGGCTGTTCGCCCCGGAGGTCTCCTCCAGCGCCTGGAACGGGATCCCGGTGGAGGACATGGACGAGGCCACCGACGCGCTCGTCCACCTGCGCGCCCTGGCCAACGACCTGCTGCCCACCATCCAGGAGCACACGGCCGTGGTCACCCGCACCACCGGCCTGAGTCGGGCCCGCAACCTGGGCCAGTGGATCGAGCAGCTCGACATGTTCGACGGCGTGCGCGAGTCCCTGGACGTCTTCCTGCCCGAGGTCTTCGAGCGCTCCGCCGCCGACATGGTCATCGCCACCGCCTCCAAGCGCTGGCGCGACGAGCGGGGCATTCACATGGACGGCTCGCGGCGCCGGCGCTTCACGCGGCAGGCGGGCGACCTGGTGCGGCCGGGCCGCGTCGTCGACGACCTGCACGGCGAGCTGGTCAAGGTCCAGCGCCGTCGCGAGGTGTGGCGCCGCCACGACCCCGATGGCGGCTGGCCCCGTCTGCCTCAGGGCCTGGACGAGATGCGGCGCACCGCCGGGCGGGCGCGCGGCGCCGTGACCGAGGTTCAGCCGCTGCTGGGGCGCGCCCAGGACTCCCCGGTGCTCATGGAGATGCCCCTGGAGGATCTCCTGGAGCTGGCCCGCTCTCTGGCAGCCGACGACCTCACCGCACAGAGGCTCCCCGAGGTCAACCGCATCCGCACCGATCTCGAGGCCCTGGGGCTGAGCGACTTCGTGGCCGACATGGCCGCCCGCAGCGTCGAGGACGACCAGCTCGAGCCCGAGCTCACCTACTGCTGGTGGTCCTCCCTGCTGGCGCAGACCCTCGCCGCCGACCCCGATCTTGGCGGTCTCGACGCGCGCGCCCTGTCCCAGATGGCCGTCTCGCTGCGCGAGCTCGACGCCGCCCACACGCGCTCCCTGTCCGGTCCCGTGGCCCAGGCCTGCGCCCGGCGGGTGCGGGCCGCCGTCGAGGAGGACAAGGCCGATGCCCGCGCCCTGTACATCGCACTGGCCCGTGAGGACGGCGTCCCGCTGCGGGAGATCATCGACGCCCACCCCATGGCCCTGCTGGCCCGGCCGATCTGGATCGTCCCGCCCACGCTCGTGCCCCAGATCTTCTCACCCACCGCGGTGGTGGACCTGGCCGTCCTGGACGCCTCCACGCCCATGCCGGTCCCGCAGGTGCTGCCCGCCTTCGTGCGCGCCGAGCAGGTGCTCGTCGTCGGCGACTCCCGGCGCGCGACGACGGGGCTGGCCGCCGAGCTCGGCCCGCTCCTGCCCTCGCGCACCCTGCCGACGGCCCGCAACAGCCTCGACGCCGGCATCGCCTCCTTCCTCGCGGCCAATGGTTACGAGGGGGTCGTCGAGGCCGTGCCCTCCCCGCCGGGGGACACCTCCCTGACCCTGGAGCTCGTGGACGGGCGAGGCATGCCTGCGCCCGGGCAGACCGCGGTCGAGACGGTGGAGGCCGAGGTCTCCCACGTCGTCGACATGGTCATCGACAGGGCACTGACCCGACCCGAGGAGTCCCTGGCCGTCATCGCCCTCAACCGCCTGCACGCCGACGCCCTGCGCTCGGCCATCACCCGGGCGGCCGCCGGGGCCCCGGCGCTGGAGGAGTTCTTCGCCCCTGGGGCGGTCGAGCCCTTCACCGTCGTCGAGCTGGCCGAGGCCCGTGCCCTCCAACGCGACCACATCATCATCTCGGTGGGTTACGCCAAGACCCCGCACGGGCGCACCATCCACAACTTCGGGCCCGTCTCGGACCACAGCGGCATGGTGGGGCTCGTCGAGGCCCTGTGCGCCTCGCGGGGCAGCACTCAGGTGGTCTCCTGCCTGGCCGCCGGGGACATCGACCGCGACCGTCTGCGCGCCCCGGGTGCCCGCCTGCTGCGCGAGGTCCTGGCGCGGGCCGAGGACTCCTCCCAGTCCGGTAACTCCGCCGGCAAGGTGCCCGACCGACTCCTGGTGGACCTGGCTGAGCACCTGTGGCGCAAGGGCCTGTCGGTCGTCCCCCGCTACGGGACCGACGGCGGTGTGCGCATCCCGCTGGCCATCGGCCACCCCGACTACCCCGACGAGCTGCTCGTGGCGGTCCTGACCGACGACGTCGACTACATCTCCGAGCCCAGCCTGCGTCGGCGTGACCGGCACCGTGTCGAACGCCTGGAGCGACGCGGGTGGCGCGTCCACATGGCCTTCTCCGCCGGGGTCTTCGTGGACCCGGAGGCCGAGGCGAGGGCCGTGGAGGAGCTCGTCCTGGCCGTCCTGATGGAGCGCCAGGGCGAGGCCGCACCGACGGCCATGGAGGCCGTGCCCGACCGTGTTGACGACTCGGTGCGCGCCGTCCCCGAGACGCCCGAACCCGAGGGCGATGAGGCCCATGAGCGCACCGAGCGCCCCCGTATCGCCCAGGGGCTGCCGCTGCAGGCCTACTCCGACGACCAGCTCGATGACCTCATGACCTGGATCCGCTCCGACGGCGTGGGCCGCTCCGAGGCCGGGGAGGTCGAGGAGCTGAGGAGTGCGCTGGCTCTGCGTCGCCGCGGCTCGGGGATCGACGCCGTCCTGGCCAACGCCGTGCGGCGCACCCGCTGAGTCGCACGAGCGGTGCTGAAGGACATAGAGAACGACCGTGATGCCGTGAATGACGCCGCTGTGACAGACGGATCGGACCGGGGACGGGGCTCAGAGGCGGAGTCCGCAGACAGTGCCGTGACGCCTGAGCGCGGGATCACGAGGCGTCGCCGTCGGGTCGTCGCCCTGTCATCCCGGGACCAGGAGCGTGTGGCGCGCGGCGAGAGCCCCGAGGATCTGGCAAGGGCGGACTACGAGCACGACGCCCTCAGCGGCCCCGCAGAGGGGCTCGACGCCCCGGCTCCCGGTGGTGCCGGCTCCAATGACGCCCGCCTCCGACGCGACGTGCCCCCGCACTGGGGCTGATAGCGAGCCGCCGCGAGGGAAAAGCGCGGGAAAGCGGAGGGCCTCGCCGATCCTCATGATCGGCGGGGCCCTCCGCTGACGCGATGATGAGATCGCTGCGGGACTCAGCGCCTGGCGGCGTTGGCCGAGAGCAGGTCGCGGATCTCGGTGAGCAGCTCGACGTCGGTGACCTCGTTGGCCTCCTCCTCGGCCTTCTCCTTGGCCAGGCGCGCCTTGAGCTTGTTCATCGGCAAGACAATGGCGAAGTAGACGGCGGCGGCCACGAGCAGGAAGTTCACCACGGCAGTAATGATCGTGCCGGGCTGGACGTACTCGGTGGCACTCGCGGTGATCTTGAACTGACCGACGGAGTCGAAGTTCGGCTGACCGATGAGCTGACCGATGATGGTCATGATGACGTCCGTGATGGCGTCAACGATCGGCTTGAACGCGGCACCGATAATGACGGCGACGGCGAGCTCGAGGGCGTTGCCCTGCGCAATGAACTCCTTGAATCCCTTGAACATGGCGATCCTTTCTAGCGGCGCGGGCAGACGTCTGCCGGGGTTGCGCCATCGGGGGGGGGCTGGAAGTGATAGCGTCTTATCATTCGCGTAAGACGCCGCAGCGGCATTACGGGCTCAGCGCAATGCCGAGCGTGCTATTCGTAGCCGCGCCGACTACCAGAGTAGCGCTACTCGCAGGAATAGCCAGTGTGATAAGTGTTACTTTCTTGTTTCCTGTCCATCGGCCGTCCTCTCCGGCCTGTTGAATCATCATCACTCTTGCTCCGGAACAGAGAACTGCGCTGTGCGTTCCAAAAGGTCCAACAGGCATTCCTTGGGAAACACTTTGAGAAGGCTCCTGAATTCCTGGTGATTCCTGGTTGGAAGATGAAGAAGACGTGTCGGGGCCGGCTGAGGGGCTCATTGTTGAGCTGTTCTCCGGGCTGTTCTGCGTGGTCGGGGTCTCTGTCGGCTCGGCGGGATTCTGTGCCGGTGCGCCCTGAGAGGCCTCGTCCTGCGCCTGTGGGCTCCATCCCTCGGGGGCCTGCCCGATGACGTCCACCCGTGCGCCGGGGCGGGCCAGCTCGGCTCCGACGTCGACGGGTACCTGAACCAGCCGCTCATCGGCTCCCAGCTCCTGGGCCATGCCGCCGCTGGTCATCGAGGCGGTCAGCACCGTGCCCTTCTCCAGGGAGATGGCCGCACGGCTCCCCACCGCCTGCCCCGTGGAGGTCAATGGGGACTGGGGGAGCGACCCGGCTGGAAGCGTGCTGGTCGAGACGTCCTGATCGGTGAGGAGCGCCCCGGCGCTGATCGCGCGTGATGCGACGAGAACCTGCTGTCCCCGTTCAGGACCGGGACGCAGCACGCTGAGGGCCACCAGGACCGCGGTTCCCAGACAGACGGCCACCACCAGGTGGCGATGCCGCCACAGCAGGAGCGAAGGACGCCGCACGCCCCACCGGCCCGGACGGGGTGGGTGGGAGCCGGACCTCGAGGAGCGTGGCGACTCGGTGCGGGGATCCTGAGGCTCCTGGTGGGACGTGCTGAGAGAGGGGCGGCGGGGCAGTCCATGACGACGACTCATGCCAACAGGGTCGGCTGCCGGCTGCGGCCTGGCACGCGCACTTCTCAGCGCTGTGGACAGAAGCCGCCTCCGGGAGCCTGTGGCCCCCGGGAGCCGGCGGCAGCAGTGATCTCAGGACTCCGGGGACATGGTGTGCGCCGGCGACCCGGTGGCCAGCAGGAACCACTCCTGGGCCGTGATGACGGCGTCCACGTGCTCGTCGTGCTCCTCCATCGGCAACGGCCCGGGCACCAGCTCCTCGGGGTGGAGGATGGCGAAGGTGTGGACGTCGGGGGAGCGCAGAGGCAGCATCCGGTCGTACCAGCCGCCACCCTGCCCCAGGCGGCGCCCAGCGCTGTCCACGGCGAGCGCCGGAATGAGGAGGGCGTCGACCTGGCGCACGGCCTCGGCCGGCAGGGTGGGGCCGCTGGGCTCCGGAGGACGCCTCGGTGCCCGCTCCGCCAGGTCCTCACCGCCCTGGAACAGTCCCCAGCAGCGCGCCAGGCGAGGTCCGAGCACCGGCAGCAGGACCTTGACACCGGCCTCGTGAAGCCGTTCCAGCAGCAGCCGGGTACAGGGCTCGGCCCCCACCGACACGAAGGCCGCCACCTTCTCCGCACCGGCCACCGCCTCCAGAGCGTGCTCGGTCAGCGCATCGCAGGCCGCCGTGTGACCCTGCGCCGGGTGGTGGTGATGGGCGCGGCGGTGCGCCCGCAGCACCTTGCGCAACTCGTCCTTGGCGTCGTCAACCTCGAGTCGGCTCGTATCGGGAAGGTCCAGCGCGCCGGTCTTCATGGGCCCATCCTCGCAGGTGATGACACATCGCGCCTGAATCGTTCGTCCCGGCGGGGCACGGTGCGCGTCGTCAACCTGACGGTAACCTGAGTGCCATGAGAACAGTGGCCGAGCACCTGGCCGCCTGCCTGGAGATCGCCCAGGCGGCAGCGCCCCTCGACGTGGTCCTTCCCGACGCCGTTGGATGCGTCCTGGCCCAGGACGTCGTCGCCGGAATCGACCTGCCCGCCGTGGACCTGGCCGGACAGGACGGCTATGCCGTCATCGCCAAGGACGTCGCCGAGGCGGACCGGAACAACCCGCTTGTGCTCGACGTCGTCGATGCGGTACGCGCCGGTGACATGCGCCCCTGCCACCTCGTCTCCGGGGCCGCCGTCCTTATCGACTCCGGAGCCCCCATGCCACTGGGCGCCGATGCCGTCGTCCCCTGGGCCGACACCGACCGCGGTGAGTCCCGGGTGAGCATCCACCGCTCCATCGCATCGGGCGACAACGTCCGTCGCCGTGCCGAGGACGTGAAGTCCGGAACCACCGTTCTCAAACGGGGATCGCGCGTCAGCGCCCGTCAGGTGGCCCTCCTGGCGGGCCTCGGGCTGCACCGGGTGCGCGTGCGTCCCGCCCCACGCGTCGTCGTGGTCTCCATCGGGGACGAGCTGGTCGAGCCCGGCCAGTTCCGCGAGGCCGGGGACGTCTTCGACGCCAACGGTCACGCCCTGGCCTGCGCGGTCACCGACGCCGGCGGTCAGGCCTTCCGCGTGGCCGCCGTCCCCGACGAGCTGCGCGCCCTGGCGGACACCATCGAGGACCAGCTCGTGCGCGCCGACGTCCTCATCACCACCGGGGGCCTGAGCGTCGGGCAGGGGGACACGGTCAAGGAGGTCCTGGCGCCCCTGGGCTCGGTGCGTTTCGACGCCGTCGCCATGTCCCCGGGCAGGCAGCTCGGCGTGGGGACGGTCGAGGGCACCCCGATCTTCTGCCTGCCCGGCGACCCGGTCAGCGCCCAGATCGCCTTCGAGACCTTTGTGCGCCCGGTCCTGCGCCAGATCGCCGGACGCACCTCCCTGCACCGCTCCAGCCTGCCGGCCACCATCTCCGAGGGCTGGCACTCCCCGGCCGGCAAGCGCGAGTTCGTCCCCGTGCACGTCAGCGGCTCACCCTCCCGCGGATACCGCGCCGAGCCGACGACGCCGCCGGGCACCGTCCGGCTGCACGGCCTGTCGGAGGCCAACGCCATCGCCGTCGTGCCCGAGGACACGAGCACCGTGGTGTCCGGAGACACCCTCCACTGCCTCCTGCTGGACGCCTGATGCCCACCCCGCGCTCGACGCCTCGTGACGGCTCCCTCGGTGGCGGAGCCCGGCGAGCCCTCGCCGGCCTGCTGCTCGGGGCCGGCTCACCGGCACGCTTCACGTGGCCGGTGAGTCTCGAGCCCGCACCGGCGGCCCACGAGGAGCGGGCATCCGGTGCCACGCAGGCGCCCGGGCGCCCCTCGGTCGTCGTGCGCGAGCTGCGAGCCGACGATGAGGCGCCCTGGAAGGCGCTGCGGCTGGCGGAGAACGACCGGCTCGTCCCCTGGGAGGCCACCCTGCCGGCCGGCGGCGGGGAGGCGTTGAGCACCTTCCCCGTCTTCCTGCGCCGCCAGACGCGCCGGGCCAGGCTCGCCGAGGCGATGCCCTTCGTCGTCGAGGTCGATGGTGCCTTCGCTGGGCAGATCGCCGTCGACCCGATCATCTGGGGCGCCACGCGCAGCGCCCAGGTGGGCTACTGGATCGGCTCGGCCTGGCAGGGGCGCGGGATCATGCGCCTGTCGGTGGCTCTCGTCCTCGACCACCTGCTGGGGCCGGTGGGGCTGCACCGGGTGGAGATCAACGTGCGCCCCGAGAACGAGCGGAGCCTGGCGCTGTGCCGTGGTCTTGGTCTGCGCGATGAGGGGCTGCGCCGCGGCTACATGCACATCAACGGCGCCTGGGCCGACCACGTCTCCTTCGCGGCCCTCGCTGAGGAGGTCCACGGGCCGGATGGTGCCGGTTTCGAGCAGCGACTCACGCGCGGGTGACCCTTTTTCGCAGCATGCGCGCAGACGTAGGCGAGGATGCTCCCGGGGTGCGGCGGGTGCGCCGAGGGTGCGTTTGGGGTGGCTGTCGGCAGATCAGTCACGACGTGCTCAACGAGGCGGAAGAAACGTGTGTGACTCATGTGGCGACGGAGATGCAAGGCTGACAGTGTGACGTCGTGAATCCCAGGTATTTCGAAGGAAAGCCGGAGTGTTCCTGCGCGGGGAGGAGGGCGGGCGCGCTTACGGTTGCTGTGTGGGAATCGAGATCTGGGCAGTCATCGCCCTCATCACGGTTCTCTCCGTGTACCTCCTTCCGCTTTTAGTGGGGCGCCGCGAGATGGCTCGCCGCTCCAACGTCCAGGACCGCTACTCGGCTGAGCTGCGGGTCCTGGCCACAGGTGCGGCCGCCGTCGAGCGTGACGACACCTGTGCGAGCAGTGGGCATGCGGAGCTCTTTCGACGTCGACCGGAGGTGAGGGTGATGAACAGGCCCGCCGTGAGGAATGTGCGCGCCCTGCGCACCGAGCGCGAGCTCGACCGTGCCCGCCAGGCTCACGCTCAGGGGCGTGAGCGCCGTCGGGTCGCCGCCTCGCACCGCGGGATCGTCGCCAGCGTCCTGCTCGGAGTCTCGCTCGGCGCCTGGGTGCTGGGCCTCGTCACGGCGCTACCGTGGTGGCCCGCCCTGCTGCCCACTGCACTGCTGGGAACCTCGATGGTGGCCGGACGTCGAGCCGCGCTGGCCTCGGCCGCGGCCGACCGCCGTGAGCGCCGCCGCATCGCCGAGCTCGAGCAGACCCTGGTGACCCTGACCGGCCGGCGCTCATCGGCCTCGGTCGTTGCCGCGCCCCGTTCCGTCGTCGACGGCGCGCGCAGCGGCGCCAGTGCCTCCAGCGGCCCCAGCAGCTCCGCCGACGCTGTCAGTGACAGTGCGGCCTCGCCCTCCGTGTCGGTTGAGTCCGTCGAGTCTGTTGGGTCCGCGGGTGACTCCGGCGCGCAGGACCCCTTCATGGAGCGCCTCGCCCGCGAGGGCGCCCAGCGGCCGGCCGTGCGCTCGACGTCGTCGCCCCGGGAGGCCGCCGGCGCGGTGCCGGCTGAGTCCGCTGAGTCCGCCGCGTCTCCTGAAGCCGTCGCTGACAGTCCCGCCGAGGCGACCGGCACTGCTGCTGTCCGCCCCTCCCGGACCATCGACTCCGAGGAGGAGCGTCTGGCCAGGCTCGACGCCGACCTGGATGCCGAGACCGCCGCAGCCGTGGTCGCCGAGCGCGAGGCGACCCGCCGCGCCTCGGTCCACGTGCCCTCCCGCCACGCCGGCCGGGTCTCCCGGAACATGGGCGTGCGCGAGGCGGTCTCCCGCGACGGCGACGAGGAGAGCTCGCCGCGCACCAAGGACTTCGTCGCCTCCCTGTCGACCCCGACCTCCCACAGCCTGCCCGGTTGGGGCAGGCTCTTCGCCGAGGCGACCGCCATTGAGCAGGAGGCGCGGGAACGGGATGCTGCGGCATCGTCGTCCCCTGAGGCGGTTGCGCCGGCCCGGCAGGCCGCTGCGGCCTCCCCTCAGCCCGCCCCTGAGGAGGCCCGGCCGGTCGCCCGTCCGCAGGCCCCTGCTGCTGCACCGGCTGAGGCTGAGGAAGTCGTCAAGGAGGAGGTGACGACGTCGACCCCGCCCCAGGGCTGGCGTCCGGTCCACGTGCCCGCCCCGACCTACACGCTGGCGGCCCGGGCGCCCCGCCGCTCCTACGCCGACCCGGTGGTCGACCCGGGCACCTCCGCGCCGGTGCCCGCGCGTCCGCAGTCGGCCCGTGCCTACATCCCCGCTCCGGTGGAGGACGAGGAGGAGCTCTTCCACCCCATCGACCTCGATGCCATCCTCGAGGGGCGGCGCGCGGCCGGAGAGTAGTGCGGAGACTCCCACGGCACGTCGTCGGGCGGCTCCGGTGCGGTGGGCGGGCTCACCGCCACTGAACTTGCCAGAACTGCCGGCGGCGATGCTAGGATCGGTCCGCACTTGGGGCTATGGCGCAGTTGGTAGCGCGTCTCGTTCGCAATGAGAAGGTCGGGGGTTCGAATCCCCCTAGCTCCACCACCTCGAAGGTCTGCCCCGCCAGGATCCTGGCGGGATAGTTTTGTTTCTATCATGACTTTCGCTGGAACATCGATGTTGACTGCTTGACTGCGCGAGGATGATGGCTGTAGGCAATTTGGGGTGTAGGCGGCGTTCTCTTCGTCGTCGACGGTGATGCGGGCGGCCCAGGGGGTCGGCAAAGTCGGTGGGTGGGGGGCTGAGCTGCTTTGACGGGGTGGTGTGTCGTTGAGGCGGGGACGCGGGCCCCGTGGGGACGATGAGTGGTGTCTAGTCATCCCCTCGTCCTGGGAGCCCGCGCTGATGCCATCCTCTACCACGACCGCTTTGTCGCGCCAGCCCTTGATCCAGGTTCTCAGGAACATCACCGGCCCCCGGGACAGGTGGGGTGCGCGCTTGAGGCCTGCCCGCGGTCCTGTCCCTGGCCGTGGCGGGGGTGCTGGCCGGATGCCGGAGCCTGACGGCGATATGGGAGCACGCCACCGACCTGACCGCTGCCGACCTGGAGGCCCCGGGGCCTACCAGAGGGGCAGGCTTTACCGTCGGAGTCAACGATCCGACGGGTCCTGCACGACCTGGACCCCGCAGACCTCGATGCCCACCTGATGGCCTGGTTCTACACGCGTACCGGCACCATCAACGGCCGCAGGGTGATCGCGGTGGACGGCAAGACCATGTGCGGAGCGCGCAGGGGCGAGGATCCGGCGCCGCACCTCCTGGCCGCCTTGGACCACGCCACGGGCGCCGTACTGTCCCAGCAGCGGGTGGCCGGCAAGTCCAACCAGAGGTCCCCGCACTCAGGGTCCTGCTTGAGCCCCTCGACCCAGGCGGGGTCGTGGTGACCACCGACGCGATGCACACCCAGGTGGACACCGCCCAGTGGATCCGCGGGCGTGGTGGCCACTACGTGCTGACGTCTCTGGACAACCAGAAGACCCTTCGTCGTACATTGAAGGCTCTGCCCTGACAAGGACGTCCCATCCATCTCCTCGGTCGAGCGCTCCCACGGTCGGCGGGTGCGGCGCACCGTCAAGGCCGTCGAGGCCCCTAAGTGGGTGGACTTCCCGGGGTCTGCTCAGGTGGTCCAGGTCCGCCGCACCCGAACCATCAAAGGCCGCAAGTGTGTCGAAGTGGTCTACCCGGGCGTGCTCCCTGCCCGTGACCGACGCCCAGCCCGAGGCCGTCGCGGCCTGGGGCCGCGGGCACTGGGGGATAGAGAACCGTCTCCACTGGATCCGGGACGTGGTCTTCGATGAGGACCGCCACCAGCTGAGCACCTGCAACGGACCCGAGACCATGGCCGCCCTGCGTAACCTGGCCATCAGCCTCATCCGCCTCTTCCTCGGGCCCGGAGTCTCCATCGCCTCAACCACCAGATCCCTATCCAGACGCCCCACACAAGCCATCAACCTACTGACCCAACCAACCCCCTAAAACCGCCTTTGCCGACCCCCTGGCCTGACCACCGACCAAGCGCAAGCCGTGATTGAATCCGATGCCTTCGGTGCGTTGATTGCGGAACTGCGCAGGGTCGAAGCCAGCCACCACAGCGTCGACACCTCCCTGCAACGCCTCAATCGGGCGCGCGGTTTCGCCGATGCCGATGACAGCGCCTCCGCCATCCACCACCGCCTCGCCAACGCCACCGTCCGACCCGCTGGATCAGGCCGCATCCGCTACGCTCCGCGTCTCATCGCCGGTTTGATCTCGCGCGTCAATGGGGTTCTCGACGCCAAGATGCGAGCCCGCTCGGGGAACGAGAGGCCCTGATTGAAACCCGGGCTGACGCCATGATCGACGTTGCACTGACCGAAGGTGCACCGTGGACAAAGGATCTTGAAACGTCGCCCACCGACCGCCGCCGAGCCGCGACATGTCGCAAGGCTGACCGAGTTGTTGCGGCATACCGAGGCCTCCTCCGGATCACTGACGACACACCCCAGATTGCGCGCCAGAGGCCGACGCGCAGAAGATAGACGCCGCAGCCGCGCGAGCAGCAGCCGCTCGTGCCCGCGACCTGACGGGTGGCAGCGTGAGACCCGCTCAGGACCGGGTGCTCTCCGTGGCGCGACAGTCCCCTCGTTTGTACAGACGTGCATCATCGTCCGGAGTGTGGACTCATATACATGTATCATTCTACCATGTATCATGAGTTGATGGATGAGTCGTCACCGACGAAGCGGGGAGCGCATTTCACCACCCCGAGCCTTGGCGAATTGTTTCGTGAGGCGCGTAGGTCTGCTGGCCTGTCTGCTCAGTCTGTGGCGGAAGCAAGCGGGCTGAGCATTGACACGGTTCGAAGCATCGAATCTGGTCGAACGGTGTCGCCCGCGTTCACTACGGTCGCTCGACTGGCGAGTGTTCTAGAAATGAGTCTAGATCGTATGAGCGAAGCAGCCCAAGTGGACGAGCGAGACTCTTGATGGAGACTCAGCATGCGAACCGAAGCCGTGTCGGAGCAATCCTCCTGAATCCATCCAGGGAAGAGAACGGGGCATCCAGGACTCACCTGGTCCTGGAGGACGTGCGGATCGCAAAGACTTGGGAAACTTTAGAGATCGCCAACCTTGTCAAGACTCCGACTCGAAACTCCAAGGAGCTCGAACAGGTGGCGACGTCTTTTCAACTGTTTCTTGATGCACGAAGCCGGCTGGAAACGGTCCTCGAAAGCAGCAACACCCTGGTTTTCGCTTGGGGTGTTGCGCCGCTTCGCGGCTTGGCTGGGAAGTATGTACGTAACCAAGTGAGTTGGGTGATCTCACGGGCGTTGCATCACGGCCACACTCACGCTTGGCTCATGGGTGGACACCCCCGCCATCCGTCCAGATGGCGCCAGTACGTTGGTCCGCAACGGGGCCTGTTCGACGGCGCGACGACAGTTGATCGACTCTTGCAAGGACTTGAGCATTGCACCGTCGAGACCGCTCAGCCACGCGGCAATGAAACGTCGGAGACTCTTGGCAATCTTCTTGGCAAGATAGGAAAAAAATCAGCGTGAGCCCACAACTGACATTCCGTCGTCAAAAGGCAGACATCGAGGTCACGGACGCGCTCCGGCGTAGGCTCGATGCGCGCACGTCTCTGGATCCCGACTTTTGGTCGTTCAGCCACCTCAGAAGCCGATCAGGAAATCACGCGCTCTTCCAGTACCCCGCAATGATGGTGCCCGAGCTTCAGGGCGCTCTGCTAGACGACCTACGGGCGGTGTCGCCTGGATCAGGACTGGTTTATGACCCGTTCGCGGGTTCCGGAACCGTGATGCTCGAGAGTCTCTATCGAGGTATGGATTTCCATGGCAGTGACATCAACCCTCTCGCGATCCTGCTTTGCCAGGTCAAAGCCAACCCACCCTCGGTCGCTGCCGGCGAGTCTGCTGTCGCCAGAGTTGCCGCTAGAGCAGCAACGATCAAAAGTCCAACCATGCCTGTGTTCGCGGGCGTGGATAAGTGGTTCAAACCAGAAATCAAACTGGGACTAGCTCAGCTACGCCTAGCGATTTTAGATGAAGAACAGTTAGTTGATCGTCAGTTTCTGTGGGTGTGCCTTGCTGAGACCATTCGACTGGTCTCAAACTCACGGATCTCAACATTCAAACTCCACACCTACACCTCGGAAGAGATTGCGCGGCGCGAAACGGACGCAATCAAAGCCTTCAAGTCGGTCGGGTCCCAGAACGTGGCCCATCTCAAGCAACACTGGGAGCGGCTTGATCTCCTGCCCGCATCCGGAAAAAAACCGCACGTTCTCCTTTTACCTGGATCGGTCAGTGATTCTTGGATAGCTCCTCGGCAAGCGGACGTACTAATGACATCTCCGCCATATGGGGACAATAAGACCACCGTTCCGTACGGCCAACACAGTTATCTTCCTTTGCAGTGGATCTTCCACGCCGATATACCGGGGGTGTTCGATGAGTCTCTGTTGGAATCAACGCATCGGATCGACCTTATGAGCCTCGGTGGCTCTTTCAAACAGGCCGACGCATCGCGAGATGAACTATGTAAAAAGTCTGCAACCCTAAGAGAGTGGTTGCCGAGGATTGACGAGAGGCCAGCACTAAGAAAAAAAGTCCTCTCGTTTGTTCGCGATTACCAACGTGCGCTCAGTAACCTTAGTCCACGCCTGAAGAATGGCGCTTTTTGTTTCTTCACTTTGGGTGAGAGGCGCGTAGGAAAGCAGACTTTCCCGTTTGTCGACATCACTCGCGAGCTTCTCATCGCGGATGGCCACGAAGAGGTTATGACGATTGAGCGGGTACTTCCAGGATCACGCAAACGCATGGCGGCTAAGAACAGTCAGGGCGCAACGATGGCACAGGAACGGGTATTGGTGACCAGGGCATGGGGGGCGGGGGAATGAGCGAGTCCGCTTCAATTAGTCCGACGGTCGTAGAGACGCTCCAGCTGGACGTACATCCATCGGTCGTGTTCAAGCTTGGAGCCGACCTCATTACGGATGATATGCAAGCTCTCATGGAGCTCATCAAGAACTCCTATGACGCCGACGCGACTCGCGTGCGTGTTTCCATCGACACCCACGCACGGTTCGACCGAAAGACCGGAGAGCGTCTTGGCGCGGAGACCAGTTCGTCGAACGATGCAGTCAACCCGGACGACCTTGTCGGCGAGATTGTCATTGTCGATGACGGCACTGGTATGGACCTTTCAACAATTAGACGCGGCTGGCTTACGGTGTCACTCAGCCACAAACTGGAAATGAAGGAGGCAGGACGTGTGACCGCGAAGAAGCGCACGCCCCTCGGCGACAAGGGCCTGGGACGCCTTGGTGCGCAACGCCTCGGCGACCAGCTATACCTGTCGACCACATACCGGAGTGAGAATCAGGAATCGGTTGCCCCGCTCAACGTGGTGATGAACTGGAGCGACTTTGCCGGCGCAGAATCGCTCAGCAGCGTTCCCATCGACGTGCGTCAACTTGCCATTGGCAGCATGAAACCGGGAACTCGGCTGGAGATACGCGGCTTACGTGATCCGGGGTTGTGGCGTCAGCACGAGACAAACGACCTCCAGCGAGAACTCGCATCCATGATTTCCCCGTATGAAGGGGTGTCTGGATTCGATATCACGCTAACCATTGACGCAGTAGCAATCAATCTCCGAGAAAAAGCCCAAGAGGTGCTGAAAGCCGCACCCGTGGCGTATGCCTTCGAGTTTGACGGCGAAAAACTCGTAATCGCGGGAAACTATTCCACATTGTTTCTGCGACAGCAGGGCGCCGAGGAGATTGCCGCCTACGATGAACTCATTGGCCGCGACAACGGATATGCGTTTTCGGAGTGGCTTCTCGCAAAGTCTGACTCGACTCGAGCTCGCCCGCTCGGCATCGCCGCTGGTGATGACCACTACTTTCTACGGAGTGAATCCGTCATTGACCTGTCGTCGCTAAAAAACGTGGAGCTTGCGGACGAAAAAGTTGTGTCGCCTGGGCCGTTTCATGGTGAAGTAAGTGCCATCTCGCTGGCGCGAGACACAAGCAGTATCTTCGATCGAGCGTCAGACTATAAGGAGTTCGTCCGCGCCCTAGTCGGCATCAAAGTGTATCGGGACGGATTCGGTGTTCGCGTAGATGAAGACTGGCTCGGTCTGGGCGAGCAGTGGACCTCAGGTGGTTCTTACTACAGTTTGCGCCCGGGCAACGTCTCAGGATACGTCAGTATCTCGGCCGAACAGAATGCCGCGTTGGAAGAAACTACCAATCGTGAAGCGTTCCGAGATACTCCTGCGTACCGCAACTTCCTCCTGATTATGAAAGCTTGGGCCGCGTATGCCGCCCGAGTTCAAGAGCACTTACGGCGAGGATATAACGAGTACAAGCGCGAAAAACTTGCGCAGTCGATCGATGTCTCACCCCGTATCACGCCCCGCGATTTGATCAAAGAAGTGAATCGTAGAATTTCAGAAGGTTCGGAACTGGCTGCTCACGCGGCGGAAACCAAGCAAGTACTCAATCAAATCGAGGCGGTCACCTACACTCTGAAAAAGCAGAAGGAATCTGCTGACCAGACCGTGTTCCATGATCCTGCTCTCTCGGCAGTGCTAGATGAAACGGTAGC
The DNA here is from genome assembly GCF_005696555.1 of Actinomyces sp. oral taxon 171 str. F0337. Classification (NCBI taxonomy): domain Bacteria; kingdom Bacillati; phylum Actinomycetota; class Actinomycetes; order Actinomycetales; family Actinomycetaceae; genus Actinomyces; species Actinomyces sp. oral taxon 171. The sequence goes on along the minus strand of NZ_CP040005.1, from coordinate 2,814,036 downwards.
GAAACTCAAGACATCGGTCGTCGAGGCTAGAGTGCTCATAGCCCATCTCGATCACCTCACCGAGGCGCACGATCGGATGAGCCTCGGTGTTGACCTGCTCGAAGAGCAACTGCGGCTTGCTCAGGACCAAATTAGCGATGCGTGGGAGTCAGTGGCCCTGGGTCTGGGAGCAGAATCTCTAGCTCATGAGGTTCAGCACATCAGTGATGGACTTCGCGGTCGGAGTGCGCAAATCATTCAGTATTTGAAGGCTTCCAAGAGCACCGATCAGCGGGTGTGGACATTTGTTGAGCATGTACGATCATCAGCCAGTGGTCTGAGTAAGCAGGTCGCGAGAATATTGCCAGGGCTCCGCTACATGCGAGAGAGTCGCGACGACCTGCGCATGTCAACGATTGCCCAGAATCTTGAGCAGTACTTCAGCTCGAAGTGGGGCGCGAACGGGCTTCGGCTCGAGATCGACGTGGTAAATGACTTTAGTATTCGAGTCAATGAGGGAAAGCTGACACAAGTCTTTGATAATCTCATCCTCAATAGCGAATACTGGCTTCTTCAGCAGATTTTTGCCAAGAAGGCCAATGAAGGGATCGTCCGGATAACTATCGATGCCCCGTTCATTACGGTTGAGGATGATGGAATTGGTGTGGATGAGTCAATCGAAGAGCTGGCGTTTGAGCCTTTCATTACGATGAAGCCATCCCAGTCCGGCCGCGGTCTTGGTCTTTTTGTGGTTCGGCAGCTCCTGGACTCGATGGGCGCGTCGATACGGCTTTCTCCGGACCGTAATAGTCGGGGGCGCCGCTACAAGTTTCGCATTCACTTTAGTAATGCGAAAATCGTAAAGGGGATCTAACATGAAGAGTAAGTTCGGTGACGGACCGCATACTCAGAAGGAACAAATTCAGGAACTTCTGAACGCACTGGGTATCGCCAGGGTTGTCAACGTGGACGACGATCACGCAGAGGGGGCGTCCCAGAGCAAAGAGGATGTACTCGGCGCTATCCGGGCGCAGTCTATAGACATGGTGCTGGTTGCGAGACGCATTCTTTCTAACGGCGAGCACGGGCAAGCTGAAGAACTTAGCCAGGATGAGATGCTCGACATGGTCAGCACGTCTTGGGATAGCCTTACCGATCGTCAGCGGAACGAGCTCACCCAAGCCGCGTTTCGTGCCCAAGCATCCGGCGGTGACCCGGTTGGCGAGCAACCCCAAAACGTTGCTGGTAACAACGCTGCACTGCTTGCGCTTCCAGAGCTTTTCGAGGGGATCGTGGACTTCCGGCGGATGAGTCTTGCGGAATGGCGGGTAGCGGGGGAAGCTCTGCTCGATGACCAAGTACCAACTTTGCTCCTGTTTGATCGTAGCTTCGAGCGTGAGGGAGGTTCCGCTAAGGGGGGTGACGACCTTGTGCGGGGTGTGCTTGCGCGCGACGACCGTGACCACGTTCACGTGGGGTTGCTAACCCACACAGCTGCCGACGAGGGGCACGAGAAGGATATCGCTGCTGAGATCAGTGAAGGTTTGGATACCATCCGACCGGTCATCGTGATCGCCAAACACCGTCTTCAGGACCAGCAGTTTCCTCATGCTTTACGGCTTGTTTTGTTCGCAACGGAGATTGAGGCTTTCCGTTCGCATGCGGTCGAAAGTCTCAAGCAAGCGAACAGCAAAGCGATCGAGGCACTGGAAAGTGTGGATCGGTACTTGCTCCTCGCAGCATTCGAAGCGGCTCGCGAAGAAGGCCTGTATGAGACGGACTATGCGATGAGGATCGCTGCGACTTTCGCACGTAAGTCGCTCGCAGCGTCGCTAAGGAAAGTCGACTTCGTTGAGAATGTGCTCAACAAGCTACGCAACGCCGGAGCGGTCAAGCTGTATCTCGATGGTATCCCACGGCCGGCTCAATATGACCAAGTTCAGTGGGACGAACAGTTCGAGGATGGAAGTTCCCTCGCCTCTCTGGCCAGCCCTCTCGACATCGGCGACATCTTCAAGTTCCACGATCTGTTTGGCGAAGAAGGTAGCCAAGTTAAAGCCCGTTATTTTATTCTCCTCACACAGGCGTGCGATCTTAGCGTCAGGGCGAATGGCCGCAGGAGTAACGATTTGACGAGGGTTGTTCTCACGGAACTGAAGCCGGCTGCAAGGGATGACGAAGGTGCCTATCGTCCGCTGAAGTCCAACCAAGCCAATTTAGGTCCACTTATGGGGTTTGAAAGTGGTCCGTGGCGGGTTCAGTTCGCGAGCCAGATTTGGGTTCCCGTTCTGGCGCTCGACGCGTGCGTCACTAGTGGAAACGGCCACGCCGTGATCAGCAGCACCGACGTGGCAAACAAAGCCTTGCCGGGTTCATGGATTCGAAGGCATAAGAAGATGCAAGCCGAAGTCAGAAAGCTCGTAAATGAATTTCGGGGCATGGACTCGGTTCTCGGTGCCATTGAGGGAGAGGAAGCTAATGTTCGTCAAGCGCGTCGCCACGTTACTGCTGCGCTCCTCGGTACAGCCGCTCAAAGCAAAGGGCTGACGGCGAAGATTGATGCGAAAAAAGTAAAGATTGAGTTTGGCGTGGAGCGCTTCGCAAGGGTTTCAGATACGACGGCTCGTGGATTACTGTCCCTGCTTCTCCAGCACCAGTCGCGACCGGCGTTCGACGGGAAGCCGCTCTACGACTCTGAGAACGTGTCGTGAGACTCTGCTGTTGGCGTCAGTGCTTCGTCGATTTCAGCTTTATGCACTCCGTGGCGGCACTGCAGCGTAACTCAAGGATTGCCCGACGCGGGTATTGCGTGTTAGAGTTGCATACGTCACTCATTCTGATAGGCATCTCGCTCGTGCCCCTTTGCGGGGAGCCGGTGCGGACCGACGCTGGTTTCGACACTCTCACTGCACCGGGAAACAGCCCCGACAGCGCCGCTCAGTTTGTGCGCAAGCAGTGCGAGAAGCGGTCGCGTGGGGCAGAGCACCAGGCGAAACCTCGCTGGCCGTGCAGCAGACCTGACTCATGACGCTCAAGTTGTACTGGGGTGCGTGGTGTTTCTCGGACTGGGGGAGTTTTTCTTCCCGTGAGTCGATAGGATGGATACCATGCCAGCAGCGAAATACTCAGAAGAGTTCAAGGCACAGGTTGTGCGTGAAGTCATCGAGAAGGAACGCACGATAGCGTCAGTGGCCGACTCATATGACCTTGTTGCTCAAACAGTAGGTAACTGGGTCGCAAGATACAAGAAGGAACACGCCACAGACCAGGACCGCAAGAAAGCTTCCGAGTCAGCCGAGATCGCAAAGTTAAAGGCAGAGGTTCGTGAGCTGCGTGGGGAGAACGAGTTCCTGAAAAAAGCAGCTGCCTTCTTCGCCAAGGAACGACCGTGACTGATCGCTACGAGCTCATTAACCGCGAAGAAGGCCATTATCCCATCTCCTCAATGTGTCGATGGTCCAGGGTATCAAAATCAGGGTACTACTCCTGGCGCGACCGGCCCCAGTCGCAGACGGCAATTCGGAGGGAGGAGCTGGCCATTATTATTAAGGACGTTTTTGAGGACTCTGATGGCACCTACGGGTACCGGCGAATCCAGGTGATTCTGGAGCGGCGCGGTGTGCGGGCCGACGGGGCCACGATCCGCGCCATCATGCGTGACCTGGGGCTACAGGCCGCCGGGCCACGGGCAAAGGTCCGCACCACCGTGCCGGCTGAGGACCTGGATGAGCGGTCGGACCTGCTCAGGCAGGACTTCACCGCCAATGAGCCCGGCAAGAAGCTGTGCGGGGACATTCCCCCGCAAGCGGGAGGTGCCCCCTCCTACGTCAGGACGTGGGCTGGATTTATCTATCTTGCGACCGTTCTGGACTGCTGATGCCTTGAAGGTCGTGGGTTATGCGATGGGCGACCACATGCACACGTCCCTGGTGTGCCAGGCCATTGACATGGCGGTACGCAGGTGTCCGATTGAGGAGGGTGTGACGATCTTTCACTCGGACCGAGGTAGTCAGTACATGTCTCAAAGATTTCTGGACCATCTCAGGTCCTATGGTATTCGTCCCTCTGTGGGGCGTGCGGGGGTTTGCTGGGACAATGCGTGGGCTTCAGTCGTTCAATGCCACGCTCAAGAATGAGAGAGTCCACCGGATGGTGTATGCCACGAAGGATAAGGCGGCCAAGGATATTGCCTCACGGTTCGAGCTGAGATGCAATCATGTTCGCCTTCACTCAGCCCTAGGGTATCGCACCCCGAACGAGGTCGAACGCGAGCTCCTGGACTTAACGAAGGCAGCCTGAAGTAAGAAAACAAGCACTGTCCGAAAAACACCCGGAAGTCCAAATCAACCCCTACCTGTAAACCGCTTACACAGAAAACTGGACAGGTCTACGCAGCCCCGCGGAGATGCCGGCATCGCTGCCGCCGACGCACACAACGTGCATGGGGATGTCCTTTCGGGTCGCGGGGCCTCAGCCCAGCATGGCGAGGTACTCGTGCAACGCGGCCAGCCCTTCGGGTCGCGGGGTGAAGTGCGCCCACTTGCCGCGCATTTCCTTGTCCACCAGCCCGGCCTCGACCAGCTTCTTCAGGTGGTGTGACAGCGTCGGCTGGGTCACGCCGAACACCTCGGGCATGTGGCACGCGCACACGCTGGAGCACCGGCTGGCCGCGATGTGGTGCAGGATCCGCAGCCGCACCGGGTCAGCGAGCGCCTTCACGACGAGCGCAACCCGTTCCGCCTGCTCCATCGAGATCGTGCCACCATCCGGCGCGCAGGCCTCGGCGGCGGCCATCGGGGCTTCCAGCAGTTCGGTCATGCAGACATGCTACCCGCTCATATTGACATCTGTCGATACGTGTGCCACACTCACTCATATCGACGGTCATCAATCCGTGATGGTCGTCCTCCACCCGAGCCGGAGGTTTCCCATGCCCGTCATCCGTGTCTTCGAACCTGCACTGTGTTGCAACACCGGGGTCTGCGGCCCCGACCTCGACCAGGAGCTGGTCGACTTCACCGCCGCGGTCAACGCCCTCAAGGCGCAGGGGGTGGACGTCCACCGCGCCAACCTGGCCAGCGAGCCGGCGCAGTTCGCGGAGCACCCCGTGGTCGTCAAGTTCCTGCAGGCCGCCGGCTCCGAGGGGCTGCCCCTGACGCTGGTCGACGACGTCACCGTGCTGGCCGGCCGCCACCCGCGCCGCGACGAGCTGGAGCGCTACGTCGGCCTGAACCCGACGAAGGACGCCCAGCCCCAGGGCGGATGCTGCGGCCCGCAGCAGGAAGCCCCCGCCGCGTCCACTGGCTGCTGTGGGCAGCCCGCCACTACCAGCACCGTGTCCGGCTGTTGCTGACCCCGACTCGAACTTTCAGGAGACTGTGCTGACCCAGTTTCTCGACAACCCGCCCCGGCACTTTTTCTTCACTGGCAAGGGCGGTGTCGGCAAGACCAGCATCGCGTGCGCCACGGCCGTGCACCTCGCCCACCAGGGCAAGCGGGTGCTGCTGGTCAGCACCGACCCGGCGAGCAACATCGCCCAGGTGTTCGGTGCCACCATCGGCAACAAGATCACCCCGATTCCGCAGGTGCCCGGCCTCGACGCGCTGGAGATCGACCCCGACGAGGCAGCTGAGGCCTACCGCAACAAGATCCTGGAACCGGTGCGCGCGGTCCTGCCCATCAAGGAGATCGAGGCCATCACCGAGCAGCTGTCGGGCTCCTGCACCACCGAGATCGCCTCGTTCAACGAGTTCACCGACCTGCTCGCCGACACCCAGGCCACCGCCGGCTACGACCACGTCATCTTCGACACCGCCCCCACCGGCCACACCATCCGCCTGCTGCAGCTGCCCGGCAGCTGGACCAGCTACCTTGACAACGGCAAGGGCGACGCGTCCTGCCTGGGGCCCATGAGCGGGCTCGAGAAGAACCGCGCCACCTACCGCGCCGCCGTCGAGGCCCTCACCGACCCCACCAGCACCCGCCTGGTGCTCGTCGCCCGGGCCCAGCAGTCCACGCTGCGCGAGGTCGCCCGCACCCTGGACGAGCTCGCCGAGCTCGACATCCACGCCACCAACCTGGTCGTCAACGGCGTCTTGCCCGCCGCGGCCGCCACCGACGACCTGTCCCGCGCCATCCACGACCGCGAACAGGCCGCGCTCGCTGCCATGCCCGCCGCCCTGGCAGCCCTGCCCCGCGACACGGTGAGCCTCAAGAGCGTCAACATGGTCGGCCTGGAGGCACTCGCCACCCTGTTCCACTACGAGGACGCCCCGCAGGCCGACGCGCAGGACACCGGCGGGCAGGGCATCGGCCAGCAGCCGCACCTCGCCGGCCTGGTCGACCAGCTCGCCGAGGCCGACCATGGGCTCGTGATGACGATGGGCAAGGGCGGTGTCGGCAAGACCACCGTCGCAGCCGCCATCGCCATCGCCCTGGTTCAGCGCGGCAAGAAGGTCCTGCTCACCACCACCGACCCCGCCGCGCACCTGTCGTCCACCCTCGGCAACGACGTCGATGGGCTCGAGGTCAGCGCCATCGACCCCGAGAAAGCCATCCAGGAGTACCGCGACCACGTCATGGCCTCCAAGGGCGCCAAGCTCGACGACGCCGGCCGCGCCGCCCTCGCCGAGGACCTCATGAGCCCCTGCACCGAGGAGATCGCCGTCTTCCAGCAGTTCAGCCGCGCCGTGAACAAGGCCCGTGACCAGTTCGTCGTCATGGACACCGCCCCCACCGGCCACACCCTGCTCCTGATGGACGCCACCGGTTCCTACCACCGCGACATCACCCGCCACCTCGACGACGGCCAGCGCGGCCACGTCACCACCCCGCTGATGCGGCTCCAGGATCCGGACCACACCAAGATCATCGTGGTCACCTTGCCTGAGACGACCCCCGTCACCGAGGCGCAGGCTCTGGCCAGTGACCTGGAACGCGCCAGCATCCACCCGTGGGCGTGGGTGGTGAACAACTCCCTCGCGGCAGCCCACCCCACCAGCCCACTGCTCGCCACCCGGGCACGCTCCGAGCAGCAGCAGCTGGACGCGGTGGCCGCCACCACCAGCCGCATGGCAGTAATCCCCACCCAGACCCGCGAACCCGTCGGCACGCAACAGCTCACCGCTCTCAGCAACTGACCCCATGAATGACGCCTACCGCCGGATCCACCAGTTGGGTCCGGCGGTAGGCGACTGCCTATTCGCAGGGTGTCACCCGGCCTGTCGGGCCCGAGTGTGGGCGAGGCGGTAGGAGTTGGTGCCGGTTTCGATGATGGTGGCGTTGTGGGTGAGGCGGTCGACGATCGCGGCGCAGAGCCTTGGGTCAGTCCAGTGACGTGTGCGGTCTCGCACGGATCGACCGGTGCGCTCGCACCATCTGAATCAGCGGTGGGGCAAGTTTCGACAAGCCTCCCCCTAGCTCCACCACCTCGAAGGTCTGCCCCGCCAGAAAACTGGCGGGGCAGACCTCTTTCAACGTGCCGGTTGCCTTGCGCAGGTTATCGGCGGGTTATCGGCGTGAACGTGGTGCTTTAGGGCCTGTTATGTATGTCCTTTGAGCCAGTGGTCGATCCTGGCGATGTGGATGGTGGCCTGGTAGCGCACGGCGAGCTTGTCGTAGCGGATGGCCAGGGCTCGGTGGTGCTTGAGGTGACTGAAGCCGCGTTCCACGGTGCTGCAGTTCTTGTGCGTCACGGAGTCGAAGGCCGGCGGGCGTCCACCGCGTGAGCCTCTGGCTCGACGGTGGGCCACCTGGTCGGCCGTGACCGGGATCGTGGTGCGGATGCGGTGGGCGCGCAGTCAGGCCCGGTCGGCCTGCGAGGAGTAGGCCTTGTCAATCAGCACCCGCCTCGGGCGCTGCGGGGCCGGCCCCGGCCGCGGTGTGCGACGCGGATCGCCTCCGTGTTCGAGTGAGGGTTCACCTATACCAGGGGCTGTCTTGCCAGCTGGGCGGATTGAGTGCGTGATCGACGATCAGCCCGCGTACGGCGCACCCGATCAAGGTGGCCAAATCTAGACATCTAGTATATGGATAGTTAGTATCCTGATATGCAATTGCCGAAGGGAGTGGAGTGGGCTGCGCACGCGCTGGTCGTGCTGGATGTGGCTGGAGGTCGGGTTGTTTCGAGTGCGGGCTTGGCGGGAGTGTTCGATCTGTCGCCGACCTATCTGAACAAGCACCTGCAGAAGCTTGCGGCGGCGGGCATCGTTGCCTCAGTGGCCGGTGCCTCGGGCGGGTTCCGCTTGTCCCAGCCAGCCGCAAGGGTGAGCCTGGATGACGTGGTTTCTGCATTAGGTAGCGCGGCACCTTTGTTCCAGTGCAACGAGATCCGATGCCAGGGTGCATTCATCGACCAGAAATCGCAGATCCTCGCGTCAGGTCTGTGCTCGATCAACCGAGCTATGTCCCGTGCCGAGGATGCTTGGCGTGCCTCGTTGGCTGGCACCTCTATCGCCGACCTAGCAGCCGGCCTCGACAACGCCACCCGAACCCGCATGCTCCAGGCCACCGGTCTGGATCCCGACCCCGTTAAGGACCCCTTGTGAAGATCGCCATCATCGGCGCCACCGGTACCGCTGGCCGCGCCACCACCCGGACCGCTCGCCAGGCTGGATATGACGTCATTACTCTGTCTCGTGCCACCGGTATAGATCTGCACACCGGTGAAGGCCTTACCAGCGCCCTAGACGGTGCCGACGTAGCCATCGATACCTCCAACCCCTTCCCGGTCAGCGCCAACGCCGACCTCGTCGCTACTTTCCGCGACGCCACGGCTCGCGTTGTTCGGGCCTGCCAGCACGCCGGCGTTGACCGACTAGTGCACTTGTCGATCTGCAACATCGACGACCCCGCCTTCGACGAATTCGACTACTACCTCGCCAAGCGCGCCCAGGAGCAGGTACTGGCCGATTGCGCACTCGAGCACGTGGTGGTGCGCTCGACGCAGTGGATGGAGTTTGCCCTCAACCCGGGCGCGGTCACCCAATCTGACGATCAGGTGCGCGTCGAGGACTGGCTTGTCCAGCCTGTCGCCGTCGACGAAGTTGCCCGGGTTTTGGTCGAAGCGTCCAGCGGCTCCGTCCGTGACCGACAGATCGCCGGCCCTGAACGGGTACATTTGCCTGACCTGACCCGACAGTTACTGCAGGCCAAGGGGGATGTGCGGCCTGTCGTTGTCACAGCCCCAGGTCTGCCAGAGCTCGCTCAGGGGGTGCTGCTCGCGCCGCGCGGTGCAGAGCTTCTAGGACCTGACGTTGCCAGATGGGTGAGTACCCAAGGGTCAGCAGCCTGACTGTCAATACGTCACCCGGGGCTGGCGTGAGCCAGCCCTTCTTCGCGTAGCCCAGTAGAGTTCCATGTCTTACCCCAATGCGGTTCTTACGTTGCGCCACCGCCTCAATGCCACCCAGCTCGTCGTCGAGGAGGATTTGTTGATCGGCGATGTCACCGCCCGTTTTCAAGTGGTTTACCCTCCCGTTAGCTCCACCACCTCAGGGGTCTGCCCCGCCAGGAGACTGGCGGGGCAGACCTTTTCGCGCCTTGTGTGACTTCTGGGTGCCGAGTCGGCTTCCGTAGATCTGAAGCCCTGTGCTCGGGTGTTTCTGTCGAGGTGTCGGACGAGTCTCGCTACGCGGCAGTCGGGCTCGGGCGGAGTTGGAATCGTCCCTCCGAAATAAGCCAGGTGAGCACAGTGGATGCAATGAGCACAGCGGCTCCGCTGGCGAAGGATGCGCTGTAGCTGCCGGTGGCGTCACGCAGAAGCCCGCCCAGCAAGACGCCTAGGGCGGCGAATATCTGGTGGATGAGCCAGGATGATCCCAAGATCCCTCCCATCGCTGTGCCGCCGAAGCGGTCGGCCACCAGTCCGGTGGTCAAAGGAATCACCGGGAAGGATGAGAGGCCGAACATCACCACGCCGAGGATGAAGGCGGGGAGGCTTGGTGCAAGTGCGAGAACCGTGAAAGACACTGCCCTGGCGGTGTGAAGCACGATGAGCGTAACTCGCTTGCCCCATCGCTTGGCCGCCCACTGTCCGGTCAACCACATAGAGGCCGCACTGCACAGGGCGACCAGTGCCATGAGCCATCCGCCCGTACTGGGGCTGCCGCTGAGCTCCAGGGCAAGCTTCGGCATGTGCGTGGTGAACAGGTAGAGCGAGTACCCGCAGCCGGCGAAACTGAGGCTGATCGTCCAGAACTGACGGTCACTCAGTGCGTCGCGCAATGTGGTGGGCGCTCCTGCCGGCTCGAGCGTGCCGTCGGATCGGATACCGACGTCGCTGGGGCTGTTGCGCGCCCCGAACCACAGCACCGGCACAACAAGGGCGAGCATGATCGCCCCAAGAGCAAGGAACGCGGCCCGCCAACCGAGCATGGTGACAAGTACTCCGGCTAGTGGGAGAAGTAGCAGCTGGCCGGCATTGATACCCATCGAACTCACAGCGAGCGCTCGAGGACGGCTCTTGGTGTGCCATCGAGCTACCAGGACTGAGGAAGGCATTGAACTGCACCCGGCGAATCCTGCAGCAACTACAACCCCGAATAGGATTAAGAACTGCCAGTACTCGGTCACGGTCGCAAGCGTGACGTAGGACAGTCCCATCAGCGATGCACTCCCCGCCATCACCTGACGAGGGCCGATCCGGTCAATCAGTCGACCGGCAAGTGGCTGAAACAGTCCCCAAGCCAGCGTGTTCACTGCAACCACAGTGCTCGTTGCCGCTAAGGACCAGGCAAGGCTGTCCATGAGCGGCGCAATGAACTGTCCGATCGCCAGATTCAATCCGAACGCTCCGGTCAGGGAGGTGAAGGCTACGGCCGTGATTCGACCCTGCCAGTGTTGCAAGGTGGTGGTCATCCCACACTCCTAACGGTTTTGGTGAACCTCAAGCATTAGTAGGATGGAAGCACCATTTCTAATGGTTGTCAAGACCTGTTACCGTTAGTCCATGGTCCGAGATGCACCCCTGGTTCCTCCGTTGGATGGCGAACCCTTACCGATCGAGCTGGTGAACACAACCTTCGTGGATGGGGGGTTGCGCGGGCGTGTTGTGGACACCCTCACCACGCCGTCGGAGCTGGATGCTTGGCTGGCTCGTCATCGGGAGCAGTTCAGTGCCGACCTGCGCCCAGTTCTTGCTGGCGTCTCCAGTGACGTTCGGGATTTGGGGGATTGGCTGGACCTAAGGGAAGCGATCCGTGGTTACCTGACAGCGCTCGCTGGTGGCGCCAATCCGGCTCAGCAGGATCTCGTGCGCATGAACGATGCGGCGGTCGGGGCTGCTCACTACATAGAGCTGCAGCAGGCTGACAGCCTCGTCGCTCGTCGTCGATGGCATGTCGCCGACCCGCTTGCGATTGCGCTGGGTGAGGTCGCCTCTGCTGCGGCAGAGTATGCACGTCCGGAACGATGCTCTCGATTACGTGCTTGCCAGGCTCCGGGGTGCATTCTGTTTTTCGAGAAGACCCATCCTCGGCGCGAGTGGTGCTCGCCGGCTTGTGGGAATCGTGTCCGAGTGGCTAGGCATGCCCGGTCTGCAAGGTGACTCCTGTGGGTGGGGTCGGGTGGTGTTCGCGCCGGTGACGATGTTGACGGAGGGGCTGCGGAGCCTGACTGGTCTCAGCTCGCTGCCCTAGGTGCTTGCTCCATGGGGTCTGGGTGGGGTGTTGGTGTGCTCCGCGAGGGTCTGAGTCTTGTGCGGTTTGGATGAACTCTGGCTAATACGACCCGGCCGTGTACGGTCCAAGTGGCCGCTACGAGGGCGATCGTGACATCTCTCACGCTCGGTCAGTGCTGGTTGGCGGCGCTGCGCGGAATTGCGGGGTCCTGGCGGGCTGCTAGCACGATGTAGCAGGCCGTTGAGGATGGGTGTCCGCGACTTTTGTCTGCGGTGGCAGCGATCTCGTGCGTATCCTGAAGAGGAAACCAACCGAGTGGACTGTTAACTGGAGAAGTACCTTGCCGCAGCATGACCGGATGAGGCGCCGCAACTTCCTGATGGGTGGTCTCGCCCTGGCCGCCTCGAGCACTCTTCTACCTGAGCTGCAGTCGACGGCTCACGCCTCCCCGGCCCCGGTCGCCGGCCCTCCCGCGGCGCCGTCGCAGGTGCTGTCGGACATGCAGGATCCGCGCGCTTGGACCCTCTCCTCCAGGGACGGCTCCATACGGCCCGACACCTCCACCCACTCCCACGGGACCCAGTCGCTGGAGATCACCACCACCGGCGACCCCGCCCGCCCCACCAGTGCCGACCTGGCACTCTCGGGCGTCGACATGACCGACTGCCAGTGGGACATGTGGCTGCGCGCCGAGGACTACCGGCAGATCGACAGCATCCAGCTCGAGCTCGGCGGGGAAGGGGAGGACTGCCTGCGCCTGGACGTCGCACCCGACATGCGCACGCTGCGCACCGGGAGCTGGTGCCGGGTGACCGTCAACCGCGCCGCCGAGCGCGCCGTCGTCGGCCATCCCAGGCTGGACCGGGTGACGCGGGTGCGCCTGAAGACGGTCCCCGCCTCCGACTCGGCACCGAGCCGCCTGTGGCTCGGCTACCTGGCCACCCTGCCCTCGGCGGACAGCGGCATCGTCTCCATCTCCTTCGACGACGGCTACGACAGCGACTACAAGACGGCCCGGGAGATCATGCAGGACTGCGGCATCCGCGCGGCAACCTCCTACGTCATCGCCGACAAGGTCGGACTGCCGGGGCGCATGAGCACCGACCAGCTCGCTGAGATGCGAGAGGTCCACGGCTGGGACATCGCCGCCCATGCCTCCACCGACCTCACCACGCTCGACGAGGCGGGGGTGCGCCAGGAGTTCGAGACGATCAGGTCCTTCCTCCTCGAGCACGGTTACCCCGAGGGCGCCGCCCACTTCGCCCTGCCCATGGGGCGGTACAACGACCTCGTGCTGCGCACCTCCCAGAGCTACTTCTCCTCGCTGCGCACCATCGAGAACGCCCCGGAGACGCTCGCGCCGGGGGATCCGTTCCGGCTCCGCGTCTTCTACTGCGGCTCCTACACCACCGAGTCCCAGGTCGAGCGGGCCCTGGCCCGCTGCCAGGAGTACCGGTGCTGGACCCACATGGTCTTCCATCGCGTCGATGAGGAGCCCGACGGTGCCCCCGAGTCGGTGAAGGTGGACACCTTCGAGCGCTTCATGAAGCAGGTCGCGGACTCCGGCCTGCCCGTCAAGACGGTTCCGGAGGTCATGCGCAGCCAGTCACCAGTACCGGCCCCGGAGTGACACGGCGCAGTACTCCGCCCCGAGCCGGCTCTTCGACACGGAAAGGCTGACGCATGCACTGGTCATTCGGATTCGTCGTCATGCTCGTCTGCCTTCTCATCCTGCTGGCCTGCTTCGCGGTCAAGCTCCTGTTCAAGCGCGGGATGCGGCTCAGGGCGGTCCGGGCCCGCGGCAAGGATCGCGGCGCCGTGGCCACTGTGCGCACCCCGCTGACGACGACGGATGAGGCTCAGCGATCAGCCGAGGTCACCGGGCTGCCCCGGGCGCTGATGCGAACCAGTGGGCCCCTGCCCGCCATCCTGGTGGTCCTCGGCGTGGTGGGGTGGTTGTGCTGGCGCGTCCTGGTCAGTCGGCACCACGTCCTGGATACGTGGATCGTATGGGCCTTCGATGTCCTCTTCGTGGTAGTGGCCGTGCAGCTCGTGCTGGCCGGCTTCGAGGGACGAGTGATCGGCCGCGGTGAGGTGTACCGGGTCGCCGTGCTCGTTCCGCTCTACAACGAGGATCCCGACGTCGTGGTGCGGATGCTCTCCGCCCTGCTGAACCAGAGCTCTCCACCGACCGAGATTCACGTCGTCGACGACGGCTCCACCCAGTGCGCCTATGTGGCGCAGCGGGACTGGTTCATCCGCCAGGCGGCGGTGGCCCGCATCTACGCCACCTGGCAGCGCACCGCCAATGAGGGCAAGCGCCATGCTCAGATCCATGGTTTCAGGAAGATTCGTGACGCCGACCTGTTCGTGACCGTCGACTCCGACTCCATGCTCGACTCCGAGGCGCTTCATGAGATCGTCCAGCCCTTCAGCGATCCGCGGGTGATGTCAGTCGCAGGTGTCATCCTGGCGATCAACAACCGGGAGAACCTGCTGGCACGTGTGACCGACGTGATCTTCGTCGGACAGCAGCTCATCGACCGCTCCTTCATGTCACGGCTCGGGTCGGTCATGGTCAACTCGGGTGGTCTGGCCGCCTACCGGTGCTCCATCCTGGCTGAGAACATCGAGACCTACATGAATGAGAGCTACCTGGGGCGGCACGTGGAGTTCTCCGACGACTCCTTGCTGACCCTCTTCGCCCTGCTGCACGGCAGAACCGTCCAGCAGCCCTCGGCCTTCGCCTTCGCGTGGATGCCTGACCGCTGGAGCCACCACTACCGCCAGCAGGAGCGGTGGTTCCGCGGCTCCTTCATCCGCGGGCTCTGGCGCATCCGCTTCCTGCCGGTTCTCTCATGGGGGTGGTGGCGGCAGGTCACCGGGTGGATGCAGGTCTGGCTGGTGATCTCGCTCTTCGTCTACCTCGTGCTCTGGCGTCCGCTCGTCGTTGGCGATGGGATTCCTCTCGCGGCTCTGCTGGTGCCTCTTGCCATCGGGCTGGCGCAGGGCTCGCGGTACATCGCTGTGTGGCGCTCTGACACCACTGGCTCCGAGAGATGCGTCAGTCTCATCCTGTCCCCGGCGGCGACGCTGTGGTCCGCACTGATCCTGCGTCCCCTGCGGGTCTGGGGGATGGTTACCAGCGGCAAGATGGGGTGGAACACCCGCCAGCGGGTCGAGGTCACCTCGCAGTGAGCGGCGGGCGATGGCGGCGGCTTGTCCTGTCGCCGTCAGAGTGCTCGCTCGGGTGGTCGTCAGTCCGGCCATCGGCCCTTGCCAGGAGGCAGGCCGACGGCGGCCAGCAGCCCCGGAAAGCGCTGCTCGATGACGTCGTCGCGCCGGGTTATGCGCCGGTGCTTGCCCTCGCGCTCGGTATGCATGAGCCCCGACTCGCGCAGCACCCGGAAGTGGTGCGACATCGTGGACTTGACGACGTCGTAGCTCAGGTCCCCGCAGTACAGGGCGCCCTCATCGGCGATCCGACGCAGGACGTCGCGGCGGATGGGGTCGGACAAGGCGCCCAGGATCGCGTCCAGGGAGATGTCCCCTGCCTCGGGGTGGAAGAGCTCCCTGTCCTTCACGGTTCGTCCCCGTCTCTCTGTCTCGCGCTTCGCCATCTCAAACTTCGCCCCGGCGCGCACCGGGGCGGGGTTGACAACGATAGCGTCTCGAATAATTCTTAGTACGTCAAACATCGAACTAAGGAGATTTGAGATGACTGAAAAGACTCGTGGCTCATCGCCCGTGTCCGTGGATGGCGAGAGGACGTCGCCGACGGGTGTCCGCGTCTCGACCATGGGGTGGCTGTCCTTCCTCACCATGTTCGCCATCGGGACCGACACCTTCCTCGTCGCGCCCCTGCTGCCCCTGCTCCGGCGCGAGCTCGACGTCCCCCTGTCCCGGGCAGGCTGGCTGGTCTCGGCCTACGCCCTGGGGTACGCGCTGTTCGCCCTCGTGGCCGGCCCCGTCTCGGACCGCCACGATCGACGTCGAGTCATCCTCTCCGGCCTGGCGGCCTTCGTTGTCTTCACCTGCGCGTGCGGCCTGGCCTGGAGCTTCTGGAGTATGGTTGCCGCCCGCTTCCTGGCCGGCGTGAGTGCCGCATTCGTCAGCTCCCAGATCTGGGCTTCCATCCCGGTGACGGTGCCCCGGCCGTCCGTCATCAAGGTCATGGGCTATGCGACCGCGGGACTCGCGGTTGCGCAGGTTGCCGGCGTGCCGATCGGCTCCTACCTGTCGATCAGAGGCTGGCAGCTGCCGTTCCTCGTGGTCGCGGCGGTCAGCGTCATCCTGTGGGGACTCCTCTTCCTCTCGTTCCCCCATGTGCGGCCGGTGGGGGAGCCTGCTGACGTCGTTGGCTCCTACTACAGGGTCCTCGGCTCGCGGGTGCTGAGGTGGTCCCTCCTCGCCTACCTCGTGTTCCAGACCGGCAACTACGCCTCGTTCTCCTTCATCGGCTCCTGGCTGGCCAAGGACTTCGGTGCCTCGCAGACCGCTATCGGGAAGGCCATGATGATGATCGGTCTGGGAACGGCGCTGGGCTCGCTCCTCGGTCCACGGGTCGTTGCAAGGATCGGTGAGTGGCGGTCGCTGTGGGGCGGCATCCTCATCCAGGGCGCCTTCTACCTCCTGGCCGCTGCGATGCCGCTCATCGTGACCACCATGTGGGGCGCCGTTGTCGCCTTCGCCGCGGCCCTGGTCGTGGCCGGCTTCCTCCTGCCTGTCCTCATGGGGCAGCTGCAGGCCCACGCCGGCCAAGCCCGAGGAACCGTCTCCTCGCTATCCAACACGGCGATGTACCTCGGTGCCACGATCGCCGGCGCCATCGGCGGCGACCTTCTCACCCGGCTCTCCGGTTTCTGGGGCCCCAGTCTCATGACTGCTTTTGCCTTCCTCCTGGCCGTCGCCCTGTACAGGATCGCCGGCGCCCTGGCTTCCGAGTGACTCGGGTGCCTGTCGTGTACAAAGGACGGCAACACTCCCGATCCTGGGCGCCGTAGGGGGTCCAGGCGGGTGGCCGACCACGGACAGGTCGACAAGCTCGATCAGAGAGAATCAAGGGAGAAGCATGTCTCAGCTGACCGTAGCCGTACTCGGTACCGGAATTATGGGCTCGGCGATGGCTCGCAACATCGCCGGCGCCGGCCACGCCGTGCGCGCCTGGAACCGCACGATCTCGCGTGCCCAGCCCCTGGCCGACGACGGCATCGAGATCGCCCCCACCGCCACCGCCGCCGTCGAGGGGGCCGACGTCGTCATCACCATGCTCTTCGACGGCGCCGCCGTCGCCGAGGTCATGCGCGAGACCGCTCCCGCCATGCGCCCCGGCGCCGCCTGGCTGCAGATGACCACTGTCGGCCCGGATGATGTGGCCGGCCTGGCCGCCATCGCGCAGTCCGCCGGGGTCCTCTTCTACGACTCGCCCGTCTCCGGGACCCGCCAGCCCGCTGAGTCCGGCACCCTTGTCATCATGACCGCCGGTCCTGTCTCCGGCCGTGAGCTGGTCACTCCGGTCCTGGACGCCGTCGGGTCGCGCACTGTGTGGACCGGCGAGGACGGTGCCGCCGCCACCTCGACCCGCCTCAAGCTGGTCGTCAACTCCTGGGTCATCGCCGTGTCCAACGCCGCTGGCGAGATCGTCACCCTGGCGAAGGCGATCAGTGTGCCCCCGGCCCAGTTCTTCGAGGTGCTCGACGGCGGCGGCCTGGACCTGCCCTTCCTGCGCATCAAGGCCGACCTCGTTGAACGGGGCGCCCTGAGCCCGGCCAACTTCGCCGTCGACACCTCCGGCAAGGACGCCCACCTCATCCTCGAGCTCGCCCGCGAAGCCGGCTTGAGGCTCGATGGCATGGAGGCATTCTCCGCCCGGCTTGACCGTGTCGCCGAGGCCGGCCACGCCCACGAGGACATGGCCGCCTCCTACCTGGCTGGGTTCTCGACCTCAACCAGAACCTCATAAGGGACGCGGCCCCGGGTCTTCTATGAAGAATCGGTCGACGTGTCACGGGCGATGAGGGCATAGCTGATCTGTCGTGCGTCGAATGGGGAGTGAACAATCGTTTTCGGACACAGTGCTAGTCTCGCTCCGGAATCATCCCGACATCGAGAGATATCACCATGTCCACAACAACCTCAAGCGGCTCCGCTGCGGCGAAACCGTCCAGTGCCGGCTCCGGCCCGGTCAAGGAGCTGACGATCCGCGGCGTCCTCATCGGCGGCGTCATCACGCTCGTCTTCACTGCGGCGAATGTCTACCTCGGCCTCAAGGTGGGACTCACCTTCGCCACCTCGATCCCGGCCGCCGTCATCTCCATGGCTGTCCTGCGCCGCTTCTCCGATCACACGATCCAGGAGAACAACATCGTCCAGACGATCGCCTCGGCTGCCGGGACGCTGTCCGCCATCATCTTCGTGCTGCCCGGACTCATCATCGTGGGCTGGTGGACCGGATTCCCCTACCTCCAGACGGTCCTGGTCATCATCCTGGGCGGCATCCTCGGCGTCACCTACTCGATCCCGTTGCGGCGCGCGCTCGTGACCAGCTCCGACCTGCCCTACCCCGAGGGTGTGGCCGGCGCCGAGGTCCTGCGCGTGGGCGACACCAGCGAGGGCAGCGAGGAGTCCAGCCGTGGACTGGGCGTCATCGTGCGGGGCTCCATCGCCTCGGCGGCCCTGTACTTCCTCAACGCCCTCAAGGCCATCAGCGTCGATATCTCCGGGGTCTTCCGGGTCGGTGCCGGCGCCACGATGGTGGGCACCTCCCTGTCTCTGGCGCTGGTCGGCGTGGGCCACCTGGTCGGAGTCGGCGTCGGCATCGCCATGATCGTCGGCCTGCTCATCTCCTACGGCGTGCTGCTCCCGATGCGTACCTGGGGCGGGACGGCCGCCGCCAAGGACCTCGCGGACTTCGTGAGCACCACCTTCGCCAGCGAGGTGCGGATCGTCGGTGCCGGCGCCATCGCCATCGCCGCCATCTGGACCTTCCTGAAGATCCTCGGTCCCATCGCCACCGGCATCCGCGAGTCCCTGGCCACCAGCGCCAAGCGCGACGCCGGCGAGGAGATCCCCCTGACTGAGCGCGACCTGTCGATGAAGACGGTCATCGGCGTCACCGTCGGCTCGATGCTGCCCATCGGTGTGCTCCTGTGGCTGTTCCTGCACGGGACCTCCATGGCCCACCACACGGCGGGCCTCATCATCGCCTCCATCCTCTTCATTCTGCTGACCGGACTGGTCGTGGCCTCGGTCTGCGGTTACATGGCCGGTCTCATCGGCTCGTCCAACTCGCCGATCTCCGGCGTCGGCATCCTCGTGGCGGTGACGGCTGCCGCGCTCGTGCGCACCATTGCCACCACCTCCTCGCCCGACGACGTCCGCACCCTGGTGGCCTACACCCTGTTCGTCACCGCGGTCGTCTTCGGCGTGGCTACCATCTCGAACGACAACCTTCAGGACCTCAAGACCGGGCAGCTTGTCGACTCCACTCCGTGGAAGCAGCAGGTTGCCCTCGTCATCGGCGTCGTCTTCGGTGCCATCGTCATCCCGCCGGTGCTCAGCCTCATGCAGGGCGCCTTCGGCTTCGCCGGCGCCCCCGGTGCCGGTGCCGACGCTCTGGCCGCGCCCCAGGCGAACCTCATCAAGCACCTGGTTCAGGGCGTCCTCGGTGGCGACCTCAACTGGAGTCTGCTGGGTCTGGGCGCCCTCATCGGCGCCGTTGTCATCGCCATCGATGAGATCCTGCGCCGCAACAGCAAGTACTCCCTGCCTCCGCTCGCCGTCGGCATGGGCATGTACCTGCCGATGGCCGTGACGGTCATGATCCCGATCGGCGCCGCCCTCGGCCACGTCTACGACCGCTGGGCCCAGCGCACCGCCAACCCGGAGCGGGCCAAGCGCATGGGCACGCTCATGGCGACCGGCCTCATCGTCGGCGAGAGTCTTGCCGGTGTTGTCTACGCCGGGATCGTCGTGGCCTTCGGCGGCAAGGAGGACCCGCTGGCCATCATGCCCGAGGGCTTCGCCGGCATCGCCCCCTGGGTGGGCCTGGTGCTGTTCGTCGGCACCCTGTGGTACCTCTACCGGGGCGCCCGCCAGGAGAGCACCCGCGACTGAGTGCCGCTGCTCCGGTCTCCGGAGGTTATCGGCTCCTCGTACCGATCGTCCTCGCGGTCGCCGTCCCTGCACTAGGCTGGGCGGCGGCCGCGAGGACGCGTAGTACCAGGAGGACCTCATGACTTCGACAGCACCGGCAGCATCAGTGGCATGCGGTATCGACATCGGCGGATCGGGCGTCAAGAGCGCCCTGGTCGACCTGGCCACGGGCACGTTCATCGGTGAGCGCGTCCGCATCGACACTCCCGAGGAGTCCACTCCCGCGGCCGTTGCCGAGGTGTGCCGCGAGCTCCTCGAACAGCTCGAGGTGGGCGACGACGTCCCGGTCGGCGTGGCCCTGCCCGCTCCGATCGTCCACGGCACCGTCCCGTTCATCGCAAACCTCGACAAGTCCTGGACGGGCGTCAACCTCACCGAGCTCATGCGCGAGCACCTGGGCCGGCCGGTGACCAGCCTCAACGACGCCGACGCCGCCGGCCTGGCGGAGGTAGCCTTCGGCGCCGCCAAGGACGTGCCAGGGACCATCATCGTCACCACCCTGGGCACCGGGATCGGCTCCGCCGTCATTGTTGACGGAACCCTGGTCCCCAACACCGAGCTCGGGCACCTGGAGATCGACGGCTACGACGCCGAGAGCCGGGCCTCCGCCGGGCAGCGCACCGCACAGGAGCTGTCCTGGAAGAAGTGGGCCAAGCGTCTCCAGCGCTACTACTCCCACGTGGAGATGCTCTTCTCCCCGGACTTGTTCGTCGTCGGTGGTGGAGTCTCCCGCAAGCACGAGAAGTACCTGCCGCTGCTCGATCTCAAGACCACGATCGTTCCGGCCCAGCTGCTCAACACCGCCGGCATCGTGGGCGCCGCCTACCAGGCTTCCCGAACGCGCACCTCCTGAAGAGGCCGCAAGCGGCGCCAGCATGGGTTGGCGCCGAGCGGCGGTCCACCTCATCCGGGACTGTCCATATGGACGGGGAGCGCTGTGCTGTAGGTGGGGGTGGTCGGTCCGCGGAGTCGTGACACTGGAGGCATGGGTAAAGCAGAGAAGTTCAGTCCTGTCCGTTCCAACGTAGTCACTCCTGAATGCCCCGAAGCAGTAGGGGCCGCCGGTGCCCGAGCCGGCCGTCGTCGTTCGGTGGTGTGGCGGGTGTTGGCGGTGCCTGTGGCGGCGGCGATCGCGTTGGGTGCTGCTGGTGGTGGTGCGGCGTCGGCGGCGCCGTCGAAGGGGGAGGCTGAGAGCCTGAAGTCCCGGGCGCAGGGGCTGGTGGACGCCGGTTACCCGGCGGCTCTGGCGGCGGTGAGCGACAGCAAGGGTGAGTCCGCGGGTGCGGCTGTGGGTAAGGGCAGCCTGGAGACGGGGCAGGCTCCGCCGATGGACGGTGAGGTGCGGGTCGGGTCGAACACGAAGACCTTTGTGGCCGTGGTGGTCATGCAGATGGTTCAGGAGGGCAAGGTGGGGCTCGATGAGCCGATCGAGACCTATCTGCCGGGCCTGATCAAGGGCGAGGGCGTCGACGGATCGAGGATCACGGTGCGTCAGCTCCTCCAGCACACCAGTGGTCTGCCTGAGTACACCGACACCACCCCTGGAAGGAGCGATATCTTCCAGATCAAGGATCACTACGCGCAACCGCGTGACCTGCTGGACACGGCTCTGAGTAAGCCGGCGGCCTTCGAGCCCGGCACTCAGTGGAAGTACACCAACACGAACTATGTGGTGTTGGGGATGCTTGTTGAGCGGGTGTCTCAGCGGCCGGTGGGTGAGCAGATCGATGAGCGTATCGTCAAGAAGCTGGGTCTATCGCATACCTACTTCCCGGCCCCGGGGGAGGAGAAGATTCGTGGTACTCATCCTCAGGGGTACCACCTCAGTGCTGGGGGCAAGTTGGAGGATATTACCGAGATGGATCCGGCTTGGGGGTGGGCGGCTGGTGCGATGGTCTCGACCCCGAGCGAGCTCAACACCTTCTTCCAGGCCGTCTTCGACGGCAGGCTGCTGACCCAGTCCAGCATCGACGAGATGAAGAACGGAGCGGTTGACGCCAGCTCGTACCTTGGACCGGGGACGGTGTACGGGCTGGGCCTCATCGGCAGGTCGTTGACCTGTGGAGGCACCTCCTGGGGCCACGGCGGGTCGATCCACGGGTACCAGACCGACAACGCCGTCGGACCTGACGGCACCGCCGTCACCGTCGCCGTGACCGCTCTGCCCACAGCCATCGCCGACCAGAACAACCTGGAGAGCTCCGCCAAGGAGAAGTACCAGCGGAACAAGGACGCCGTCGACGCCACACTGTGCCACAAGTGATGGGCTCGGAGACGGACTCAGGCACCTCGTGGCTGCGCATGTGCTTGACTCGGAGCGTGCCCAGCCGCGTGCCCGATTCCGCAGTCCGGGTGCAGTCGCCACCGAGGCTCCCACGAGCCGCGGTGGCGCTGTGCCTGCTCAGTGTGCTGCCTTATGTCGGCATGGTGATAGCAGAACCAGAGTATGTCGCCAGGCAGGGGGCAGAAACCGTTTCCAGGGCGGTCGTCCTGAGCGCGCTCGCTACCCTCCAGATAGCTGCTGTCATGATGACGGCGCGGTTCCCGTACTGGGTGCTCGGGATCGTGGCCTCTGCCGATCTCATCATCCTCATCGCCAGTGATCGATCGGGGCTCGGATCCGTTGCGGTCATGGTCGTCATCTGGTACCTCGTGCGTTACCGCGTCCCGGGCTGGCAGATCGCGCTGTTCGCCAACGTCATCGCTTTTATCCTGGTCTTCCTCATGGGCGAGGTGCACTCCGGTCACCGTGGGATGATCGCCATGATCATCTTGCTCTCGGTGCACCTGCTCCAGCGTTATCTCCTACCGGTGGCGGTGGCGGAGTACATGCTGGGGCGCGAGCGGCTCCACCAGGCGCTGCGTGACAAGGCCGAGCTCCTTGAACGGGAGAAGCAGTTATTCGAGCGCGAGGAGCGCGAGCGGGTCGAGCGCGAGTTGCGAACCAGCCGCAATGCCCTGGCCCGCGATCTCCACGACATCGCCGGCCACCACCTCTCCGGCGTCATCGTCAGCGCCCAGGCGGCTGTGGCCCTGCGGCACAAGGATCCGGAGCGTTCCGACCAGATGCTCCAGACGGTGCAGGACAGTGCCCGAACCGCTCTGGCCGATCTACGTCAGGTCGTCGGTCTCCTGCGCAGCGAAGACAGCAATGTCTCCGGACGTGAGGATCAGGGTGAGGATGGTCGGCGCAATGAGCCGACGTTGTCGAGCACCGAGTCGGCGGCCGTGACGGGTTCTCAGATGACAAGGGAGCCGGTGCTCCTGCCCTCGCTGGAGGCAGTGCCTCACCTCGTTGAGGAGTCACGTCGTCGTCAACAGCGGGTCGGATACGCAGTCAACGGCCGGCCATGTCCCCTGAGCCCGCTGGCGGATACCGCTGCCTACCGCATGGTTCAGGAGTCGCTTGCCAACTGCGCGCGGCACGCGCCAGGAGCCCCTTGCCAGGTGCGGATCACCTATCAGCAGGGGTGCGTGGAGATCGTGGTGAGCAACCGACGTCCGCCGAATGCGGAGGCACGTCAGGCAGGTGCAGGTAGCAAGGGCGGTGGCTACGGCCTGTCCGGCATGGCAGAGCGCGCTGCCCTGGTGGGCGCTGAACTGGTCACCGGACCCGACCCCGACGGCGGCTGGCGCAACCGCCTCGTCATCCCCGTTCCGCCGGGCAGCGTCGACGGGTCCCGTACCGAGGAGGAAGTGGATATCCCATGATTCGACTCGTCATCGCTGACGATCAGGCCGTGGTCCGTGCCGGCTTGAGCGTCATCCTCGGAGCCGAAGAGGACATTGAGGTCGTGGGTGAGGCGGCAGACGGCGCCGAGGCGATAGCGCTGGCTCGTGAACTGCGCCCCGACGTCGTATGCATGGACATCCGCATGCCCGGGACCGACGGCATCGCGGCAACGCGGGCGATCGTCTCCGACCCCGATCTGGACGTGGACGTGCTTATTCTGACCACCTTCGATGTCGACGACGACGTCCTGGCCTCCCTCGAGGCCGGTGCCGCGGGGTTTCTCCTCAAGGGTGCCGATGAGGACACTCTTCTGGGGGCGGTCCGCTCCGTCGCAGCAGGGGAGGGAACCTTGGACCAACGTGTCACCCGCAGGATCCTGCGTGAGCTCTCCAGGCGAGGCTCCCGAGGTGTGCTCGCCCGACCTGACACCGGGGCCCAGCATCAGTACACCGACAGAGCTGCGGATGCTGGCGGTGCATCCGGGCATGCGTCGTTCGCCGGAGCCGCTTCCGTGGACGTCGCCTTGACCTCTCGGGAGCTGGAAGTGCTCAGACTGTTGGCTCAGGGAATGTCCAACGGTGAGATGGCAAGACACCTATATGTGGAGCCGACGACAATCAAGTACCACTTGACGGGACTCATGCAGAAAACCGGGTCTCGAGACCGCCTGCAAACGGTGCTCTGGGGGATTCGCGCTGGCCTGGTACAGCCCTGAGAAGCCGCGATGGGGGACCTACGACAGGAGACACCGGCGTAGGGAAGAGCGCGCCTGTCCTTCAGGGACCAGGAGTATGATGCGAGTCACAGAAAAGTCGTTTGACAGCTGGCGGCCTGGTCTGGCTATAGTACTCCTCGCTGCCGGAGCGACCTTACGGTTTGACGACAGCCCCGGACGGCGGGAACGCCGAGTCGGAAGGAGTGATCCTACCGACGCGGAAAAAGCAGAATAGTTCAGAGATCAGGGTCACGCGATCCGAATTTGATTCCCGAACGACAACCTGCTTATGCTAGTCCGGTCGCCTTCGAGAGGCAAGCAAGGAATTCTTCCTGGTCTCAAATCTCGGTGGGTGTGTTGTTTGAGAACTCGATAGTGTGTCATGTTTTTTATGCCATGGCCCTGGGGGCTGCGCATGGTTGTGTGTGGTTTTTTGGGGCTTGTTTTGTTTTGGTTTGCCTGGTCCTGCTTTTTTGTTGTGGGGTTGGGTTGGGCCTGGTCTGGTTTTCTGGACTGTTGTTCTGACTGTTGCTCTGGCTTGGCTTCATGCTTTGTTGTGTGGGGTTGGTTGGGGTTTGTTGGTTTTGTTTGGAGAGTTTGATCCTGGCTCAGGACGAACGCTGGCGGCGTGCTTAACACATGCAAGTCGAACGGTGAAGGGGCCTGCTTTTGTGGGTCCTGGATGAGTGGCGAACGGGTGAGTAACACGTGAGTAACCTGCCCCCTTCTTCTGGATAACCGCATGAAAGTGTGGCTAATACGGGATATTCTGTGCCTGCTGCATGGTGGGTGTGGGAAAGATTGTGCCTTTGGGTGTTTTCGGTGGGGGATGGGCTCGCGGCCTATCAGCTTGTTGGTGGGGTGATGGCCTACCAAGGCGGTGACGGGTAGCCGGCCTGAGAGGGTGGACGGTCACACTGGGACTGAGACACGGCCCAGACTCCTACGGGAGGCAGCAGTGGGGAATATTGCACAATGGGCG
Source organism: Actinomyces sp. oral taxon 171 str. F0337 (assembly GCF_005696555.1). Classification (NCBI taxonomy): domain Bacteria; kingdom Bacillati; phylum Actinomycetota; class Actinomycetes; order Actinomycetales; family Actinomycetaceae; genus Actinomyces; species Actinomyces sp. oral taxon 171. The sequence goes on along the minus strand of NZ_CP040005.1, from coordinate 2,788,855 downwards.
CAAGCCTGATGCAGCGACGCCGCGTGAGGGATGGAGGCCTTCGGGTTGTGAACCTCTTTCGCCAGTGAAGCAGGCCTGTCCCTTTTGTGGGTGGGTTGACGGTAGCTGGATAAGAAGCGCCGGCTAACTACGTGCCAGCAGCCGCGGTAATACGTAGGGCGCGAGCGTTGTCCGGAATTATTGGGCGTAAAGAGCTCGTAGGCGGCTGGTCGCGTCTGTCGTGAAATCCTCTGGCTTAACTGGGGGCTTGCGGTGGGTACGGGCCGGCTTGAGTGCGGTAGGGGAGACTGGAACTCCTGGTGTAGCGGTGGAATGCGCAGATATCAGGAAGAACACCGGTGGCGAAGGCGGGTCTCTGGGCCGTTACTGACGCTGAGGAGCGAAAGCGTGGGGAGCGAACAGGATTAGATACCCTGGTAGTCCACGCCGTAAACGTTGGGCACTAGGTGTGGGGGGCCTTTTCCGGGTCTTCCGCGCCGTAGCTAACGCATTAAGTGCCCCGCCTGGGGAGTACGGCCGCAAGGCTAAAACTCAAAGGAATTGACGGGGGCCCGCACAAGCGGCGGAGCATGCGGATTAATTCGATGCAACGCGAAGAACCTTACCAAGGCTTGACATGTGCCGGTCGGCTCCGGAGACGGGGTTTCCTCCTTGTGGGGCCGGTTCACAGGTGGTGCATGGTTGTCGTCAGCTCGTGTCGTGAGATGTTGGGTTAAGTCCCGCAACGAGCGCAACCCTTGTCCCGTGTTGCCAGCACGTTGTGGTGGGGACTCGCGGGAGACTGCCGGGGTCAACTCGGAGGAAGGTGGGGATGACGTCAAATCATCATGCCCCTTATGTCTTGGGCTTCACGCATGCTACAATGGCCGGTACAGAGGGCTGCGATACCGTGAGGTGGAGCGAATCCCTTAAAGCCGGTCTCAGTTCGGATCGGTGTCTGCAACTCGACACCGTGAAGTTGGAGTCGCTAGTAATCGCAGATCAGCAACGCTGCGGTGAATACGTTCTCGGGCCTTGTACACACCGCCCGTCACGTCATGAAAGTCGGCAACACCCGAAGCCCGTGGCCCTACGGGGAGCGGTCGAAGGTGGGGCTGGTGATTGGGACGAAGTCGTAACAAGGTAGCCGTACCGGAAGGTGCGGCTGGATCACCTCCTTTCTAAGGATAGGTTATGTGTGGGGGTGGCTTCCTGGCCGTTTGATCTTGCTCAGGCTGTTGAATGGGTCTGGGCCGGCTGGAGGGGCTGCTTCTGCGGAAGGGCGGCTGGTCGTGTCTCGTGGGTTGGTTCTCGCGGGTGTGGCTGGCTTGTCCGTGTTGGTATAGGAGACACACTCTCTGCTGCCTGTGTTTGGTGGTGGTGGGTGCCCCCCTTTTGCGTGCTTGGTGCGTGTGGGGGTGGCATGCTGTCGGGGTTCTGGGGCAGTGCGCCCTGGGTTGCCCGGCCCGTCCAGGGTTCCATTTCTTGGGGTTTTGGGTGGGTGTGGGTGGGTTGGTTGTGAACTGTATAGTGGACGCGAGCATCTTACTGTAAGATTTCTGCGACAAGTTTCTTGATTTTGTCGTGTGTTTTGTTGTTTGTTTTTTTGAGCGTTCGGTGGATGCCTTGGCATCAGGGGCCGATGAAGGACGTGGTGGCCTGCGATATTCCTCGGGGAGCCGGCTGGCGGGCTGTGATCCGAGGGTTTCCGAATGGGGGGACCCGGCACGAGTTATGTCGTGTCACCTGCATCTGAATTGTATAGGGTGTGGGGGGTGACGCGGGGAAGTGAAACATCTCAGTACCCGTAGGAGAAGATATTCCGTGAGTAGTGGCGAGCGAAAGCGGATGATGGTTAAACCGTGTGCGTGTGATACTCGGCAGGGGTTGCGTGTGCGGGGTTGTGGGGCTGTCCTGTCCTCTTCTGCCGGAGAGGGGGCGCGTGTGCTGGCTGGTAGCTGAATCGTCTGGGAAGGCGTGGCGTAGTGGGTGATACCCCCGTAGGCGGAACTGGTTGGTGCGTGTCTGGGATGGTGTTGCCCGAGTAGCACGGGGCTCGTGGAATCCTGTGTGAATCTGCCAAGACCACTTGGCTGCCTGAATACCTCCTGATGACCGATAGTGGATAGTACCGTGAGGGAATGGTGAAAAGTACCCCGGGAGGGGAGTGAAATAGTACCTGAAACCGGGCGCTTACAAGCCGTCAGAGCCTCCCGCATGTTTTTTGTGTGTGGGGGTGGTGGCGTGCCTTTTGAAGAATGAGCCTGCGAGTCAGTGGCGTGTCGCGAGGTTAACCCGTGTGGGGTAGCCGTAGCGAGAGCGAGTCCGAATAGGGCGAGTGTAGTGGCGCGTTCTGGACCCGAAGCGGGGTGATCTACCCATGGCCAGGTTGAAGCACGTGTAAGAGCGTGTGGAGGACCGAACCCACCTAGGTTGAAAACTGGGGGGATGAGCTGTGGGTAGGGGTGAAAGGCCAATCAAACTCCGTGATAGCTGGTTCTCCCCGAAATGCATTTAGGTGCAGCGTCGCGTGTTGCCCGGCGGAGGTAGAGCTACTGGGTGGCTGATGGGCCCCACAGGGTTACTGACGTCAACCAAACTCCGAATGCCGTTCGGGTTGTAGCGTGGCAGTGAGACTGCGGGGGATAAGCTCCGTGGTCGAGAGGGAAACAGCCCAGATCGCCGGCTAAGGCCCCTAAGCGTGTGCTAAGTGGGAAAGGATGTGCGGTCGCGCAGACAACCAGGAGGTTGGCTTAGAAGCAGCCATCCTTGAAAGAGTGCGTAATAGCTCACTGGTCAAGTGATCGTGCGCCGACAATGTAGCGGGGCTCAAGCACACCGCCGAAGCCGCGGACCCATGACAGTGTTCCTTTCACCGTCCGGCTTGCCCGGGTGGTGGCAGGGGTTGTGGGTGGTAGGGGAGCGTCCTGCACCGGGGGAAGCCTGTGGGTGACTGCTGGTGGACGGTGCGGGAGTGAGAATGCAGGCATGAGTAGCGATACTAGGGTGAGAAGCCCTAGCGCCGAATGACCAAGGGTTCCAGGGCCAGGCTAGTCCGCCCTGGGTGAGTCGGGACCTAAGGCGAGGCCGACAGGCGTAGTCGATGGATGACGGGTTGATATTCCCGTACCGGCGAAGCACCGCCCATGCTGACGCGCGGGTGCTAACCCACGCCCGGCCGCCATAATGGCCGCGCCTACTCCTTTCGGGGGGTGGTGTGGTTGTGGTGGTGGGGTCTGGGGACCCTCCGTGCAGGTAGGCAAGCGTGTTAACAGGGGTGACGCACAGTGGTAGCCCGGCGGACCTGATGGCTTGGTCCGTTCAAGCGCGCAGCCCGTCCTCCAGGTAAATCCGGAGTGGCTGTCTTTGATGACGGGGGTGAGGCGTGATGGTGACCCCACGCTGGTGGGGGATAACAGGGTGATCCTGGGGTGCCGAGAAAAGCCTCGACGCGATGGTGCCAGCCGCCCGTACCCTAAACCGACACAGGTGGTCGGGCAGAGTATGCCTAGGCGCACGAGTGAATCATGGTTAAGGAACTCGGCAAAATGCCCCCGTAACTTCGGGAGAAGGGGGGCCCGAACCCTGAAGCCCCTTTTGCGGGCTAGGGGGGAGGGTCGCAGAGGCCAGGGGGAAGCGACTGTTTACTAAAAACACAGGTCCGTGCGAAGCCGTAAGGCGATGTATACGGACTGACGCCTGCCCGGTGCTGGAAGGTTAAGAGGAACCATCAGCCCCCTCTTGGGGGTGAAGTGGTGAATTTAAGCCCCAGTAAACGGCGGTGGTAACTATAACCATCCTAAGGTAGCGAAATTCCTTGTCGGGTAAGTTCCGACCTGCACGAATGGCGTAACGACTTCCCCGCTGTCTCAACCATGAGCTCGGCGAAATTGCAGTACGAGTAAAGATGCTCGTTTCGCGCAGAAGGACGGAAAGACCCCGGGACCTTTACTACAGCTTGGTATTGGCGCCCGCTATAGCTTGTGCAGGATAGGTGGGAGACTGTGAAGCCGCCACGCCAGTGGTGGTGGAGTCGTCCTTGAAATACCACTCTGGTTATGGCGTGCGCCTGAACCTGGGCCCGTGATCCGGGTTAGGGACAGTGCCTGGTGGGTAGTTTAACTGGGGCGGTTGCCTCCTAAAGTGTAACGGAGGCGCTCAAAGGTTCCCTCAGCCTGGTCGGCAACCAGGTGTTGAGTGCAAGTGCACAAGGGAGCTTGACTGTGAGACCGACGGGTCGAGCAGGTACGAAAGTAGGAACTAGTGATCCGGCGATCCCGTGTGGGTGGGTCGTCGCTCAACGGATAAAAGGTACCCCGGGGATAACAGGCTGATCCTGCCCAAGAGTCCATATCGACGGCATGGTTTGGCACCTCGATGTCGGCTCGTCGCATCCTGGGGCTGGAGCAGGTCCCAAGGGTTGGGCTGTTCGCCCATTAAAGCGGTACGCGAGCTGGGTTTAGAACGTCGTGAGACAGTTCGGTCCCTATCCTCTGCGCGCGCAGGAGACTTGAGAAGGCCTGTCCCTAGTACGAGAGGACCGGGACGGACGAACCTCTGGTGTGCCAGTTGTCCCGCCCGGGGCACGGCTGGTTGGCTACGTTCGGGAAGGGTAACCGCTGAAAGCATCTAAGCGGGAAACCATCTTCAAGATAAGGTCTCCACAAGAAGGACTTGTCCTTCTTGGTAGGCCCCCAGCAGACTACTGGGTTGATAGGCCAGGAGTGGAAGACCGGCAACGGTTGACTGAGCTGACTGGTACTAATAGGCCAACACAAACAACAACACCCCTCAACACCACACACCTAGCGTGCGTGAGAATGCCGGGGGTGAGCGATACAGCATGCGCAAGGCGTCCACTATACGGTCCACACCCAACCCAACCACACACAAGCACACACACGCAGCGTGTGGTCAGCGGGCAGCCCAGGCAACCAGATAATCGAATAACCGTCACCACAATCAAGACGGCCCACGCACTGCCCGTACAGTCGTCTCGGTGGTCACAGCGACAGGGAAACGCCCGGCACCCATCCCGAACCCGGAAGCTAAGCCTGACAGCGCCGATGGTACTGCACCCGCCAGGGTGCGGGAGAGTAGGACACCACCGAGCACACACCACACAGCTGGCCCGGGAACCGCCAACAACAGCGGCCCCGGGCCAACTGCTTGTCTGGGTGTTGATGAGGGTCCTCGACATCACCCTGTGCTGCAGGTGGTGACATCACGAAGGCTCGGCTCCCTCATGGATCTGTTGCTCGAGGGCTTCGATGATGCAGGTGATGGCTTCGTCGGCGGCCTTCCAGTCGTCGGTGGCGAGTGCCAGCAGAAGGGCCCCCCGATACCCGGCAAGCGCCGTCGATATGACTGCCTCCACCTTCTGCGGGGGAACGCCTCCGGATGTTAGTTGGCCGCTCATTGCATGAACCCAGTCGTCGTCAAGGGTGCGGACAAGGGGGCGGTAGGTCGCCGGTTCGCGAACTGACAATGCGGCCAGTTCGAAGTAGAGCGCAAGAAAAGACTGTGACTGCGGTTGCTTGGCCTCCTCCCACAGCCGGCCTATCGCCTCGGAGATGGCTTCGCCTGCGGTGGCAGACGCGGTTGGTGGGTCTTCCAGCAGCTCCTTGATCGCAGGCCGGCGTCGGCGTAGATGCCGGATCGCTTCCACAATCAGATTCTCTTTGCTGTCGAAGTGATAGAGCAGAGTGCGAGGGGAGACCCCCAGATCGGACGCCAAGGGTCTCAGGGTGAGTCCGTGGAGTCCTCGATTCAGAAGCGAGTCTGCTGCGCGATCGAGAAGTCTGGCAGTGATCTGGGGGTCCTGAGGTCTGGCCACCCCCTATTCTTACCACGGTCGTTTCAGTAATGTAGAGGCATGTGCTCGCAACATTTTGAACCTACTCGCGACGACCTGCGCTCCGCGCTCGCCTATGGTGTGGGGATCTGGGCGCTGGCGACGACGGTCATCGTGATAGCCGGCCCGATTCTCGTACCTGCTGCGGGATCTGCCATTGCCGTAGGAGTGACTGTTCTGTACGCCCTGGGGGCGCTGCTGGTGTCCCACCTCGCCTACAGCGTCTACCGGCTGAGGCGCCCAGATACCTTGATGCTTCGCCTTGTTTTCGGGACGACAGCCGCTGCGTCGGGTCTCATTCTTGACGCAGTGACCTATGCCGTGTGTGCTGGACGCTATCCTGCCTTGTCCGGCTCTCAGCAAGGATCGATAGCGTTCTTCTTGGTGGCCGCCTACGGTGCCATGCTTCTTGCTCCGCATCTACGTCGTCGTCGCGGTTAGCGACGGTGACCTTGGCTGGGGTACGGGGACGGAATCAACGAAGGCCTGTGCCGCCGGGCTGGGGTTGAAGGAGTCCCAAGCGAGGTACTCCACCCGGACGGGGCCATCGCTGACTGGGATGCACGCGCAGCCGGGCACCTCGCGGGCCACGCTGGGAGCAACAAGCGCCGCCCCCAGCCCCTGACGCACGAGGCCCGTGAGCAGCTCAGCCGTATTCACCTCGAAGCTCACCTCGCGGCGGAGCCCCGCCCTGTCAAAGGCCAGGTCGGACTGCTCGCGTCCCGACGACCCTGCCGGAAAGTCCACGAAAGGCTCATCGGCCAGGTCCTCAAGACGGAGCCGGCGCCGGCCTGCCAGTCGGTGATCCACCGGCAGCACCGCCACCAGGTGCTCCCGCGAGAGCTCTCGCGTCCGCACGCCCTGCGGCGTGACGGCCTCCGCCAGGCCGAGGAAGCCCACGTCCAGCGTCCCCGCGGCGATACGACGGAGGAAGTCATCGCTGCCGCCAGTGCGCACGTGCACGCTGACCTCGGGATAGCTGCGACGGAATGCACCCAGGACGGCCGCAACGTCCACCGCAGTGACGGTGGGGATCACTCCGATGGTCAACGAGCCCCTGATCTCCCCGTGGGCGGCCGCTGCCGCGACCTTCGCGCGCTCCGCCGCCTGCAGGCATAACCGCGCCTGCTTCACGAACGCTTCCCCGGCGGGTGTCACCTCCACCTTGCGGCTCGTGCGCGCGAACAGCGTCACCCCCAGCTCGCTCTCCAGTGACTTGATCTGACGACTCAGGGCCGACTGCACCACGAAGCACCGCTCGGCCGCGCGAGTGAAGCTCTGCTCCTCAGCAATGGCCACGGCGTATCTCATCTGCTGCAGCTCCACCCATCAATCTTAGAAGAGCATCGCTGTCATCTCATCTATGTCATCGACGAATCGATGTGCGCGCTTCAGGCTGGAGGCATGACGACTCATGCCGCCCCCTCCAGCGCCACGCGCGATTCCAGGTCGGCCGCGCCCGGCGGCGCCCTGTCAGACGGCCGGATGAGAATCGCCTGGATCGCCCTGACGGCCCTAGCGCCGGCCGTCTGGGGGACGACGTACATCGTCACCACCCGAGCCCTTCCACCTGGGCATCCGGTCTTCGCCGCGCTGATGCGCACACTTCCTGCGGGTGCCCTCGCCCTCCTGGCCGCCCGGCAGCTGCCGCGCGGAACCTGGTGGTGGAAGAGTCTCGTCCTCGGGGCTCTCAACATGACGTGCTTCTTCCCCCTGCTCTTCGTCGCCGCGCAGCGCCTGCCCGGGGGCGTTGCCGCGACACTCGGGGCCGCGCAACCGATCATCGTCGCGGGCCTCGCCGTCACTGTGCTCGGTGAGCGCCTGTCGGCATGGAGACTGATATGGGGCGTGAGCGGCGTCGTCGGTATCGCACTCGTCGTCCTGGGACCACAGGCACAGCTCGACGCCCTCGGAGTGGCGGCCGGCCTGGGCGGTGCCGTCTCCATGGGCCTGGGAGTCGTCCTCACTAAACGCTGGGGCAGGCCCGACGGCATCAGCGCCCTCGGCCTGGCCGGCTGGCAGCTCACCGGCGCCGGCCTGCTGCTGATCGTGCCCGCCCTCGTCCTCGACGGCATCCCAGCCGGAATCGGTACCAGAGCCGTAGCGGGATACGCCTGGCTCGGGCTCGTGGGAGGACTGGCCGCCTACGTCCTCTGGTTCGAGGGCATACGCCGACTGCCGGTCACGCCGACGACGCTGCTGGGCCTGCTCTCACCCCTGACCGCGGCACTCCTCGGGCACATCATCGCCGGTGAGGCGCTCACGCCTCTCCAGCTCCTGGGATTCGCGCTCGCTCTGACCGCGATGAGCGCGGGCCAGCTCGCCCCGCCCTCTTCCCGATCCTCCTCTCGAAAGGACCCGTCATGAGAATCATCGTCCTGGGTGCCACCGGCATGGCCGGAACAGCCGTCGTCAATGAGGCGCTGAGCCGCGGTCACGAGGTGACCGCCGTCTCCCGGCGACGCCATCGGGCCGGCGCCGGCGTCACCTCATGCCTGCTGGACGTCACCGACGTCGGGAGCGTGGCCGGCCTCCTGAAAGACAGTGATGCCGCCGTCGTCGCACTCCGCCCGCCTGCGGGTCACGAGAGCGACCTGGTCCGACTGACGGAGGCTGTCCTGGACGCCGCCTCCCTGAGCCGAACGCCTCTGCTCATCATCGGGGGCGCAGCCCCACTGAGCTCGCCCAGCGATCCCGGCACCCTCGCCATTGACGACCCCACCATTGTGCCGCCGGCCTGGAAAGACGTGGCCCAGGCGAGTCTCGATCAGTTCCGTGCCTGCCAGGCGCACGGCTACGAGGGCTGGGTCTATCTCAGCCCGCCGGCGATCTTCGGCCCGGGAGACGTCACCGGCTCCTACCGCCGCGGAACCACCACGCTTCTGCGGGACGCTCACGGAGAATCCCGCATCAGCCCCGAGGACCTTGCTCTCGCCGTCGTCGATGAGTTGGAGCACCCCGGTGGCGAGCAGCATGTCACCGTCATCGCCTCGCCCCGAGGGGACTCAGACCCAGGACGACAGAAGCATGTGATGGATCCAGAAGGAACGTGAGACTGTCTGTCCGGTCCAGATCGGCCACCAGAAGGCCGCCGCCGCGCAGGCCAGGAGCGTGACCGCGATGATGAGGCAGATGCCCTCGGTGCGGATCTGCCACGTGGGTGCCATCGTCCAGTTCGATAGGAAGGCCCACGCCCGGCGCCGGCCGGCCGGCTGCGGAGCGCCGTCGTCGGACGATGCCGGCGTGGCGGTGCCCGACGGCGGCGACAGGTCCGGGTAGCCGGTCAGCTCCTTGTAGGTCTGCTGCTGCGTCGCATCGGCCCGAGGGTCGGTGACGGAGGCGTCGCTGCCGGACTCGAGGTCGTCGTCGGCATCGGTCGAGGTCGTGCTGATGCGGTACATGCCGGGATCGGTCTCCACCACCGGGGGTGTCCACACGGGCGTGCGCCCGAACTGCGGACCGAAACCCAGGAATCTGGCCCCCACACCTCGCCATGGCCGAATGTCCGGGCCGATCTGTCCCCTCCTGATGGCCTCCATCTGCGCCTTGGCGCTCGTCGAGCCCGGCAGTGGTGGCAGCAGCCCGGAAGCCATGCCCAGCGCCAGCACGAGAACGAGTACGACGCAGGGTACGAAGGCCACCGTGTAGAAGGTGAAGATGGTGCGGTCCCGGTACTGGAACCACGGCACGTACAGGCCCAGGTAGCCGATAAGAGGCACCCAGGCCCGCCAGTCGCGGTTCTTCACCCCGATGATGATCACGGCCACCAGCGCCACCACGGCTGACCACCAGATGACGATGTTCCCGATCGAGGTGATCGCCTGAATGCACTCCCCGTCCCAACAGGTCTGCGGTACCTGCGCCTTCTCCTGCCAGAAGAAGGAGGTCGGCCGGGTCTGCAGCAGCCAGCCGGAGGGCTTCGACTGGTACGGGTGCGCAGCGGCCAGACCCACGTGGAACTCGTAGGTCCTCTGGTGGTAGGCGATGAAGTCGTTGATGTTGTAGAGCACCGAGTCGTTGACGTGCCCGGGCAGCCAAGGGACAGGAACTGACCCGCCATGCTTGAGCTGGCTCTCCGCCCAGCCGTGCATGTAGGCGCCGGGGTGGGTGAACCAGGACCACCAGCAGGTGACGTAGACCGCGACGGCCGCCGGCACCATGTGGAGGAAGTCGCTCACACCCTGGGCGACGGTCCCCTCCAGGAACCAGGCCCGCGCCCCGACCCGCCGCAGTGCGAGCGTGTCCCAGGTGACGACGACGATGCCGGAGGCCGCCACCAGGTAGAGCCCCGACCACTTGATGGAGCAGGTCAGCCCCAGTGCGATGCCGGCCGCCAGCAGCCAGAAGCGGAAGGTGGCGTGCGGGGCCCGCGCCCCCGGTCTCGTCCCCGCCATCTTGCGGGCCAACCTCGCCCGCGACCACTCCCGGTCCCGGACCAGGCAGTACAGGGTCACGGTGGCGAAGAAGCCGATGAACACGTCCAGCAGCCCGATGCGCGACTCGGTCAGGGCCACGCCGTCGATCGCCAGGAACAGCCCGGCCAGGCCCGCCAGCAGGGGCGAGCGGGTCAGGCGCATCGTCAGACGCGCCAGCAGCATCACCGTGAGGATCCCGGCGATGGCCGGCATGATCCGCCAGCCGAAGGGCGAGGCCGGCCCGAAGACCTCCATGCCGGCGCCGATGAGCCACTTGCCCAGCTGGGGGTGGACGACGTAGGCGGCGTTATCAGTCAGTTTGGAGAAGTCCCCGATGGCGAAGGCCGCATCGGCGTTGTCCTTCCAGCTCCCCTCATAACCCAGGCGCCACAGGGAGTAGGCGTCCTTGACGTAGTAGATCTCATCGAACATGAGCGTCTTGGGATGGTTCAGCCCGATGAGGCGCAGCAGCGCTGCGATGACTCCGACGACGCCGGTGACGATCCAGCCGCGGACCCTCACGGCGCGGGGCATGTCCCAGAACAGTCCCGGTAGGCGCATCAGCTCGGCGATGATCCATGTGACGACGGAGGTGAACCACCGGCGGAGTCTCGGTGCCCGAGGGGGGCCCTTCTTCAGTCCGACAAGGCGCAGCAGTGCTCCGATGACTTGGACGAGACCGTCCACGAAGGAGTTGCCGAGTCGCGTGGCGACGACCATCTCATGGTCCACCGGCCCCAGCCCGAGCAGGGTGCGCAGCTCGGCCTCGGTGCGCTCCTCGATGGCGGGCTCGGCCGGTGCGGGGCCTGTGGCCTCATCCCGCCCCGGGGCGGGTTCCTGTGCTCGTTCCTGCTCCACGTCCGGGCCGGAGGAACCGTCACGGGACTGCTCGGGGGACTGTTCAGGGGACAGCGCGCTCGGAGTCGTCACACCCCGAGTCTAGGCGGCAGCCTCTTCGAGAGCGCACCGACATACTGTGTCCCTATGATTGAGAGCAGCCCGTCCGCAGAAGCCGCGATTGTTGGAGACGGCCACGATGACAGACCCGGCCCGGGCGACCAGGACGAATCCACTGCCGACCACGGCCTCGCTGCTCCCGCCGCCCACAGCCCCGACCTGCGGGGCGGGACGATCACCCTGGCCGCCACCCCGATAGGCAACGTCTCCGACGCGTCCCTGCGCCTGCGCTGCGCCCTGGAGCAGGCCGACCTCATTGCCGCCGAGGACACCCGCCGGCTGCGGGCCCTGGCCCAGCGCCTCGACGTCGAGTCCTGTGGGCGCGTCATCGCCTTCCACGAGCACAATGAGCGTGAGCGCGCCCCCGAGCTGCTCGAGGCCGCCCGCAGCGGCCTGCGAGTCCTGGTCGTCTCCGACGCCGGGATGCCATCGGTCTCCGACCCCGGGTACCGACTCGTCCAGGCCGCGGTCCGGGAGCAGGTACCCGTCACCGTCGCACCGGGCCCCTCGGCGGTGCTGACCGCTCTGGCCCTGTCCGGGCTGGCCTCCGACCGGTTCTGCTTCGAGGGATTCCTGCCGCGCAAGCCGGGGGAGCGGCGTCGCGCCCTGGAGTCCCTGGCCACCCAGGAGCGCACCATGATCTTCCTGGAGTCGCCCCGCCGCGTCCACGACTCCCTGGCGGCCATGGCCGGGGTTCTCGGTGCTGATCGCCCCGCGGCACTGTGCCGGGAGCTGACCAAGACCCATGAGCAGGTGCTGCGGGCCACGCTGGCCGAGCTGGCCCGGGCCACGGCCGACGGCGTCCTGGGGGAGGTGGTTCTCGTCGTCGCCGGAGCCGAGCCCGCCGCCGCCAGCCCCCAGGACGTCGCGCGCCGGGCCCTGGCGCTGGCCGAGAGCGGCATGCGCCTCAAGGCGGCTGCGGCCCAGGCGGCCGCCGAGGGCGGCCTGCGCCCCAACGAGGTCTACCGCGCGGCCCTGGAGATGCGTAATACCGCAGACTGACCCGACCGGGTCCCCGGCGCGGCCGATCCCGCTATGGTCGGGTCATGAACACTGAGCACCGCACCGGTTCCCAGGCCCGCGCTCGCCGGGCCCTCATCGTCGTCGACGTCCAGCCCACCTTCTGCGAGGGAGGCGCTCTGGCGGTGGCCGGCGGCAACGCCGTCGCCGAGCGCATCGCCACCCACCTGTCCTCCCACCGGGGGGACTACGACCTGGTGGTCACCACCCAGGACTGGCACATCGATCCCGGTGAGCACTTCTCCAGCGAGCCCGACTTCGTCGACACCTGGCCCGTTCACGGCGTGGCCGACTCCGCCGAGGCCCAGCTCCATCCCGCCCTGAGCGGCCTGGACGCCGACGCCGCCGTGAAGAAGGGCCAGTACGCCGCCGCCTACTCCGGTTTCGAAGGCGTTGACGAGGACGGCCGCACCCTGGCCGACATCCTGGGCGCCGCCGGCATCGAGGCCGTCGACGTCGTCGGCCTGGCCGAGTCCCACTGCGTCAAGGACACCGCCCTGGACGCGGCCCGGCAGGGCTACCGGGTGCGGGTCCTGACCGACCTGACCGAGCCGGTCAGCCCCGAGCTGGGACGTGTCGCCCGCGCCGACATGAGCGCCGCCGGCATCGAGCTGGCGCCCTCCTACTGAAGCGCTGTCGACACCGGCCACCAACCTGTTCACCAGGCTGTGGCCCCGAGCAACAGGGGTGCCCTCGCCGAATTCTCTCGGCGAGGGCACCCCTGCGTCGGCTGAGACGGGCTACTGGGCCGGCCAGCCACCGGGCTGCTGGTACGGGCCCGGCTGTCCGGGGTGCCCCTGCTGGTTGTACGGCCCCTGCTGCACAGGCTGGGTGAACACCGACGGCTGCTCGGGCTGAGCCTGCTGCTGAGCCGGTTGCTGCCCCGTCCAACCGAACTGGGCGGTCGGCGCTATTTGCGAGTACTGAGGCGCAGCTCCTGCCCCGGCCGCCGAGGGCGCGTAAGGGGCCTGCTGGGGCGCCGGCTCCGGCTGCTGGTACTGGGGCTGCTGGGCGTACTGCGGCGGCTGCTCGGACTGCCAGGCGCCCTGCGTGTAGACGGTCGGGGTACCGGGGGCCGCCCCGGTCATCGTGCTGAACGCCTCACCCGTCGCGGTCGGGGCCGTACCGGCGGCTGCCAGCTTGGAGCGCCAGGCCATGCCGCCGGCGCCCATCGCCAGGCCCACGACCCCCATGATGATCGCCCCGACAAGCCCGAACAGTGACAGCAAGGTGGCCTTCGCTGACGAGGGGGCGACGATCTCGCCCACGGAGACTCCCGCGGTGTTGTTGCAGTCAACGGTGTAGGCGCCCGACTTCTGGGAGGAGAAGGTCGAGAAGAGCTGGCCGCCCTTGACCTTCGTGGACGACGAGCTGGATTTCGTGGCGACGTCGTCGCCATCGGGCGAGGTCACCGAGCACTCCGGCGCGTCATCGCCGTCGCTGTAGAACAGCCCGTAGGTGCTGCCCTTGTCCAGCTCCACCGTGGCGGCCTGGTCCTCCGGCAGGCTGGCGACGGTGGCGTTGAACTGGCTGCGGGTGACCGCCGAGCCGATCCCGCCGATGACGGCGATGAGGAGGATGGCCAGCCCGGCCACCGCCAACGCCGTTGGCACGGCCAGGCTCCTGGACGTCGTCGACTGGCTCGCGGCACCCGGGTAGCCGGCCTGGGGCGTCTGGAGCGGTGCGGCCGGCGGGTACTGCGGAGGCTGGCCGCCTGCCAGGGCGGGGTCGTAGCCGTTCGCCGACCAGCCTGCTGGGTTCGCTGAGTACTGGGAGCCGGGGTACTGGGACATAACTGGCCTTTCTGGTCCATCGTGTCCGTGTGTGAGGCGCGTGGGAACACATCATGACGGCGCGCACGGCAGCATCGCGATGCTGAGACCTCACGGCACCCCCGAAATCCATCGGGAGCTGCCGAAACGTGCCGGAACATTCACCGAGCGGGAGCCGCACGACTCGGACAGACTACCGGGTGCCGGTGCGGTCCCGCAGGCCGTGGACCAGATCCGCGGCCGTGGACTGAAGCGGCCGGGAACCCGATAGGCTGACCTCCATGACCCACATCCTGTCCGCAGTCGCCTGGCCGTACGCCAACGGCCCGCGTCACATCGGCCACGTCGCCGGCTTCGGTGTCCCCTCTGACGTCTTCTCGCGCTACATGCGCATGGCCGGTCATGACGTCCTCATGGTCTCGGGCACCGATGAGCACGGCACCCCGATCCTCGTCGCCGCCGACGAGGAGGGCCTCAGCGCCCGTGAGCTCGCCGACCGCAACAACCGGCTCATCGTCGAGGACCTCGTGGCCCTGGGCCTGTCCTACGACCTGTTCACCCGCACCACCGCCGGCAACCACTACCACGTGGTCCAGGACATGTTCACCACCGTGCGGGACAACGGCTACATGGTCCAGCAGGTGACCCGCTCAGCGATCTCGCCCTCCACCGGGCGCACCCTGCCCGACCGCTACATCGAGGGCACCTGCCCGATCTGCGGCGCCGAGGGCGCCCGCGGGGACCAGTGCGACACCTGCGGCAACCAGCTCGACCCCACCGACCTCATCAGCCCGCGCTCGCGGATCAACGGCGAGACCCCCGAGTTCGTGGAGACCACCCACTGGTTCCTGGACCTGCCCGCCCTGGCTCAGGCCCTGGGTGCCTGGCTCGACGAGCGCGAGGCCTCCGGCACCTGGCGGCCCAACGTCATCAAGTTCTCCCAGAACCTCCTGGACGACATCCGCCCGCGCGCCATGACCCGGGACATCGACTGGGGCATCCCGGTGCCCGGCTGGGAGGACCAGCCCACCAAGCGCCTCTACGTCTGGTTCGACGCCGTCATCGGCTACCTGTCCGCCTCCGTGGAGTGGGCGCGCCGCAGCGGCGACCCCGAGGCGTGGCGCGCCTGGTGGAACGATCCGCAGGCCCTGTCCTACTACTTCATGGGCAAGGACAACATCGTCTTCCACTCCCAGATCTGGCCGGCTGAGCTCCTGGGCTACAACGGCCAGGGCGAGAGCGGCGGCGAGCCCGGGCGCCTGGGCGTGCTCAACCTGCCCACCGAGGTCGTCTCCAGCGAGTTCCTCACCATGGAGGGCAAGAAGTTCTCTTCATCCCACGGCATCGTCATCTACGTGCGCGACTTCCTCCAGCGCTACCAGGCCGACGCCCTGCGCTACTTCATCTGCGCGGCCGGCCCGGAGACCGCGGACGCGGACTTCACCTGGGCGGAGTTCGTGCGGCGCACCAACGGCGAGCTCGTGGCCGGCTGGGGCAACCTCGTCAACCGCACCGCCTCCATGATCCACAAGCGCTTCGGACAGATCCCCGAGCCCGCCGAGCTCCAGGCCATCGACCGGGTCCTGCTCGACGCCGTCGAGGCCGGCTTCGCCTCCGTGGGCGACCTCATCGCCCAGCACCGTCAGAAGGCGGCCCTGGGAGAGGCGATGCGTCTGGTCGGCGAGGCCAACAAGTATGTGGCCGACACCCAGCCCTTCAAGCTCAAGGGCGAGGACCCCGCCACCCAGGCCCGCCTGGCCACGGTCCTGCACACGCTGGCCCAGGCGGTCGCCGACCTCAACCTCATGCTCTCGCCCTTCCTGCCGCACGCCGCCAACGACGTCGACCGGGTCCTGGGCGGACGCGGCCGGATCGCTCCGATGCCCCGTATCGAGGAGGTCGACGAGCTCGACCCCGAGCACCTGCCCGAGGCCTTCGACGGCCGCACCGGCTACCCGGTCATCACCGGCGACTACCGGGACGCTCCCACCTGGGGGCGCCACCCGGTCGCCGTCGGCACCCCCGTGGACAAGCCGGCCCCGGTGTTCACCAAGCTGGACGAGTCGATCGTCGAGGTCGAGCTGGCCCGTTACGCCGGCTCCGTGCCCGACGACGTCACCGGCTCCTGAGGGCGCATGGGCTCGAGGAAGCGCGACCGCTCCTGGCCGCCGGCCGACGCCGTCGCCCCCCTGGCGGCCCCGGTCACCGACAACCACACGCACCTGCCGGTTCCCGCGGACCCCGGCGGCCCCGGCTCGGAGGCGCCGCTGAGCGCCGCCGAGCTGGTCGGGCGCGCCGCCGCCGTCGGCGTCACCCGCGTGGTGACCTCCGCCTGCGAGGTCACCACCTGGGAGGAGAGCCTGGCCCTGGCCCGAGAGCTGCCAGGGGTGCGCGTGGCTCTGGCCGTGCACCCCAACGAGGCCGTCCTCCACGCCGGGGTGCGCGAGACCGGGCCCGACGGGCTCGCCCCGCGCGCCCGGGCGCACCACGCCGAGCCGCTCGAGGAGGTCATGGTCCGCCTGGAGGGGACGCTCAGGGCGAACGCCGACGTCGTCGTCGCCGTCGGAGAGAGTGGCCTGGATTTCTTCCGCACCGGTGAAAAGGGGGCCGCCGCTCAGCGCGAGGCCTTCCGGGCGCACATCGCCCTGGCCAAGGACCTCGACCTGCCCCTGCAGATCCACGACCGTGACGCGCACGCCGCCTGCGTGGAGGTGCTCAAGGCCGACGGCGCCCCGGGACGCACCGTCTTCCACTGCTTCTCAGGCGGTCCGCACCTGGCCGCCGCCTGCGCCGAGCACGGCTGGTACGCCTCCGTCGCCGGCCCGCTCACCTATCCGGCCAACGACTCCCTGCGCGAGGCGGTCGCCGCCCTGCCCGGCGAGCTCCTCCTGGTGGAGACCGACGCCCCCTACCTTCCTCCCAGGCGCTGGCGCGGCCGCCCCAACGCCTCCTACCTCCTGGGCGACACGGTCCGCTTCCTGGCCGAGCAGCGGGGCCTGAGTGAGGAAGACCTCTGCCGCCGTCTGCAGGCCACCACTGAGGCGGTCTACGGGGCCTGGTGATCGCCTCGGCCATCCGGGGCCGCCCTCGGTGCTCCGACCTACGGCTGCTGACGTCCTGCGGGGAGGGTGCCCGGAATCCGGGGAAGAGGGAAAGAGGCGACGGCGGATCCCGGGCGGCCGATTTTGTCCGGACGGCGGTTCCCAGGTTGCCATCGTTCACTCAGGACTGTCCCAGGTAGATAGCAGGTGGGGATCAGGGCCTCTCTGCACGGTTCCATCACAAGCCCACAGGGTGTGAGCAGGTGCATTGGCACGCCCCTGGGTCATCGGTTACGGTGACATGCAGTCGTCAAACGAAGGAAGTTCTATCGTGGGTCGTCACTCCCAGACCAGCTCCCTGAGTACCACACTCACCGGCCTCGGCTCCTTGGCCTCCAAGAGGCGGGCCGCATCCGGTCTCCATGGCCGTCGTCGTGCCGACGGGCCTGCCAAGACCTCCCTGACCCCCATGCTCTTCAAGGCGGGGGGCGCCGCTGCGGCCTTCTCCCTGGCGGTCTCCGGTGCCGCGTACGCCGCCATCTCCGCGGGGGATGACGAGGGACGCTCCTCCTCGGGCGGTTCCTTCGGGCTGATCGGTGGTGAGTCCGAAGGGCAGGCCAAGGCGTCCGCCACCCAGAAGGCGGGCTCCGGCAAGATCGCCAGCGCTCAGACCTCCACCACCACCGTCGACGAGCCGCAGGTTCACGGCACGGTGAAGAAGGAGACCGACGCGCTGCCCAAGGGTGAGACCAAGGTCGAGACCGCCGGTGTCGACGGACTCGTGCGCACCACCTACGAGGTCACCACCCAGGACGGTAAGGAGATCTCCCGCACCCCGGTCGCCCAGGTCGTCGTCACCCAGAAGGTGGATGAGGTCGTCCTGGTGGGTACCGGGGCTCAGCAGGAGGCCGCTGCCCAGGCCGAGCAGGAGGCCGCCGCTCAGGCTCAGGCTCAGCAGGAGGCTGCTGCTCAGGCTCAGGCTCAGCAGGAGGCCGCCGCCCAGGCCGACGGTGGCGGTGAGGGCTCGGGCAACAGCGCTCCGGCACCCGCGGCCAACCCCGGCGCGGGGACCGACCCCGACAGCGCCAAGGCCATCGCCCGGTCCATGATGGCCGGCCACGGCTGGGGAGACTCCGAGTTCTCCTGCCTGGAGAACCTGTGGACCCGTGAGTCCAGCTGGAACTACCAGGCCGAGAACGCCTCCTCGGGCGCCTACGGCATCCCCCAGGCGCTGCCCGGCAGCAAGATGAGCGAGGTCGCCGACGACTGGGCCACCAACCCCACCACCCAGATCACCTGGGGTCTGAACTACATCTCCGGCCGTTACGGCACCCCCTGCTCGGCCTGGGCCCACTCCGAGTCCGTCGGCTGGTACTGAGTCGAATCGGTCGCCCGGGACGTCCCCTCGTTCCGCGGTGCCCGGTACGTCATCGACGGTGCTCGCCTCCCCGCGTGGGGCGAGCACCGTCGCCATCGTTATGGGACGCGTGTCACAAAAGAGTGAGGTGGTTTATTGTCCTCACCATGACGCTTCCACTACCGTGGCACTCGCCGTCGATTGGAAGGACGTCTCCCCATGACTCCCCTCGCCCGTCCCCACGCTCATGCTCTGACTGAGGATCCGCAGGAACCGGTCTCGCAGGAGGCTCCCCAAGAGCAGCGGGGCATGCGCACCATCGCGCTGCGCGCCGGTCTGGCGGCCCTGGCCCTGTCGGTTGCGGTCTCCGGGGCCGCCTACGCCGCAGTGCGAGCGGGGGAGCCCTCTCGGGCCTCCGGCGTCGAGGCTGCCGGGCGGCGCTCCGACAGTCTGGGTGCTGAGGGCGGTCACAGCAGGGTCTCGGTCACGCCGAACGCGCAGAAGGTGACCACCGAGACGGTTGACGCCACCGACCCCCACGGTTCCGTCCAGCAGGAGAGCAGCGACCTGCCCGAAGGTGAGACCAAGGTGGTCACTCCCGGTGTCGACGGCGTCGTGCGCACCACCTACGAGGTCACCACCGTTGGCGGCAAGGAGGTCTCCCGCACTCCGGTCGCGCAGGTCGTCGTCACCCAGAAGGTGGATGAGGTCGTCCTTGTCGGCACCGGCGCGGCCAAGAAGCAGGAGAGCAAGCAGGACCAGTCTCAGGCGCAGGGCCAGGGCCAGGAGCAGGCTCAGCCTCAGCCCCAGGCCCAGACGCAGGGACAGGCCTCGACGCCCTCGGAGTCCTCCGGCGGGTCCGGCGGGAGCACGGGCACGACCAGGAGTGAGGTCGGGGACGACGTCTGGGGCAAGCTCGCCCAGTGCGAGTCCGGTGGCAACCCGCAGACCAACACCGGTAACGGCTTCTACGGCATGTACCAGTTCACCCTGGAGACCTGGCAGTCCCTGGGTGGAACCGGCTATCCTCACGAGGCTGACGCCGCCACCCAGACCGCCATGGCCAAGAAGCTCCAGGCCCAGGCCGGCTGGGGGCAGTGGCCCGGCTGCGCCGACAAGCTCGGCCTGCGCTGAGCGGCCGGAGCCGCCGCGGGGACGTCACGCACGCTCCGGGACGCGATCATGCGGAGAGCACGCGGCATGTTCCCAGATATCTCACAGTGACAAAAGGTGGGCGCCGGTTACTGTGTCCCCATGACGTTGCCGGCCCCCGATTCACAGGTGCCTCCGGCAGGAGCCGCCCGCGCCGACGGGCACACCCCTGCGGGAGCCTGTGAGGCCACCTCCGAGCCCCCCGCCGATGCCGCCCGCACGGACCGCACCTGCCAGGACCCTCGCGATCCCCGGGATCACAACGCCTTCCCGGGATCCCGGGCCGCCGGCCTGCTGGGCCCCACCGAGGTCCGCGGCCTGTCTCAGGCGCTGGGCATCCGTCCCACCAAGACGCTGGGGCAGAACTTCGTCCACGACGCCGGCACGGTGCGCCGCATCGTGAAGAGTGCGGGCGTGCGCCCCGACGACACGGTCCTGGAGATCGGGCCGGGGCTGGGCTCCCTGACCCTGGCCCTCCTGGAGGCCGGGGCGCGAGTGATCGCCGTCGAGATCGACCCCGCCCTGGCCCGGGCACTGCCCGTCACCGTCGCCGATCGCATGCCTCAGGCCGCCGGTCGCCTCAGCCTCATCGAGGCCGATGCGCTGAGCATCACCGGTCCGCAGTCGCTGGACGAGACCGGGAACCCTCCCACCCGCCTCGTGGCGAACCTGCCGTACAACGTGGCCGTCCCCGTCCTGCTCACCGCGCTGGAGGCCCTGCCCAGCCTGGAGAGCGTCACCGTCATGGTCCAGTCCGAGGTCGCCGACCGCCTCGCCGCCGAACCCGGCTCGCGGACCTACGGGGTCCCCAGCCTCAAGGCCGCCTGGTACGCCGCGGCCCGTCGCACCCTGACCATCTCACGACACGTCTTCTGGCCCGTGCCCAACGTCGACTCAGCCCTCGTCGAGCTCGTGCGCCGCCGGCCCCCTGCCACGCGCGCCACCCGTGAGCAGGTCTTCGCCGTGGTCGACGCCGCCTTCGCCCAGCGCCGCAAGACCCTGCGCAAGGCCCTGGCGAAGCTCGCCGGAGGGGCCGACGCCGCCGAGAGCGCCCTGCGCGCCGCCGGAATCGACCCGGCGCGGCGCGGCGAGACCCTCGACATCACCGCCTTCGCCGCCCTGGCCGAGGTGCTGCAGCCCGTCGCCGCCGACGAGACCGCTGCGCCAACGCCTCCCACCTCACAGGAGCAGTCATGAGCCATCTGCGTGCCGTTCCCGACGGCCCCACCGGTCCGCGCGAGTCCTCCACGCCGCCGCCCCGCAGCGGCTCGGCCAGCTCGGTGCGCGTCGAGGCCCCGGGCAAGGTCAACCTCTTCCTGTCCGTCGGCGCCCCCGGCACCGACGGCTACCACCCGCTCACCACGGTCTTCCAGGCGGTCCGCCTCATCGAGACCGTCACCGCCCGCCGACAGTCCGCTCAGGACCACGGCACCGTCACGCTCACCCTCGAGGAGCCCGATGCCGACGTCCCCGTCGATGACTCCAACCTGGCCGTGCGGGCCGCCACGCTCCTGGCGCAGACCGCCGGCGTCGGCGAGGGAGTCGACCTCCTGCTGCGCAAGCGCGTTCCCGTCGCCGGCGGAATGGCCGGAGGGTCCGCCGACGCCGCCGCCGCCCTCGTGGCGTGCAACGCCCTATGGGGCACGGGCCTGTCCCTGCCCGAGCTCTCCGCCCTGGCCGCCCGCCTCGGGGCCGACGTCCCCTTCCCCCTGACCGGGGCCACCGCCGTCGGGAGCGGCCGCGGCGACCGCGTCACCCCGATCATGACCCGGGGCGCCTACCACTGGGTCTTCGCCCTGGCCGATGATGGCCTGTCCACGCCGGCGGTCTTCCGGCGCTTCGACGAGCTGGCCGGCATCGTCCCGGCCGGCGCAGGCCGGGGCGCAGGATTCACCGGCGGTCCCGTGGCGCGGGACGTGCCCGAGGCCCTCACCGCCGCCCTGCGCGCCGGGGATGCCCGTGCCCTGGCGGGCTCCCTCCACAACGACCTCCAGGCCGCCGCCCTCGACCTGCGCCCCGAGCTGGCCCGGGTCATCGCCGTGGCCGAGGAGGCCGGGGCCCTGCGCGCCATCGTCTCCGGCTCCGGCCCCACCATCGCCGCCCTCGTCGAGGACCCCGGCAGCGCCCAGCGGGTCTCGCGCGCGCTGAAGGCCTCGGGCCTGGTGGCCGACGTCCTGCGCGCCGACGCCCCCGTGGCCGGCGCCCGGGTGGTGGGCTGATGGCGCACCTGCTCGGCGTGGAGAACCTGCGTCTGACGGTCGGCTCCCGCCTGCTCCTGGACGAGGTCACCCTGGGGCTGGAGGACGGCACGCGCGTCGGTGTCCTGGGCCCCAACGGTGCCGGCAAGTCCACCTTCCTGGCGGCCCTGGCCGGTCGGCGCGAGCCCGACGGCGGCCGCGTCACCCGCACCGGCGGCGTGAGCGTGGCCGTCCTCAGCCAGACCGACGACCTGCCGCCGGGCGCCACCGTGCGCACCGCCATCCACGGCCAGGCACCCGAGCACGAGTGGGCCTCCGATCCGGCCGTGCGGGACATCCACGCCGGGCTCATCGCCGACCTCGACCTGTCCGCCGACGTCGCCACCCTCTCCGGTGGGCAGCGCCGTCGCGTCGCCCTGGCCGCCGTCCTCACCCGCCGCGCCGACGTCGTCATCCTCGACGAGCCCACCAACCACCTCGACGTCGAGGGCGTGGACTGGCTCGCCCGCCACCTGCGGGCCCGCTTCAACGGCCCGGGCGGCCGCGGTTCCGGCGCCCTGGTCACCGTCACCCACGACCGCTGGTTCCTGGACGCCATCTGCACCAATGTCTGGGAGGTCGTCCCCGGCGTCGACCCCGGCGGCGGGCGCCCCCAGGCGGCCGGCCGCATCGAGACCTACGACGGCGGGTACGCCGCCTACGTCCTGGCCCGGGCCGAGCGCGCCCGCCAGGCCGCCGTGGCCGCCGTCAAGCGCGAGAACCTCCTGCGCAAGGAGCTGGCCTGGCTGCGCCGCGGCGCCCCCGCCCGCACCTCCAAGCCCCGCTTCCGCATCGATGCCGCCGAGGCCCTCATCGCCGACGTGCCGCCCCCTCGCGACACCGTGACGCTGACCGCCATGGCCACCGCCCGCCTGGGCAAGAAGGTCCTCGACCTCGAGGACGTCACCGTGCGCTACCCCGGTCCGCCCACCGACACCGGCGAGGCGACCCAGCGGGAGGTCCTGCGCCGAGTCACCTGGCGGCTCGCACCCGGCGAGCGGGTCGGCGTCGTCGGCGTCAACGGTGCTGGTAAGACCACCCTGCTGCGTCTGCTCGAAGGTACCCAGGAACCCACTGGCGGCCGCGTCGTCTGCGGCAAGACCGTCCAGGTGGCCACCCTGTCCCAGTCCACTCACGAGCTCGACGCGCTCGCGGACCTGCGCGTCGTCGAGGCCGTGGCCATGGTGGGGGAGAGGGTCGTCGTCGGGGACAAGGAGATGACTGCGGCCCAGCTCGTCGAGCGTCTGGGCTTCACCCGCCAGCGCGCCTGGACCCGGGTGGGCGAGGTCAGCGGCGGGGAGCGCCGCCGCCTCCAGCTCCTGCGCCTGCTCATGACCGAGCCCAACGTGCTCCTGCTCGACGAGCCCACCAACGACCTCGACACCGACACCCTGGCCGCCGTCGAGGACATCCTCGACTCCTTCCCCGGCACCCTCGTGGTCGTCTCCCACGACCGCTACCTTCTGGAACGGGTGACCGACCACCAGGTCGCGCTGCTGGGGGACGGCAGCGTGCGCGATCTGCCCGGCGGGGTCGAGCAGTACCTCCAGATGCGCCGCGAGGCCATGGGAGCCCCCGGCAGCCCGAGAGCCTCAGCGGGGGCCGCGCCATCCGCGGCGACGCGGGCGGCAGCTGAGCCCTCGTCTGAGCGCAGCGCCTCGAGCGGGGCCTGCCGCCACGAGGCCAGGAAGGCGCTGGGGCGCATCGAGCGGAAGATGGAGCGCGCGGCTCAGTCGCTCGCCGCGCTGCACGCGCGCATGGAGGAGGTCTCCGCCGACCCGAACCGGGTGGGGGAGCTGGCCGAGCTCGGCCGTGAGCTCGTGGCCGCTGAGGCGACCCATGCCGATCTGGAGGAGCAGTGGCTCGAGGCGGCGGAGGCGCTGGAGGCCTGAGGGGCGGCGCTGCCGCCGCGCCCTGGCGGGGGCCTCGTCGGGAATCGGTGGGGAGGAAGCGGGACGTCGGGGAGAGGGATGAGGGGCAGGGGGCAGGGACTTAAGCGGCGTCGTCGTTGCTCGTGACCGCGGGGGGGGGGGGCGTCCGTGCCGTTCAGACGACGGGGGCGACCTGGCGGGCCAGCTCGATGAGATGATCCAGGTTGGGAGCGATGTCCTCGGCGGCGGCGCCCCACAGACGCATGACCAGGTCCACCGGGACTGTCGGCAGCCCTGCCAGCCTCAGGACGACGACACCCTGGGTGGGGCCGTTGGACTCGTAGAAGGCGGAGAACCCCACCATGTCCGGGCCCGGCCGCAGGCGCACCAGCTCGGCCTCGGGCAGGAGCGCGGCGACGAGCTGACGCTGGGTGGCACGGCGCCCCTCCTTGGAGCCGTCATCCTTGGCGATCTCCAGGCTGAGGTCGATGACGAAGGGCGGGTGGGCGACGTCGTCGATGTGCATGAGCCGGGCGAAGCGCCCCTGACGCTCCATGGCCTGCAGCTCATTGAGCAGGGACTCCAGCTCGGAGCGCCACTGCGGTCCGGTCACTCCCAGGTGGGCACTGCGGTGCCTGGCCTCCTCCCGCGCCCACCCCGGAGGTGGGAAGGGCGGGATGATCACCCATCGCTGGGGATCAGGAGTGACCGCGATCTGCACTGTGTGTTCCTTCCGAGACCTCGTCCGACTGCGAGGAAGTGGGCTGGGCGCCTACCATGTCTGTCCTATGAGGACCCGAGAGCGACATACGACGATTATGCCTGCATCCGTACACCGCCGTGTGGTCCGCGTGCTGGTGGATGCGGGGCTCATCGTCGCACTCTGTGTCGTCTCGGAGCGTTGCTGTGGAATCTTATTCGCTGTCGGGGCGGTTGTGCTGCTTATTGCTGTGATGACCGCCATGATGGCGATGACAGGCGCCACACCCGGCGGGCTGGTGACCGGGGTCCGTCTCCGGAAGGTGATGGACACGAACAGCCCCCCTGGACGCTCTGCGGTGATTTACCTCGCATTTCTGGGTCTCTCTTTGGCGGCAACCGCAGGACTGGCACCCCTGGTGTTGTGGATC
Source organism: Actinomyces sp. oral taxon 171 str. F0337 (assembly GCF_005696555.1). Lineage (NCBI taxonomy): Bacteria > Bacillati > Actinomycetota > Actinomycetes > Actinomycetales > Actinomycetaceae > Actinomyces > Actinomyces sp. oral taxon 171. The sequence continues at coordinate 2,764,070 of NZ_CP040005.1, read as the reverse complement.
CTCTCACTATGGCGTGCCGAACAGCGCACCTGGTTCGATCGGTTGGCCGGGACGGTTCTCCTCAGCGCCAGACCGACCTCTGTGGCGACCTGCTCCCTGGTGGTTGAGGGGTCAGTAATCCCAGTTCTGGGGCCGATTGTTCTCGGGCGTCGGCCGGCCCCCATCGAGTCCCACCCGGATGCGCAGCTCGTCGCGGTGCTCCGTTCGGAGGACTCCGTGTCCAAGACGCACGCCCTATTCGTGCCCGCTTCGGATGGGGTGCTTATCACAGATCTGGGTTCAACGAACGGCACCCACGTCGAGGATGAGGAGGGCGTCCATCGACTCTCGCCCGGCCGACCGGAGTACGTGCACCGGGGACGGCAGGCATACTTGGGTGACGGTGTCTGTATCGTCCGTTGAGGAGAAAAATGATGACAAACAGCCCGAACAGCAGCGCGAACAACGAGGTCTGGTGGACCGAGGGTTCGTGGACAGGCGTGGTCACGCCACGTGCTGTGATGATCCTGCCCCCGTCGGTGCCGCAGGACCTCACCGAGCGCCTGTGGCGGCTGCTGCGCAGTGAGGAGGCCTCGCTGACGCGGGCCCTGGATGAGCTGGTGATGGGGATGGGCGGACGTCTGGGTGCGATCCCGGACTTCGTGCTCGCCGTCTCGGCTCCCGAGGACGTCTTCCACGTGGCGCTGCGCGGCGCCCCCCAGATGGAGGTCGACGGCAAGGCACTGGACGCCTCCGCGGTCACCACCTGGTTCGAGACGACGGTGACCGCCCCCAACTCGCTCATCGTCAGCGCGCCCGACGGCGCCGGCCAGGTGCGCCGCCCGGCGGTCGACGCCGTTGTGAGCACCGGCCACCTGGTGCTGCGCGGCTCGGAGAAGTCGAGCGGGACCCCGTCCCCCAGTCGTGCATCGTCGAAGGGGTCCGGCGACTCCGACGACGATGACCCTGATCCGGCTGGTCCTGACTACTCCACCACTTCTGCCGGTTCCGCCGGATCTCCCGCTGCTGCGGTGAGGACCTCTCGGTCCTCCCGCCGGGCATCGCGTCGTGCCTCGCGCCGTCAGTCCGCCTCGTCGGACCGTTCGGAGCAGGACGACTCGTCTGAAGGGGCGCCTGCTGAGACCGCTGCTTCCCCCGACGTCGTCGACGACCTCATCGAGATCGCGCAGGACAACGCCGAGCAGCAGGCCCGCGATGGTGCCGAGCTCGCCGCGTCCCTTGAGACCGCCGAGGCCGCTGAGGCCGCCGAGTCCACCACCGGTCGGTCGGCGGATTCCGCCGTGGACTCCGATGCCTCTGAGGAGCCGGCCCTGATCACCGCCTCCGAGGGACCCGCTGACCTGCTGGCCGTCGTGGCCGGCATCTCCGAGGCTGCTGAGGCGACGTCGTCGCCCGAGCCGGTCGAGGCTCCTGCAGAGCTGAGCACCCCAGTGGTCGAGGTTGTCGAGGCGGACGCTCCGTCCGCAGAGGCTGAGTCCTTCGAGTCCTTCGAGTCCTTCGAGTCCGTTGAGTCCGTTGAGGCTCCTGCCGTGGCCCTGGACGCCCAGGCCCCTGAGGCTGCCGAGGTCGCCACCCAGTCCTCGCCGGAGGCTTCCGATGAGGACCCGCTGATCGCCCCCGTCTTCGATATCCCGGCCCTGCCGATCCCCTCCGCTCAGGAGGCAGAGGCCATGATCCCGCCCCCTCCGCCCCCGTCGAGCGAGGATCTTGAGGCTACTGGTATCAAGGACGCTGCCGCTGAGGTCACCGAGGTCGCCCAGACCCCGGCCGACTTCGTGCCTGTTGAGGCCGCCGTGGTCGCGGAGGCCACTGCTGTTGCCGAGGCCGCCGCGCAGGCGCACGCCGAGGAAGAGCCCGTACGCTCCGGGGACCATGACGGACAGACCATCAACGGCCTGCCCGAGGACCTCTCCCAGGAGCTGCGCGCCGAGCTGCTCAACCAGGGGCTCGGTCCCCTGGAGCCGGGCCAGTCGGCGGAGGCCGCCGAGTCGGCCGGATCCGCAGCCGCGGCAGCGACGGTGGTGGAGCTCGTGCATCCCTCCGCCGATGAGCCCTCGAGCGCGGACCTCGGTCGCGGTGACCATGACGGGCAGACCATCAACGGCCTGCCCGAGGACCTGGTCGGCGAGCTCGTCTCCCTCGTGGGAGCCGGACCCTCCAGCCCGACGTCCCCGGTCTCGGCGAGCTCTCCCAGTGAACCCGACGCCATACGGATCGTGCTGTCGGCGGTGTGCCCCCAGGGTCACCCCAACCCCACGAACTACACCGTGTGCCGCGTCTGCGGAGCTGAGCTCAACCGCCCGGCCAAGTCGGTGGCCTGCCCCCCTCTGGGGCGCGTGGTCATCTCCGGCGGCGAGAGCATCGAGCTCAACCGTCCCCTCCTGGTGGGTCGCAACCCTGTGGCCGACGACATCACCAGCGTTGCGGAGGTACCCCTCCGTCCGCTGATCGTCGCCAGTCCCAACCAGCTCGTCTCCCGCAACCACATCCTCATCGACCTGGATGCGTGGAGTGTTCTGGCCCAGGACCTGGGCAACTGCAACGGCACTGTTCTCAACCGCCAGAACGAGGCGCCCGTGCGCCTGTCCTCGGCGAATCCGGTGCTCCTGCGCAGCGGAGACGTCCTCGACCTCGGCGATGGTCAGACCCTCGCCTTTGAGAACCTCCCCTGATGCTGGATCATAAGGGGCCGCCTCCGGTCATCTCCGGGTTCACGTACCTGGAGAGGCTCGGAGCGGGAGGCTACTCCACGGTCTACCTCTTCGAGCAGCACATGCCCCGCCGCGAGGTCGCGGTCAAGGTCATGAACGCTGACGTTGAGGACAAGACCGCCTCCCGCTTCGAGTCGGAGGCGAACCTCATGGCGCGGGTCTCCTCCCACCCGGCCATCCTGTCCATCTACGGAGCGGGAGTCTCCGCCGACGGCCACCCCTTCCTGGTCATGGAGTACTGCCCGCCGCCGCAGCTGGGCGCCATCTTGCGTCAGGGTCCCCTCAATGTCGCTGAGACCCTGTCGACGGCGATCCAGATCGCCGGGGCGGTGGAGACCGCTCACCGGGCCGGCATCGTCCACCGAGACATCAAGCCCGCCAACATCCTGTTCACCACCTATCGTCGTCCAGTGCTCTCGGACTTCGGCATCTCCGCCATGAGTGGTCCGGAAGGGACCGAGGAGCTGCGGGGGATGAGCGTGCCCTGGGCTCCCCCCGAGCAGCTGGTCGGGATGCGCTCGGCCAATCCCGCCTCCGATATCTACTCCCTGGGTGCGACCACCTTCGCGATGCTCACGGGGCGCAGCCCCTTCGAGACCGACGGCATCCCGGATGTCTACGAGCTCTCCCGCCGTATCGTCAAGGACCCCCTGCCCCCGCTGGGTCGTCAGGACGCCCCGCCGTCGTTGCACCGCGTGCTGTCGGTGGCGATGGACAAGAACCCGGACTCCCGCTACCCGACGGCACTGGCCTTCGCCCGGGCGCTCCAGCAGGTCCAGGCCGAGCTCGACCTGCCGATCACGACCGTCGACCTGTTCCAGGAGCCGGACAAGGCCGCGAAGTCCGTAAGGCGCCCCAACCCCGACGAGGCCGACACCGCCACGAAGATGGGGGTCTTCAACCAGGTCGACGTCACCAGTGAGCACATCGCCATGCGGGTGGATCCCGACGGCGAGGACAAGGGCTCGACGTCGGACTCGGAGACCGGCGAGCCGAGCCGTCCGAACCGCATGCGGGCCGTGCTGACCGGTTTGCTGGTCATGGCCATGGTTGCCGCCGTCATCGCCGCGATCATCGTCTCCCAGAACCAGGACAAGCGGAAGAAGCCCGACAACCCGATCGCCACGATCGCCCCGCAGACCGGAGCCGATCCCCTGCAGGCCTCGGTGCCCATGGTGGGCGATATCGTGGGTGAGGCGCAGGGCGATGGCACGGTGAAGTTCACCTGGGGCGAGCCGGAGACGGATTGGACCGGCAGCTACCTCTACCGGGTCAAGTTGCCCAATGAGGAGACCGAGGTGGACTCCACCCGCACCAATGAGGTCGTCGTCGTCGCCCAGCCGCCGCTCACCTGCCTGGAGGTCACCGCGGTGCGCTCGGACGGTAAGGCGTCTCAGGCCAAGACCGCCTGCGTCAACACCCCTGAGGACGCCTCCTGAGCCCGGTCGCTCGCAGTCGGGATGGTGCCCGGCACGTCCTGCACGAGGTACGGGAGAGGCGGGAGCTACTGGGAAAGGTCCGGGATCAATCCACCCGCGGTGCCACCTTCACCGAACCATGCACCGCTGCAAGCCGCGCAGCAGCATCCTCCAACACCTTTGACGGCGGCGCCTGCTCACCTGGAAATGGGGTGACGACAAGATTCCCGTCATCCATGTCCCAGACACCGGTGATCCGCCCTCCCCGGGTCAGGACGGGAGCGATCCAGCCCGCAGCCTTGCTCACCAGTGAGCGATGCTCACTCGCCAGCATGTGAGTGTCCTTCGTCCCGGGACCAAGAACGAACTGGTCGAATGCTCCTAGGAGGTGGGTTGCGCGGCTGGGTCGGGTGGCCGCGAGCTCGTCCTCATGCTCGGCGAGCAGATACCGTGTCTCGCCCTCCACCCTCACCTCGACGACTTGCTCGCCAAGACTGGCGAACCAGCCCCTGAGCGTTGACTTCCTGTTGCTGTTACGCGAAAGCCACGCATCAAAGGTCTCAGGGGTCGCCGGGCCGTAGGCGGACAGGTATCGCGTAATGACCGCTGGTGCTGCCTCCGCAGGATCCGGCAGCCCATTCCAGTTCGTCAGAAAACTGGCGGGGTGAGTGAATGTCGCCTTCGAAGACGAGCTCGGGCAGTAGCACAGGGCACCCTGCCATGCGAGAGGCTTGAGCAGAGCCCCCCACCCGGAGCGCAGTTGTTCTTCCATCCCCTTGAACCGTTTGTCCTGAACCAGTTCGCTCACGAGCTCATCGCGAGACAGCACCTGACCGTGGAGAAGGTCGGCGACAGACTCCGTCAGCTGCCTAACCTCCTCCGGCGTCGCGCCGAAGTGCCGTGACCAGGAGGGCTTGGTCCACGTACGGGCGCCGGCCAGTAGCGACAGGTACTCCGCTACCTCCGAGGACCGCATCGCGTGCAGCGTTCCGCGCATCGCCCACGTCTTGACGAGCGAGCGGTCGGAGTAGGCGCGCTTGACCCCTTCAGGTTGCGGGTTGCGTTGCCGTAAGGCGACAGCGGTCTCAGCTGCGGACGCCACCTGCGCCTGTGCGCCGCAGAGCCGTCCGACGATCTCAACAGGGCCGGCGTCCGTCAATGGCTCCAGATATTGCCTGTGCAGCCGCCATGCGAGCACCTGTTCGGCGGAAACCTCGATCAACATCGTCCCCTCTCGTCGTTGCCGTCAGATTCTAGGCCTCTCAGGCGCTCGCTCGGGCAGGAGCTCGTCGATGGGGTCGGTTGTCCTAGAGACGCCGGAGTGCCGATGGGGGAGGTTTGGCGAGACGCCGGTATCCACCATGCTGACATCAACGCTGCACCGGCGTCGCGCGCTGAGGAGAACCCGCAGAATTCCAAGGATTCTTGAGTGATGCTTTGACGGCGGACTCGGTGATGTCAGCGCTGTGGACACTGGATCGCTGCGGGATCGACGTCGGCTGAGATCGCCTCCCGAGAGCAGTCGCTCGCAGTCGGGATGGTGCCCGGCACGTCCTGCACGAGGTACGGGAGAGGCGGGAGCTACTGGGAAAGGTCCGGGATCAATCCACCCGCGGTGCCACCTTCACCGAACCATGCACCGCTGAGCCCCATAGACACCGCCCCATAGACACCGGGGCCCGCACTCCTTGAAGGGAGTGCGGGCCCCAGCGCTTGAGGGAACCGGTGCGGAACTCAGACGACCTCCACCTTGAAGGCGACGCGGCCGAAGAAGATCGTACTGCCCTCCAGAGCCGACAGCGCCTTGTCCGGCACGGCCTCGACGGTGCGCCCATCGCGGTACTCCACCCGAGTCCCGTTGGTGGAGTGAAGGTCGGTGACCCACACCCCGTCCAGCAGCGGGAAGATCGCCGCGTGCGTCTTGGATACCGAGCGCGTGGGGTCATCAAGAGCGACGCGCTCCGCCCCGGGATAGGCCGAGATGTTGTCGGGGTCGCGGCCCACCACCGTGGGCTCGTGGATAAGGATCGGGTTGCCGCCCAGCAGCGGGACGAGACGCACCGACAGCGCCGGAGCAGCTGACGAGGCCGACGGGAGCGGCGGCGTGGCGGCCTGAGGGCTCGCAGCAGGAACCGGGGTGGCAGGAGGCAGGGAGACGCCTGCAGAGGCGGAGGCCGGTGTGGCTGCCTCCGGCATACCGCTGCTGGCACTGCGCCTGGACGTGCCGGTCCGGGACTGCGCCTGGGCGGGGGCTCGGTGCTCGTGACGAGTGTCGCCGGCCTCAGTGGCCTGGGCGTCACTGCGGGGCTCATCGGGTGCTGCCTGTTCGTCCGCGGGCGAGGGGAATCCCGGCCCCTGGAAGCGGTGCGAGGCGTGGGACCGGCGCGGAGAGCTCCCCTCCGGGGCGGCCGTGCTCGTCGCACTGTCGGCGGAGGCCCGAGCATGGCTGCGGTGACTGCGCACAGTCGGGTGCGCGTCGCCCTCCGAGGACGCCGGCACTCCACCGGGCACCGTGGCGGGGTTGGTCAGGTCCATCGGGGACGTACGCTGCGGTGGCGTCGAAGCCTCCTCGGGCTGCTGGGACAAGCCGTCATCGGAGATGATGACCCCATCGGGCAGGGAGTCCACCGTGGCGGCATCGACCGAGGTGGGAACCGAGGACCAGGGCACCGAGTCGATGAGGGCCTGCGTGTTGCGGTCCGCCGAGGGCAGGATGCTGGACGTGTCAAAGGTGTGCGCCACCTCCGGGGCTGGGCCCGCTCCGGCGGCGAAGCGCTGCCGCTCGGTGGTGAAGAGGCTCTCGCGACGAGGAACGCCGGGCTGTGACACCGGCTCTCGCTGATCCCCGGCGGGTGCAGCGGATGAGCCGGAGGCCTTCTTGCCGGTGTGACCGGACTGATTCCTCCAGCGTTGGGTGTGGGCGTGTCGTGGTTCCATCGTCTGTGATGTTACGGGTTTTGTGGCTTTCGAGCGCGGGACTTGTGGTGTGGAAGTCGCATCTCGCGACGTGGAGGACTGGGGTGCCTCGGAATCGGCCGCAGTTTTGGAGGATTCCGCTGAGGGCGTCGTCGTGTCGGACGGCCGCTGAGATGAGGGTGGCGCGTGGGTCTGGGGCGAAGGCCGCTCGGCCCCGTCCGTGGACTCCGACGAGTCGTCCTCCACGGCGTGGAGCGTAGCGGTTTCGGCATCCATCTGCGAGGCGGAGCCCGATGGTGCGGGTACCGACCGCTTCTTGACCTGCTTCTTGATCGGTGTTGCGGAGGTTGGCTCGGGTGATGTCGACGATGCGGTACTGCTCGATGTTGCCTCCGTGTCCTCCTGGGGCGGGGCGGCGGCATCCGCGGGCTCCCTGGGAACAGCTGTGAAGGCATCCTTCTCCGCGGACCCCGCCGCGGGCTTCGAGGGCTTCTCCACCGCCGGTCGGGACACGACCTGGGCTAAGGACATCGCGGTGGATGCCTGAGGGTCCACGGGGGTGGCTGAAGCGGCTGCGACGGCCTCGGCGTCGGCGTCTGAGACCGCCGGGCCGGTGGAGGCCGCCGACTTCGCGGAGGGGGACGATGACACGGTCGCCGCCTTGGCGGCCTTGGCCGTGGTCCACGGTGTGGCCGCGGTTGCTGCGGGATCCATGCTCATGCCGTAGCCCTCGGCAGAGGCCCCTGAGGTGTAGGCGGCGGCGCTGGATGAACCGGCGGCCAGGGCGCGGCCGGCATGGCGCGCGGGGCGACCCGGGCGGGCGGGCCGGGCAGGCCGGGGCCGGCGGATCGAGGAGGAGACCGGATCCGACGTCGTCGGGTGCGTGGTCCTGCCAGAAGAGTCGGTGACGCCGGCATCGGTGGCGCTCTGGGCGCCCGCGGTGGTGACGTGCTCGGCGCCCTGCGCGGCCCCCTGATCGGCCCGTCTGCTCGTCAAGCTCGGACGGGAGCCGCGTTTCCTGGCCTGTGCCGCCTTCCTGGCCTTCTTCTCGGCCTTGCGGCCGGTCCTCTCGAAGGGCTGACGGTGGGAGGCCGACTCGTCCTGCTCTCCAGCGGCCTGTGAGGACGGCGTTGCGGCGGGCTCCTGGCTCGCAGCGCTCTGCTCAGTGGGCGAGGAGGAGAGGGACACGCGCCTGGCGGCGTCCCATGCCTCACCGATGTTCTGGGAGGACGACTGCCGCGGCACTTCGGACACTGCAGCGGCCCGGCGACCAGTGGGGGCCGGCTCGGCCACAGGACGCCTCTCCGGCTGGGTCGCTGAGGGAGTGGGCCGGTTCGGACGCTTCGCCCTACGGGCGCTGAGCAGCACCATCCCGGAGAGCTTGTCGTGCCAGCCACGTCCCTCGGGGTCGGCGGCCGCGGTGCGCATGAGCGCGATGCCGCCCAGGCCGAGAGTGGAGATGCTGACGGCCAGGATGAGATCGGCATGGAGGAAGGACCCCAGCGGTGAGGGGGCCTGGTTGCGGGCCCCCAGCATGCGGATGCTGAGCAGCCGCCCTCCCAGGGACCAGCCGGTGGTCGCGATAGCGAGCCAGCGCGCCCCGACGACCACCCCGAAGGCGATGAGCCCGCTGGTCAGGACCGGGCGGCCGCCCACCTGCCAGATGGCCGAGGTCAGGCCCCCCACCAGAAGCGAACCGATGACGAGGTCGATGACCCCGGCGACGATGCGCGCCTGGAGCGGGGCCGGGGGGAGCTGATGCGGGGACGGCGTGTGCCCAGCTGGTTCGGCCGTGCTGGTCTCTGAGCCCCGGGGGGCCGCTGCTGCACCACCGTGGGGATCACCGGAGGCGGTCGGCGTCATACCGTACGGGCTGACGACGCCGGGGCGCGCCGTCTCATTGGGCAGGTGGGAGGACGTCGGTGGGCCCGCAGCGGTCGAGGCGCTGCCACGGGCGTCAGCAGTGATCGTCATGACCGCAACCTCCTGGGTCGACGTGACCGCCTCCCGGCGGGATGGACAAGGGAGCGCGGGGACAAACGGGCCCATGCCCGTCCCAGGCGCGAGCGCTCCGCCCCCATGGAGCGGACGATCGCATCCGAGGACTCCCACAGCTCCCCTAGAGCGTACGACGGCGGCTCCCCGGAGCTGAAGACCTGGGTATCAACTGCTCCAGCGAATCGAGGCAGATCGACCTGCGGGAAGTGAGGCGCCAGCTGCGCTGCCGCCTCACGCCGAGTGGCTCCCCACCCGGGGGAGCGCCCCAGGTCGCGGGCCCGGTCGAGGATCTCCTCCCAGGCGCCCAGGGCCTTACCGACGCCGGTGCGTGCGCGTCGTCGGCTGCGCCGCCAGGCCTTCCATCCCAGGACGGAGCCCACGATCGTTGCGATCGCCAGGATGGAGCCGCCGACGGCGATGACCGCGGTCGGCAGACCGCCCTTGTCATTGTCCTGAGGGTCGTCGCGCTGAGGGTCCTCGTAGTTGGGCGGCAGCTGGGCCGGGTCCTCGTTGGGCAACGGGGGCTGGAGGACGTTGGGCTCGGGGTTGGAGACCTTCTGGGTGGTCTGCTGCTGGGGAACCTGGTCACGGTCCGGTGTGACGTCGAAGGACACCCAGCCCAGGTCCTCGAAGGGGATCTCCACCCAGGCCTTGACGTCCTCGCCGGTGACGGTCTTGGCGTCGCCGTCAGTGGCTGGGTCGAAGCCCATGACGACGCGGGCCGGGATGTTGAGCGAGCGGCACATGAGCATCATGAGCACCGAGTACTGCTCGTCGTCGCCGACGAGGGAGTCTGCCTCCACCATGGAGGCGATGCGGGCGGCCCCGTGCCCGGGTTGGGAGGGACTCTTGGTGCCGTCGGAGTAGTAGCTCGTGCGCAGGCGCTGCTGGAGCGTCCGGACCTGAGCGATGGGGTTGGACTCGGCCCCGACGATCTCCTTGGCCAGAGAGGCCACCGACGGCGGTACCTGCTCGATCGGTCCCAGTGAGGTCTGCGCCAGGGTCGCCTTGTTGAGAGCGGCCTCGGAGGGCGCGGTGTAGGGGGCGACCCGCTCGGTGAGGACGTCGCCCGATGCCAGGCCGCTGGTGGCGACCCCGGTGGAGGAGAACTTGTCGTAGTACATGCCCTCGCGCAGGGCGGACTGACGTGGCCCGGAGGACTCGATGCGGATCGTCTCGGGCATGGTGGGCACCCAGGGGAAGCTGTAGTCCTCGATGGTCAGGGAGGAGGTCTGCTTGCGCCCGTCGAGCCGGTTGGCCGTCAGCTGGGTCTTGTCGCCGATGCGCTCGAAGCGCGACTGGCCGTTCTCGTTCTGACCGATGTGGGCCGACAGGCCGTCGTAGGAGTCCAGGGCGGCGATGCGGATGCGTCCGCCCGAGGGCAGGTTGGTGGGCTTCATGAGCCGGGTGTGGGCCTTGTCCGTCTCCAGGGTGCGTACCAGGGACAGCGGGCTGGCGTACTCGGTCAGGTCCAGCGGCGGCTGGAACAGGTCGCGCACCACCGTCCGGGAGGCGGGGGCGGTGGGCGTCAGGACCATGGCGGCCAGGGCGGTGACCAGGAGCAGTACGGCGGCGATGACCGTCCCGCGCAGGGCCGCCCGACCGAGGTCGCCGGTGGAGCGGGCGCTCGTGGTGCCCGAGGTCGTGGAGAAGGAGCTCAGGTCCAGGGCCTCAACGACGTGGCTGCGCCGCTGACGAAGGGAGCCGCAGGTCCACAGGGCCAGGATCCCGACGACGAACAGGACGCCCAGCGTGGTGGGGCGCACGGCCTCCTGCCCGCCCCAGCCGATGCCGACGGCGGGCAGGCAGATGAGGGTCAGGCCGGCCAGGACCTCACGACCCGCCAGGATGAGGCGGGTCGCCAGCGCTGAGACCGCCAGCCCGGTCATCCACGGCAGCACCGTCATGCCGCTGAAGGAGCTCAGCGGCATCGGCACGGTCAGGGCGTCGCGCCACACGGTGACCGTGGAGCCCAGCACGGTCCTGATCGCCGCCGTCCCGGAGCCGACGTCGGTCAGCAGCCAGGGGGCCACCAGGACGTGCACCAGCGCCAGGGCCGCCATGCTCGGCAGCACCGACAGGCGCAGGCGTGAGCAGACCAACGCGGTCAGGGTGCCGATGAGCGCGCCGTAGCCGACGGCGAGGCAGCCGACCACGGAGGCGAAGACCGGCAGGAAGGGGACCGCGCCGACGGCGATGATCCCGGCCATCAGGACCAGCTCAAGGGCGGCGGCCGCCGGTGTGGGCGGCTTGGCGCCGCGCCTGGGAGGCAGGAAGCGGCGGGCGGAGAGCGCCGGTCGGGAGGGACGTGCCAGGAGCGGGCCGGCGCCGGTGACCGAGCGGGCTCGACGAGTCGTCTCGTTGCTGGAGAGGCTGCGCGTGCGCGACGACGTCGCCGTCGACCAGGAGGAGGTCGACCCGGTCGAGCCGCCGGAGGGCTCGGCGGTGGCCTGCGAGGGGGCCTCGGCCGGGGAGGGGGCCCCGGCGGGTGAGGCGCCGGAGAGCGGGGAGCTCGCGGTGCGAGGGGAGACGGTGGTGGGGGTCATCGTGGGGGTCATAGTGCTCGCCTCAGGGCGGTGGGAAGCTGCTCAAGACGGTCCATGTCCACGACTGGCATGGTTCCGGCGTGGTGACGCGACAGGCCGTGCTGGCCCGCGCGCAGGGCAACGACCACCATCGGCAGGGGAGCGAAGCCACGAGCCCGGGCCAGGACGGCACGGTCGACCTGCTGACCAGTGACAAGGACGACGATAGAGGCATCGGGGTGCGCCGTGCAGGCGTGTCGCACCAGGAGGTCGCAGCTGATGTCGTCCTCACCGGTGCTCAGAAGGCAGGACGTGTCCAGCATCCGCAGGGCGGAGGAGGTGGGCAGGGCACCGATCTGGGTGATGAAGCGGACCTCGCGCCCGTCCTGGATCGCGTCCATGGCCAGTGAGCAGGCGATGGACACCGCGGTCTCGAAGTCCTCCTCACCGGCGTAGTCGTCCTGACGGGTGGACAGCAGAACGAGCAGGTTGGAGCGACGGGTCTCCTCGAACTGGCGCACCATGAGGCGGCCGGTGCGGGCAGTGGTGCGCCAGTGGACGTTGCGCCGGTCGTCGCCGGGGACGTACTCGCGCAGGGCGTGGAAGGCGACGTCGGAGCTGGACAGGTCCTGGGTGACGGCGCCCTCGATGTCGCGCAGGACGCCGTGCAGGACCGTGCCCAGACGCACGGTGCGCGGGTGGATGTGGATGTCCTGCGCGGGGCTCAGGGAGCGTTCGCGCTGGAGCAGTCCCACCGGATCGCGCTGGACCGCCAGGACCGGCCCCACGGTGACGATGCCGCGACGCTGGGTGGGCAGGACGAAGCCGCGCTCGTGGACGGCCCGAGGGGTCAGAGTCGGGACGACGAAGACGGCCCGCCCCGGCCCCACCGGCATCTCCATGCGCGAGGGCAGCAGCGGTCGGGCGCGGGGGTTGGTGACGGTCAGACGGATGAGAGCGTGGTCGCCCACGGTGACGCGGGGCTCGAGCAGGTCGTGGTGGACCGAGTAGCCGGCGCGGGGAATGAGCCACAGCCAGGCGCTCACCACGACGATGCCGACGGCGGCCGCGGCGCTCCATGCCTCCTGCCAGCCCATGACTGCTCCGGTCAGCCCACAGGCCACGAGCAGCGCCAGACTGCCCCATCCGATCGGGGTCACGATGTGCAGCAGCCAGCGCAGCGGCCGCAGCAGCACCGCGACCGCGTCGGTCAGTCGGGACCGCGCGGGTCTGGCGGTCAGAGCCGTGCTCGTGGAGGTCGACGACGCAGCCGATGCCGTGGACGGCGAGGACGCCGGAGCCCCCGAGGACCTCGGGGGTGATACGGCGGAGGAGGCGGATGCACCGGACTCGCCCGCTGAACCCGGACGGGCCTGGTGGGCAGGCTTCTGCGACGTCGTCTGAGGCGGCATGCGGCTCAATCGCGGGTTGTGGGGGCGGGGACCTGGGCCAGGGCGGCGGTGATGACACCGGCGGCGGTGGCGCCGGTGAACTCGGCGTCGGGGTCCATGACCAGGCGGTGGGCCCACACGACCTCGGCGAGATCCTTGATGTCGTCTGGCAGGACGAAGCTGCGTCCCTGGGAGGCCGCCCACACCCGGGCGGCCCGAGCCATGCCGATGGCACCACGGGTGGACACGCCCATGCGGGTCTCCTCGGCTGTGCGTGTGGCCTCCACCAGGGCCCCGATGTAGTCCAGCACCGAGTTCTCGATGTGGTTGGATGCGGCCAGATCGGCCATGGAGGCCACGACCGAGGAGGCCACGACCGCGGACAGGTCCTTGGAGCGGTCCGGGTGGGCCGAGCTCGACAGGATCTGGGTGAGTGCCTCCCGGCCCGGGTAGCCCACGGAGGCCTTCATGAGGAAGCGGTCGAGCTGGGCCTCGGGCAGGCGGTAGGTGCCGGCCTGCTCGATGGGGTTCTGGGTGGCGATGACCATGAAGGGGCGCTCAGTCGTGTGGCGTACACCGTCGACCGTCACCTGGGACTCCTCCATGACCTCCAGGAGGGCCGACTGGGTCTTGGGGCTGGCCCGGTTGATCTCGTCGGCCAGGACGATCGAGGAGAAGATCGGGCCGGCGTGGAAGTCCCACGTGCCCGTCTTCTGGTCGTAGATCGTCACGCCCGTGATGTCGCTGGGCAGCAGGTCGGGGGTGAACTGGATGCGCGAGTGCGTTCCCTGCACCGAGGCCGCCAGGGCCCGGGCCAGGGCGGTCTTGCCGGTACCGGGGGCGTCCTCGAGCAGGAGGTGGCCCTCGGAGAGCATGGTGGTCAGGGCCAGCTTGATCACGTCTTCCTTGTCGAGCAGCGCCTGACCGACGTTGCTGACAATGGTGGAGAAGGCGTCAGCGAACCATGTCGCGTTCTCGGGGGTCATCGGCATGGAATCAATGATCCTTCGGGTGGAGAGAGGTGAGTGTGTGACTTGTTGCGTGCCGGGCATCGATCCGGTTAATGATCCGGTTACTGCTGGGTGCAGATGATGGACTGGTTCACGTAAGGCGTCCTGTGGGGGAACTTGTGCCGGGCGTACCCGTTCTTATCGAGGGCCACCTCCTCCTCGTTCCAGGCCGGCTGCCCGTTCCAGGTGTCCCAGTACCAGTAGCCACAGGACATGGTGCTATTGGGGTTTCCGGTGATGTCGAAGACCATCTGGTAGCAGGTGCCCCAGGGGCCGAAGGGATGGCACCTCTGCGACTGGTCCACGTAGAACTGCGTCTCGGTGCCGACCGGGAAGGCCTGCTTCTTGTCATCGTCGTCATCGTCATCGTCGTCGTCATCGCCCTGCTTGGACGGCCTGGTGACGGTGCCGCAGCCCCACTCGGAGGTGCCGGCGTTGGTCCTGGACCGCACGCACCAGGTGAGCGACTCACCGCGCTTGAGCTTGCCGTCGTAGGTGTCACCGATCTCGACGCTCTCCACGGACTTGCCGCCGTCATCGGTCTGCTCGTACTCGGTGCTCGCGCCGTTGTTGGCCCCAGGGCTCCAGGAGCAGGAGACCTTCTTCTGCTTCTTGCCGGTGAGCTCACAGCTGACCGAGGGCGCCGACGGCGGACCGTAGGGCGTCACCGGGGAGGAGGCGACGACGTCGGAGTACTGCCCGCCTCCGTTGGCGCGGGCGTAGACGGTGTAGGCCTGCCCATCGGTCAGTCCTCGAATGGTCGAGGAGCTGGTCCAGGTGACCTGATCGACGGAGTACTCCACCGTCAGCTCGCCGACGCTCCAGCCGTTGCCGGCTCGGGGCGAGGCGCTCACGGACAGCTCGCCGCTGTTGCCGGTGGCCTTGACGGCGGGGGTCGACGGTGTCAGCGGGGCCGGCTTGTAGCTGTAGCTGGCCTGGCCCGAGGTCTTGGAGCCGTGACCGTTGTCGGCCTCGACCCAGAAGGTCCAGGTTCCGCGCGAGACCGAGACCGTGGTGGAGGTTGCGCCTCCCACGTCCTTGGAGTCACTGGTGTGCCCGTTGGAGTAGTGCAGCGTGTAGCTCACGGGACTTCCGTTGCCGTTGGCCGCCTGCCAGCTGACGTTGACCGTGTCCCCGTTTGGGGTGATGACGGGGGTCCCAGGGGTTCCGGGCTCACCGTAGGGCGTCACCGAGTTGGACGGGGAGGACCACTCCGAGACCGTCCCCTGACTCGACCTGGCGCGCACCTGAGCGGTGTAGGCGCGTCCCGAGGCGACGTCGAAGGATGCTGATCCTCCGGCGATTCCCGTCTGCACGGTTCCGTCCGACAGGCGCACGTCGTAGGTCGTCGCGCCCC